>JAXELM010000263.1:0-4301 GCA_034100525.1 Agathobacter sp.
CGAACTGTGCAGGACTCTATGATGAAAATAATTACTGTACAGTATATGACATGGCAATGATTTTAAAGGCGGCAGTTGAGAATGATTTTTGCCGTGAGGTGCTATCCGCACACACATACACAACAGCACCAACTGAGCAGCATCCAGAGGGAATTGTGCTTTCGAACTGGTTCCTTAGAAGAATCGAGGATAAGGATTCAGGAGGAGAAGTAATTGCTGCAAAAACAGGATATGTAGTTCAGTCAGGAAGCTGTAGCGCAAGCTATCAGATTTCGGCAAGCGGTACACCTTATATTTGTGTAACGGGACAGGCGCACAGCAGCTGGCAGTGTATTTATGATCATGTTGCGATGTACAAGAATTACGCAAAATAGATAAATGCATTATGGCATAAGAGGTAAAGATGAAAGAAAATAATAAGTCTAATAAAAAAGAACTGAATACTTGTCAATATGCGAAAAAATGTGGCGGATGTGATTATCAGGGGATTTCATATAGTGAGCAGTTGTCGCAGAAGCAGAAGTATATAGAAAAACTTATGAAGTCATTTGGCAAGGTCAATCCTATTGTTGGAATGGACGAGCCATATCATTACAGACACAAGGTACATGCTGTGTTTGACTGTATAAAGAGAAATCAGGTAGTAGCAGGCGTATACAAGAAAAATTCACATGATGTAGTAAATATCGAGGGATGTCAGATTGAGGATGAAGAATGTGATAAGATTATTCTTGAGATAAAGAATATGCTTCGTTCCTTTAAAATCAAGACATACGATGAGGATACCGGATATGGTTTACTACGTCATGTTCTCATCAGAAAAGGTTATGCGACAGGGCAGATTATGGTTGTCCTTGTTCTTGCATCTCCAATTCTGCCTTCAAAAAACAATTTTGTAAAAGCACTTCGAAAGAAATTTCCAAATATAAGTACTGTTGTTATTAACGTAAATAATAAAAAAACAAGCATGGTACTGGGAGATAGAAATATTACAGTATACGGCAAAGGCTTTATTGAAGACGAATTGTGTGGAATGAGGTTTAGAATCTCGCCTAATTCATTCTATCAGGTCAATCCAAAGCAGACAGAACTGTTGTACAATAAGGCAGTCGAATGTGCTGGTCTTACAGGGAAGGAGAAAGTGATTGATGCGTACTGTGGAACTGGAACAATAGGAATTATCGCCAGTCCTCATGCAAAAGAAGTAATTGGTGTAGAACTCAACAAAGAGGCCATTCGAGATGCAATCACTAACTCAAAGCGAAACGATGTGCATAATGTTCGTTTCTTCAATGATGATGCAGGTAAATTTATGGTACAGATGGCTGAGAAAAATGAGAAAGCAGATGTAGTAATCATGGATCCGCCACGCACAGGAAGTGATGAGGCTTTCTTATCATCAGTAGTAAAGCTTTCACCAAAGAAGGTGGTGTATGTCTCATGTGGCCCGGAAAGCCTTGCCCGCGATGTCAAATATTTGACAAAACATGGATACAAAATGGTGGAGTGCACACCATTTGATTGTTTTCCTATGACTCAGCATGTTGAGAGCGTTTGCCTGCTTTCAAAGGGGACGGAGAAAAGTGGTTTTTTGTGTGTCACTTTTGAAACAAAAATGTCATAGGGGACAATAAAAGAGTCGGAAAACACCGTCCCCAGAGGTACCCCAGTTTTACATTGGAATATGATGAAGAAACAGATAGCTTGGTAAAAATAGAAGAGTTTGATGGAAAAGAAGTAATATATTATGATCAGGACTGGATTGTGTACTATACTTTGGAGGGACTATTTTATATGGACACGGACACTAGGACAGAGCACCTTGTTCATAAAAGAGAGAAAGACTCACTTTCAGATGAAACATATTTGAATTTCCGTGTTGGGATTAAAAATGATTACATTATGTATGAGGTTGGAGATGATGTATTTTTCATAAAAATGAGGAAAGAAAAATAATTGTGCACGAATTTGAAAATCAATATTTTGTGAGGATAATTAATATGAAAAATAATAAGGTATTAGGTGCTTTGTTGACCGCAGGTTTTTGCGCGTCAACAATGATGGCGTGTGGAGTGTACGGTGCACCGGAAGATTATGAAGATATAAATGTTACTGAGGCGGAAGAAACGGAAAACAGTGGTATGGATACAGAAAATGATGGTACGGAGTATTATCCGGATAAAGAAGAGGAGACTAGTGTTTATGGGGCGCCGGAAGATTACGAATAGGAGATTGATATGAAGGATAGATATGCGGATCTTCCAAGATGAGATAAAACAACAGCACTTTAATCAATTAAACGACTATAAGGAACAGCTTAGAAAAAATCCAGAGTTAAGATCACTTTTTATAGAGATGACCCTCAACTGTAATGAACATTGTCTGCATTGTGGAAGTAATTGTGGTGAGCTTCGGATGGAAAATCAGCTCAGCGATTATGAAATCATTCAGACTTTAATCGGGTTAAAGGATGATTTAATCAAAGAGAAAAAAAGCCTGCCATTTATAAACGTTACAGGAGGCGAGCCATTGCTAAGACCTCATTTATGTGAATTGATGGCAACCATCTCAAAGCTTGGATATAAGTGGGGAATGACAAGCAATGGAGTATTGATAAGCCCTGAAGTGGCAAAGCAGCTAAAAGATGCCGGCATATATTCTATAGGAATCAGTCTTGATGGATTACGTGAGACTCATGAGTGGTTCAGGCAGACAACAGGCTCGTATGATAAAGCGTTAGAGGCAGTGGATAATTTAATAAGTGTCGGTATTGAGAAGGTAATGATTACAACTGTCGTACATAAGAAAAATATCAACGAGCTTGATTCAATATATGAAGTTATAAAAGCCCATAACTGCAAGATGTGGCGAATAATAAATGTAGAACCAATAGGTAGAGCGTTGACCAATAAAGATTTGATGCTTACATCGGATGACTACAAATATATTATTAACTACATAGCTAATCATCAGGAGGATGAAACGGAGTTTTTATATAGCTGCAATCATTTTTTAGGGCTTGAGTTTGAAAGAAAAACACGACCATGGTATTTTTTTTGCAGGGCAGGACTTCAAGTGGCAAGCATTCAATATAACGGGGATATTAGTGCGTGTTTAGATATTGAAAGACGCCCTGAGCTTACTTTTGGAAATATAAGACAAGATAATCTCTTAGATATTTGGAAGGATGAGTTCAAAATTTACAGAGAGCACAAAGAAAATAAATCTAAGACCTGCAAAGAGTGTAAGCATAAGGAAAACTGTCAGGGTGGTGGATATCATACCTGGGATTTTGATAGGAATGAGCCACGAATATGCATGGTCAAAGAACTTCATTAGTTAGGGACGGAGAAAAGTGGCTTTTATGTGTGTCAATTTTGGGATCCAAATGCCATACGGGACAATAAAAGAGTCAGAAAACACCGTCCCAGTTGCAAATGTAACATGAAGTGTTACACTTGTGCGAGACAGTTGCTTGCATATGTACGGATTAATTGATTAAATAGAACCAGAAGAAGAAAGGAGTTTTAGCATATGAATATTGGTAATAAAATATCTAGTGCTCGGCGGGAATTAGGTATTACACAAGTAGAATTAGCTGAGAAAATGTCTGTTACCAGACAAACAGTATCAAGATGGGAATCCGGTACTGCGATACCTGACGTTGAAAAAGTTTCTCAAATCGCATCTATATTGAATGTTTCATGCGATTATCTTCTGAATGAAGAAACTATATCTTCTAATGTTGATACTAACGAGCAGTCTATATCAAGATTACTTGAAAACTTAATTGGGAAAAAGGTTAAACTAAATTTTTATGAAGATGAAGAAGATTTCGATTTACTAGATGAGTCATGTAAAATTGAATCGTTCCAAGGAAATTGGGTAAAGGTCACACTAGAAGGCAAGAAGAAGGTATGTAAACTTATCGCTCTTTCCTCTATTCTTTCAATTGAAATTGAAAATGAAGGAGGTAGCAAGTAGATGGACATTGTATATAAATTATGGGCATTTTTCGGTTTTTTGGCATTTATACAAGTTTGCGGTATATCCAGTAGACTACGCAAGACAGAACGTTCTATTAATTCAGAACCTAATACATTAAGAAGTAGTATGAAGGATGATATGCGACAGATACTTAATCCATATATAGGAAAAGAAATTGAAACTATTGATTTTTATGAAGATGAAGAAACAGATATTTTCTATGATGTAAAGCAGAATCGATTTTTCCTAGAGGATATTGATGAAAAATGGGCATTGCTTAAAGTAATAACACCTAAATATGAGAAACAGGAATT
>JAXELM010000117.1:0-3257 GCA_034100525.1 Agathobacter sp.
TAAAGGAGGGACGATTTTGAAACCTATATATTTATCTATCCAGCAACAGGCAACCGGGAATAGGATTCGAGAATTATTAAAAGAAAATGGGTATACTGTAAAAGATATCCAAGAGGCTATGGGATTTGAAAATCCACAAGCTGTATATAAGTGGATTTCAGGACGGTCGCTTCCAAGTATAGATAATTTTCTAATTCTTAGCAAAGTATTACATACAAGTATTGAAGATATCCTCGTCGTTGACGGGGATATTGTTATTTTTATAAGAAGGAGATACGCATATGAAAAATGTATGGGATAGTAAGGAGTTTCGATGGCGTATTAGACAACCTTGGAAATTACCACGTTTTGTTTTTGAAAATATAAAATATAGTTGGCAGAGAATAACAAAAGGATATTGCGATAAGGATTTGTGGAATATAGATGGTTGGTTTATGGCTATAATGCCAAATATGTTACAACAATTTAAGGAAAATCGAAATGGAAGTCCGGGTGTTTTGGGATCTGATTATGTTAATGCAGATGGAATTCTATGTAATTATACTTGTCATGAAGAATTAATGATAATAAAAAATTTATCAAAGAAATGCAGAATTTAGCATTATTAGGTGATGTCGATAATAACACGTTCGTTAATCGACTTGATAAATTGTGTGAAAACGAGATGGAATTAAAAGATATAACTGATTCATGGTGTGAGCTAAAGGCACAGGGATTAATTACACCCGCGATTATTAATTCTATGATAAATAGTTTTATGTTGTGTAATGTTGGTCAGTTTGACTTAGTGGTAGGAAATCCGCCTTGGGTTGACTGGAAAACACTTCCATCTGTGCATAGAGAAAACAAAAAGGAAGTGTGTTATGCAAGAAACCTGTTTTCGGGTGATGGAAGAACCGGAGGTAATAGTCTTAATATCTGTGCATTAATTTCAAATGTAACCGCAGAGAATTGGCTTGCAAAAGATGGCGTGATGGCTATTTTGATGCCTCAAAGTCTTTTGTTCCAACAGAGCTATGAAGGCTATAGAAAATTTAATTTATATGATGGACGTCGGTTGTATTTTCAGGAGATTATTGACTGGTCAAAATCAGGACATCCATTTTCACCTGTTCAACAGTTATTTTGTACTTATATTATCTCTGAAAATGTTCGTGATTATTCTAAGGGAATATCACTTAAGCGTGTGATTCTTAATAAAGGGAATAAATTAGATAATATAAAAAATCTTATTTGTGAAGATAATTTTTCGAATTACTTTACAATAGTGTCAGGCGTGGTGGGAAAGGCAGCTGAAGCACGCTCAGCATTCACTTATGCTAGAGATATTAAAGAATTGTCTGAGTTTAATATAATAGCTGGCAACGCGGGATACATTGGCAGAGAAGGTGTGGAGTATTATCCTCAAGAATTGCAGTTGCTGACATTAAAGCAAGTTATTGATGATAAACATATGGTTTCATTAGAAAGTTATCAAAATTCAAAGTCTAAGATACCCGTTGGTAAAAGAACACCGACGCTTGAAACTGTATATCTGCGTCCATTAATTAAGGGAGTAAATGTTTCACGTTTTCATGTAAATGAGCCAGAATATATTGTGGCGTTTCCTTATGATGAAGATCATTATAAGGTTCCACTTAATAAGTCAACATTGTTAGATAATTCTCCAGAGTTGTTAAAGTATTATGAAGATAATAAACAGCATCTTATGGCTCAAACTAAGTATAGTGATAAGATTATTGGAGATGATGCAGCACCATATTACGCGTTGGCGAGAACAGGAAAATATAGTCATGCAGATTGGTATGTTGTTTTCAGAGATAATACAAAATGGGTGTCTGCTGTTGTAGGTAAAATTGAAACTGAATGGGGAGGAATCAAGAAACCTGCATTCCAAAATCATTGTGTTTCTGTATGTGAAAAAGCTGATGGTACTTTCATTTCAGAAGATGAGGCACACTATATTTGTGCTATTTTGAACACTCATATTGTTGAAGATTACGTGATGTCAACAAGTGATAAGAGAACGTTCAAAATACGAATACCAGTTAAAATTAAGGAATATGATGTTGAAAATATGGTTCATGTTCGTTTGGCAGAGTTATCAAAATTAGCACACTCTGAATTTACAGATGAATCAAGAGTAGAAGCTATTAGAAGCGAAGCAGATGAATTGTATATTAAAAGTTTATCGTAGAGGCTGGGGGGAGAGAAATCTCTGTAGATGTGCGGGTGAAGACCGATGGCCCCCTTTGTGCGAATTTTCGCAGAATTAAACAGGGGGGATACCCACCAAGGTCGGTTGATGTGAAAATATTCGCTGAATGTCATCACTTTAGCTGATTTTGTTTTGCCGGATAGTAACGAAATACGCAGAAAAAACGTGTAAAAAACAGTATAAAAATCACAGTTTTTCTGCGTACATTTTGGCAGAAATATAATCTGAATTGTCTTGCTATTCTGTGCCGTCAGAGTGATATATGTACTACCGAAAAAGAAAGGCGGGTACATATTATGAAGAATGAAATCAGATTTACATTGGAATCAAAGCAGAGACCAAAACTGGCACAGGAGATTGGAAACATACTTGGAACAGCACCGCATTATGAACGGGTACCAAGCTGCGCATATGATATTGCAGGATACCGACTGGATAAAGAGGGGGTATTGCGTATCCCGGATGGAACTGAAAAAGAAATAGTGGAAGACCTGATTCGGCAGTTACGGGAACATGGGTTTCAGGACGATACGGAAATAACGGAAGAAGTGCCAGTGCAACAGGATAAGCTGACAATTGCGATTCCGAAAGAGAGCCTTACGGATACGGCATTGGAAAATTTACAGAAGATCATAGTAAATAAGCAGACACTTTTTCAACGTGCATTTCGGATGGACAGCACAGAAATAGAGATTACTGAGGAAAAAATAAACTTCTCATGGTTTCCATACACAACGGATAGCGATGAGATTGCAGCCTACACACAATTTATCTCAAGGCTGTGTGACATGGCAAGAGATGCAAAAAGGGTATCATCAAAGCCGACCGAAACGGACAATGACAAATATGCTTTCAGATGTTTTCTGCTCAGACTTGGATTTATCGGAAAAGAGTATACGACAGCGAGAAAGATTCTGCTTAGGAATCTTACAGGAAATTCAGCATTTAGAAGTGTAAAATAAAGAATGAGGGTATTGACTCATGCAGCAGTCAATACCCTCATTCTTTATTTTTTTATAGTAATCTGCACTGCCATATT
>JAXELM010000159.1:0-8773 GCA_034100525.1 Agathobacter sp.
CCAGGACGGCGAATATGAGCGACAGCGTCACTTATCGATATCGTTGGCGAATTATTTAGAGCCTCTTAACGCGAGGACATAAACGCACAAAATATATTACTATCCCCTCAAATCATATATACAACTACAATAGTCCCATCCCCCATAGTGCCTCAACTCATGTCCTCGAGAACCTATGAAGCGGTTGCCACCTCCCCTCGACAAACAACAAGTTTTTTATTAATTAAGAAGTGTATACACCACTAACAAGATAAGTAAATATACGATGTTCATGGCTGTAAACCATGCAAGATATCTACCATTCTTCCCATCGCATTCATTCACAAATACCTTGTAGGATATCAGGCTCGCCATTGATGCGATGAGTGTTCCAAGCCCTCCAAAATTTACACCTATTACTAAGGCTTTGATATTTGTTGTAAAATTAGAAAGAAGTAATGCTGCGGGTACGTTGCTAATAATCTGTGAAAGTGCTATGCCAAATAGCAGCTCACTTCCATCTACCATCTGCTGCATTAACGAATGAATCTGACTGACATTTTCCACATTGCCTGTGAATATGAAAAAGCCGACAAATGTAAAAAGCAGTGAGTAATCTACTTCAAAAAGCAGCTTTCTATCAACCAAAAGCATAACGACAAATACCACAACTACAAGTACATAAAAAGGTATCAGCCGACTTACTACAAGTATAGCCATAATAAACAGCACAAAATATATAATCCAATTTATTTTCTCATGATTATTTTCTGATTGACGAGTAGATGTATGGCTATCTATTTTACTTTGATTTGTTCTTTTTGTGATTATCATTACAGTGATAATTATGGCCAAGCCTGCTATCACTGTATATGGCAACATCCACTCAATGAACTTCCCCAAACTGACTCCCGATAATTCATAAAGATAAAGATTCTGTGGATTTCCAATGGGTGTAAGCATACTTCCCAGATTCGCAGCTATCGTCTGCAAAACTATGACAGGAATCATCATTTCTTCACAGTTACATTTTCTAAGAATTAATACTGCAAACGGAACAAATGTGATAAGTGCTACATCATTTGTTATAATCATACTGAAAAAGAAACACAGATACACAAGTACAAGCACAAGCTGCCTGATATTCTTAGTGCTATTTAACAGCCGGTTTCCGACAGTATCAAAGAAACCATTTTGCTTTAGCCCCTCCATTATTATCATAAGACTCCACAATATTCCTAAAGTGCGCCAGTCTATGTATTCCAAATATTTACCGGAAGGATGGACTACAAACATTGATATGATTGCAAGTAGCCATGCAACTATTAGTATTACTTCCTTTTTTATAAATGCTTTTATCATCGCAACCTCACAAACACATACTCTTTTTCCCCTGACAAATCCTCCCTGTATACATATCCCATTCTATCAAATTTCTTAATTTCCTCTGGGTTTTCTATGTGTAACTCTGCCATATATCTGACCATTTCTCCCCTGGCCATTTTGGCATATGTCCCTTTGCTTACAAGCTTATCTCCCGACTTCTCATAAAAGTTTATTGTTATATATCTATCATGTGGCGTCAGATATTTCTCAATGCACTTTGAATACTCCTTTGATGCCAGATTGATTATCACACCACCATCACACACTTCTTCATATAGTCTGCTTCCCCACAGCTCATACAGATTCCTGTTTCCGCCAATTGATGCTTTTGCCTGCATTTCAAGTCGATACGGTGTTACCCCATCCATCGGTTTTAATACCCCATAAAATGCAGACAAAATTCTAAGATGCTCCTGTATATAGTCAAACTGTTCATTTTCAAATACACCTGGCGCCATATACTGAAAAGCAATGCCCTCATATGCAAGTACCGCTGGTGTCAGATTCTCCCGCAACTTCATGTGAAGCAGACGTTGTCGGTTCTGCTCTATAATCTTGTCATTACAATTCCAAATAACTTTTAACTCTGTCGTACTTTTTTCTTTTAGCCACTGCAATATTTCTTCGGTCTGTTCAAGAAAAACAGGAAGCCCCTGATGCACCAGACTATCATTATCAATTTTCATTTTCTTGGTAGGTGACAAAATAATTCTCATTACACTTCCTCTAACATCTTTTCCGGGTCAGCTGCAGCTTTTACTTTGTCATTAGCTTTTATGATAATTCCGTTCTCGTCTATTAAATATGTTGTTCTTACTACACCCATATAGACATTTCCCGCCATCTTTTTCTCATGCCATACATCATATGCCTGAATGGCTGTAAGCTCCGGGTCTGCTAGAATCGTGATGGTAAGTCCCTGCTTATCCTCAAATTTCTTATGCGATGCAACAGTATCTTTACTTATGCCTATTATTTCCACACCTTTTTCTTCAAACTGTGGCTTTAATAAGGAATAGCCACAAGCCTGCTTTGTGCATCCAGCTGTATTATCCTTTGGATAAAAATAGAGAATTACTTTTTTTCCTTTATATTCTTCTAATGTATGAATTACGCCATTTTGATCCGGCAATTCAAATGCAGGTGCTTTTGTTCCTACTTCTAACATATATTTCTCCCTCCTATAGTACTTCCACTAATTCAATTTTGAAATTTAGTTCCTTGCCTGCCATCTCATGGTTTGCATCGAACGTAATATTTGCCTCGTCCTTTCCAACTACAGTTACCGGGAAAGGCTGTCCATATGCATTTGATAAATATACCTGCTGGCCTTCAACCAGGTCTTCTGAACCAGGCATCTGAGCTATTTCTACTGTAAAAATAGCATCTGGGTCAGGCATTCCGTATGCCTCCTCTGGCATGAGATGAACATCCACAACCTGTCCTACTTCCATATCTGCAACAGCCGCATCAAAACCGCTTATCATCATTCCTGCACCGCAGACAAATTCGAGTGGTTCACCTCTGTCATATGAAGAATCAAACTGTGTTCCATCATTGAAGGTTCCCTTATAATGAGCTTTTACTGTTTTTCCTACATTTCTTCCTTCTAATGTGCTATGTCCGCCGCAACCTCCGTTACAGCCACCGCCACATGAGCCTCCCTCTTCGTGGTCTCCGCATGAATGGTTCTCACCATGATGATCACATGTCACACCTGCTGTTTCAAGCTCCCCCTTTAGATATGCTTCTACTACTTCATCTGTATCACCCTGTGCACCTGCACAGACCTCTATACTACGGTCTTCAAGTGCCGCCATGGCTCCCCCACCAATTCCTCCACATATCAACACATCTATTGTGTTGTCTGCCAGCAGTCCTGCCAATGCTCCATGACCTACTCCGTTTGACTCTACTATCTGGCTGTTAATTACCTTGTCATCCTCAACTTCATATACTTTGAACGCCTCTGTTCTTCCAAAGTGCTGGAAAACCTGTCCATTATCATATGTTACTGCTATTCTTTTCATTTTATTTACTCCTACATATATATTATTTTTACTTTCTTTACGTATTAGTATAGCTGATTTCCATGTAAATTACAAACAACTAAGATTTTTTGACAAAGAAAGAAGCAACCTGTTACAGTTGCTCCCATCTATATATTCAAAGGCACTGTCTGATTTCCATCCAAGCAGATACATTCCTATCACGGCAAGTAAAACACTTATTCCAACTCACTTTTGTATTTTCTTTTTAAATAATATAAAACTTATTATAGGAACAAACACAATATATAATGTAGTTATAAAACTTGTCTTTCCCACAGATCCATATGCAATTCCATAATTTTGCAGACTACTTGCGACAAAAAGTGCAACTCCACAGGCAATTCAGCACTGCATAGTTCTTCTGCTGTTTGGATTAGTGTGTTCTCCACGTCTTTTGCCTATGAATATTACAACCAACAGGAATAATCCTGCCACAATACTTTTTATGCCATTATATGTATAAATGGGTATATATCGCATTCCAATATTACCAATGGAAAAACCCGTTCCCCAAATTAATACAGTTATCAATAGTAATATAGTTCCTATTCTTGATTTTCCAGTCATACATAATACTCCCTAAAAAAGGCGCCGCAGATTACTCCGCAGCACCTTTGCTTTCAACTTATTTTATTTAGTTTTTCCACTTTTTTCATTTAAATTTAAGTACATTCTATCGCAAAAATATAGAAAGTCAACCATTTATTTTTAGCTCTTTTCAATTCTAATAAAATGCTCTACAATGTGAAATAATAAAGGACAAGGAGGCTTCGTATGGATTTATTTGATATCGTTGGACCGATTATGGTTGGACCATCCAGCTCACATACGGCAGGTGCTGTTCGTATTGGCTATGTTGCGGGACGTCTTTTGGATGAACCAGTGAAAAAAGCTGAAATATTATTATATGGTTCTTTTCTTGCGACCGGTGATGGTCATGGAACCAAAAAAGCTATTGTAGCAGGACTTCTCGGAATGACACCTGATGATTACCAGATTGCAGACAGCCTTGAAATAGCAAAACAGCGTGGAATAGAAATCAGCTTTGGAGAAGCAAAGTTAGATGAAGCGCATCCAAATACAGTTGTTCTTCATTTACAGGGTACCGGCTCAAAGCAAATCGAGATTCAGGCTTCATCAATAGGTGGCTCACGCATCAATATAGACAAAATCGATGGTATCAGCACGAATTTTTCGGGCGACAATCCTACCCTCATTGTTCACAATCTCGACCAGCCCGGTCATGTATCTGAAGTCACTTCAATGCTTGCGCATAAGGGAGTCAACATTGCAACCATGCAGTTGTACCGCAGTGCCAAGGGTCAGAAGGCTGTTATGGTTATCGAGTGCGATCAGAGCATTCCGGCAGACGGAATTTCATGGCTCGAACACGTTGAAGGGGTTTTGAAGGTTACTTACTTTTCTGGAAGTTAATAAGGAGTATATGCTATGACAGAATACCATACACTAAACGACTTAATGGAATTATCTACACAACAACAAAAAGAGATCTGGGAAATTGTACAACAGGCTGAAATAGATGAGAGTGAGCGAACTGCTGAGGAATCTTATCACAAAATGCTGCAAATGTATGAGGCCATGAAGAGTGCTGACAGTCTATATGACGGTGAGTTACGTTCTCCAAGCAAACGTGCCGGTGGCGATGGTGCCCTTCTCCATAAATATAATGAATCCGGCAAAAACATATGCGGTGACTTCGTTGGAAAAGTCATGGAAAAAGCTATAAAAATGGGGGAATCCAACGCATGTATGAGACGAATCGTTGCAGCTCCTACCGCCGGCTCCTGCGGTGTCCTTCCTGCTGTTCTTCTAAGTTATGCTGAAGACTATGATATCAGCGAAGAGAATATGGTACATGCCCTATATGTCGCTGCCGGAATTGGTAAAGTAATTGCAGAGAACGCATCTATCGCTGGTGCTGCTGGTGGTTGCCAGGCAGAAATCGGTTCTGCAAGTGCTATGGCTGCCGGTGCACTTGTATTCTTACAGGGTGGTGATGCCTCTACAGTTTTCAACGCTGCTGCCCTCTCGCTCAAAAATCTCCTTGGCCTTGTGTGCGACCCTGTTGGAGGTCTTGTCGAAGTCCCATGCATCAAAAGAAATGCTTATGGTGCAGTCAATGCAGTTATGTCCTCCCAGCTTGCTATGGCGGGAATACAGAGTGCAATCTCACCTGATGATGTTATTGACAGCATGAAGCGAATTGGCAATCAGATGCCAGCCTGTCTCAAAGAGACAAGCCAGGGAGGACTTGCCACAACCGAATCTGCGCGGGAATACATTAAACACGCCTGATAGAAATTCCTATCAGGTATTCTTTTAACATTTTTGATGTCTGTATCACCAATGTAGGCACAAATGCCAGACAAACAATCCATATGATCTGGCTCATCGCAAGTGGAACCACCATGAATAATCCCTGCATAAATGGCACGAACAACACTACTCCTAGAAGCACGCTTCCAACTGCAAACGCTGCTATGCTCCACTTATTGCTCGTCAATTTTATTCTGCAAATTGATAAATTGCTTCTACATGTAAATCCATGAAATAATCTTGCCAGTGTAAGTGTTGCAAATGCCATTGTGCTTGCACCCTCTTCCATACCAAGAAAATATGCAATCAATGTCACGATTGCAATTAATATGCCATATTCCAATACCCTTATTGAGAATTCCTTTGTTATAATTCCTACCTTAGGATTTCTTGGCATATTATTCAGTAATTGTTTGTCGGACGGTTCCATTCCTATTGCCAATGCTGGCAATGAATCAGTCAGCAGGTTTATAAATAACAGATGCACCGGTTCAAATGGTGTGCTAAGTCCCATAATTGAACAAAATAAAACAACCAGAATCGCTGCCATATTTCCTGACAATAAAAACAAAATAGCATTCATTATATTTCTATATACATTTCGTCCATTGAGCACTGCCCCTATTATCGTAGCGAAGTTGTCATCAGCCAGTATCATCTCTGCAGCATCCTTTGAAACCTCTGTTCCTGTAATTCCCATCGCAATACCGATATCAGCTTTTTTCAGAGCCGGTGCATCATTTACTCCGTCTCCTGTCATTGCAACTATATGCCCTTTTTTCTGCCATGCATCTACTATTTTTATCTTATTTTCTGGAGACACTCTGGCATACACTGATATTTTACTAATAGTCTGACTCAGCTTATCATCTGTCATTTCATCAAGCTCCGGACCAGTAATACTCATGTCTCCTTCTTTATAAATTCCAATCTGCTTTGCTATTGCAGTAGCTGTAACCTTGTGGTCTCCGGTAATCATAATTGGTTTTATACCTGCACTTATGGCATTCTCAACAGCCTGTTTTGACTCCTCCCTTGGTGGGTCAATCATAGCTGCCAATCCTGTAAAAATATAATCGTTTTCACATTCTAAGGACAATGTCTCATCTTCCCCACACTCACTATACGCAAACGCCAATACTCTTTGACCATTCTGTGAATATATCTGATTCTGCTTTAGAATCTGTTGTTTTTCTTCGTCGGTTATCAGTCTTATTTCATCATCAATCGCAATTCTTGTAACTCGCTCGAGCAGTACATCGACAGCACCTTTCGTAAGAATTGTCGGTACTCCATGAATGAGATACTTTGTGCTCATAAGTTTTCTGTCTGAATCAAATGGCAGCTCCTCCATTCTTGGCATGATGCATCTGAAATTTTCTTCCGTCACACCAAGCATGGCAAGTGGCGTTTTTCGCGCCATATATAATAAGCAGGTTTCCGTAGGGTCTCCGATTTCATTACCATCCATAATTACAGAATCGTTGTTTAAGATAGCATTGTACAGGAAATATCGATTTGCACTTTGCATCAAATCAATTTCTTCCGGCTGCATTCCTTTTTGTCCTACATATATTTCTTTTACAGTCATCTTATTCTGAGTCAATGTTCCTGTCTTATCCGAGCAAATGACTGATACACATCCTAGACTTTCAACTGCTTTTAAATCCTTGATAATAGCATTTTCTTTTGCCATTCTTCTGGTTCCCATCGCCTGCACAATTGTGACAATTGAGCTTAACGCTTCTGGAATTGCGGCAACTGCCAGCGCAACTGCAAACATAAGCGAGTCTAACAACGGATTCTTCTGACATATTCTAAGCGCAAATACAATGACACTTATAAACATGATTACTATTGCAAGCTTCTTGCTAAAATCATCCATACTCACCTGCAATGGTGTCTTTTTGTTTTTTGTATTATTCATGAGCACTGCAATTTTGCCCATCTCCGTTTTCATTCCAGTGGCTGTCACTATGACTTTTGCCCTGCCGTATGTTACAAGACTTCCTGAGAAAACCATATTGGTTCTATCACCTAATGCTACATTTTCGTCTATATCCCTATCATTTTTCTCGACATTTGTTGATTCCCCTGTCAAAGCACTTTCGTTAACCTGCAGTGAATAATTCTCAATAATACGTCCATCCGCTGCAACCATATCTCCAGCTTCTAATAACAGTATATCTCCCGGTACAATTTCCTTTGAAGCAACCTCCACTTTAACTCCATCCCGCAGTACCTTGGCTTTCGGTGCCGATAATTCCTTAAGCGAATCTAGTGATTTAACTGCATTTACATACTGTACGGTTCCCAAAATTGCATTAATAAATATAACTGTGAGAATTACAATTGTACTTTCTATATTTCCTGAGAACATGGAAATAACTGCTGCTATTATTAAAATAATAACAAGCAGGTCTGCAAACTGCCCTAAAAACACCTGCAGTATACTTTTCTGCTCTTGTTCTTCGATTACATTTTCTCCATATTCAGTTAGAAGCTGCGTTGCTTTTTCCTGCGTATGTCCTTTAGCACTTTCCTGATAAATTTCTTTCATACAGATTCTCCTCTCTTTGACTTGGTTCTGCACAAAAGAAAAAGACCTTTTGTGCACGCTAAATGTACACAAAAAGTCTTGTTTAACAAAAGTTATCTGGCCACCGGTCTAAAAAGACGTCCTGACGACAGCTAGAACATGTATAAAATACATGCAACTACTCCCTTTTTGACTATTTTTATTTTAACTTGTAATAGTTCGAAAGTCAATTGGATATGTTTTTTTTCTTCTTGACATGTGCGAAACAAAAAACGTCGCAACTGCAATCATTGGGAGCATAGTGAGTACGAATGCAAAAATAGTATCGCCTCTCCAGCCACTTAAGTTTTCTTCATTTATGTACAGACCAAGTATACTTGGTGAGGCATTATTTACTGCGTGCAGTATTGCTGCTGGCCATATTGACTCGGACTTAATTGTGATGAAGGTAAGAATAATTCCCATAAAAATGCTAAGTATA
>JAXELM010000034.1:0-2033 GCA_034100525.1 Agathobacter sp.
TTAATTGCATATCTTTTCACCTTTTCTTTCTAAATATTGTTTTAATGATTTAAATTTCTTTTCATCTTTATATTTTGCAAACGCAGGCTGTTCGAAAACAGAAATAGCACTTGCAAAAATAAGTCTTTTATCTCTTGGCACTTGTTTTATCTCATCCCGCTGTTTGATAATTTGTTCTATCTTATCAAAATAATCATCTGATTTTACAAGGACTATTTCATCACCGAACAAAATATCCATTGCATGAATATATTTATCTAACATTTCAAAAAACTCATTTTTCATATCATATGTCGAATATGTTGTTGCAGCCTGTAATAGAAAAATGGCTACCGTATTAGGATTAATATTCGTCATATTATATATCTCGATAATTTGCAGCACTCTCTCTATTGTCTCAATAGATTTGCTTTGATTCTCTATATTTCCTGCCAAATAATATGTAGAATACATAATTGTCCCTATAATATCATTATAGATAAGCAGTTGATTATACTGCTCTGACTTTTGCGTTTCGCCGCTTGCCATATATGCCTGAATAAGTAAATTCTGTGATACTGATACCGCGTTCATTGGGTCCGCCAGATTTTCCAGCGATTCTATTACCTTTTCATAATGTCCGAGCAAAAATAGCACATATGCATTAATTGATAATGCCTCATTGCGTTTTGCCTGGTCTTTTTCCTTATCCATGACGATATCACAAAGCTCTGATGCCTTTTGCAATATTTCTCTTTGCCGCTCTTCGTTTTCCGCCATCATATAATGATTAATCCACAGCACCACTGTCTGCAAAAGAAACGGATAGCAATTATAGTATTGCTTCACAAGCGCCTCGCTTTTTCCCATCACATCTTCGAATGGCTCACTTGCAAACGCCTTTGACAATTCTCCATATATCTTTTCAATCTCTTCTACCGTAAGCTTTGGCTCATATCCCAAAAGATCATCTATCGACACATCAAAATATGATGCAATAATGGGCAGTAAGCTGATATCAGGCATACTTTGTTTTGTCTCCCACTTCGAAACAGACGCTTTCGTGACTCCAAGAAAATCTGCCATCTGTTCCTGTGTCACACCTTTGTCTTTTCTAAGTCTTATAATATTTTCACCAAATTTGAACATCTTTTTACCTCCCTTGAATTAATCATATAGTTTCCCGCTGTTTTACTCAATGGAATTGTACGATACTTTCAGAAATATAATCAACTGCGACGATACTGCGAATGGGATAAGAAGAGTGAAGTAATGTTATTTTCTGGAATTTAGGAAATTCCTTAGATGCCATGAATAAGGGAAAAGGCTATACCTTTAACACCGAAACCATCTGGGGTAACCCTGTAACCACCAAGAAAATGATTGATTCTGTTTAACAGACTATGTACTTCCTGAAAGTGGTAAAACATATGTGGTAAACGTTCCCAATAACTACCATATGTTAATTAGAGAATTAGAAAAAACGGAACTATCTTCTCTCTGACAGAGAAATAAGATTCTTCGAAATAACGAAAACCACCTTGAATAGTGATATTGATTCACTATTCAAGGTGGTTTTGTTCTGCCTCAATTCTACTTTTTATGTATTAGTTTATAGTCTCTGTGGATTATCAACCATGAAAATATATTCTGCCACAGAACGGTCAAATGCCTTTATATGTTTAAACAACCAATCCACAACTGTTTTTTGAATCTGTTCAACAAAAGCATCTGTTGGTCCTTCAGATTCTTCGAGGAATTCCTCCAATGTACGAAGAGTCTTTTTAAACTCTTCATGCTTCTGTCGATGTTCCTCAAGTCCAGGATATCCCACTTCCTCCTGAAGCTTCTCCTCCTCTGCAAAATGGAACTCAGTATACTCTGCAAGATAATCAAGCATCTTAATAGCTTTTAATTTGCCACCACTCTCCTCACAGCTGTCAACAAATTGCTTGATTCGTGATATAAGCTCTTTATGCTGTGAGTCAATAAGTTCGTTCTTAGTTACCAGAGTATCATCAAATTCGATTGTCATATTCTTCTACCTCCAATAC
>JAXELM010000238.1:0-4107 GCA_034100525.1 Agathobacter sp.
GTAATATATTTTGTAAGTGCATCCGCAGTGTTTAGAGGGTCTTAATAATTCGTTTGATATCAGCTGGGAAATTGCCATGGACGGCAATTTCAGTGAATATGAGCCAGGACGGCGAATATGAGCGACAGCGTCACTTATAGATAACCCTGGCGAATTATTTAGAGCCTCTTAACGCGAGGACATAAACGCACAAAATATATTACTATCCCATCAAATCATATATACAACTACAATAGTCCCATCTCCCATAGTGCCTCAACTCATGTCATCGAAGACCTAAGATGCGGTTGCCACCCCCACCTCTATAAACAAGAAGTTGCAAATTCGCTCTGAATGTTGACATATATAAATAAAGCGTGTATATTGGATATATACAATATATTAAAGAGAAAAGTTTTGTAATTTGATTGAGACAATTAGCTAGATTGAGAAAATAAGTTGAATTGCGATATAAGAAGGAAAACACATGGATATTATTATTTCTAATTCCTCAGGTGTTCCAATTTATGAACAGATTGAGGAGCAAATTAAAAGTCAGATAATGTCAGGAGATTTGATAGAGGGAGATTCTCTTCCATCAATGCGTGTGCTGGCAAAAGAACTAAAAATCAGTATCATTACTACGAAGAGGGCGTATGAGGATTTAGAGCGAGAAGGCTTTATATATACTGTTGTAGGTCGTGGTAGCTTTGTAAAAGGAATTGATGGTGACTTGATGAAGGAAAATATGATGTTCGCAGTTCAGGAGATATTGGAGAATGCTGTGGATAAAGCAATTCTTGGCAAGATTTCCCAGGATGACCTTCATGAGATGATACGACTTTTGTATGAAGAAAAATCTACGGATACACAGTAAATAGCAATAGAAAAGTAATACAGGAAAGATAGAGCGGGGGCGATGTGATGGAAGAAATGAAGAATGTAATTGAACTTAAAAATGTATCGAAGGACTATGGAGATTTTAAACTGGACAATATAAGTTTTGAGGTACCGGAAGGTTGTGTGTGTGGATTTATCGGGCAAAATGGAGCTGGAAAGACAACTACTATACAGCTTATCCTGGATACAATCGCAAGAGACAGTGGAGAAATAACTCTTTTTGGAAAAAGCATCGATGGGGACAGCGCAAGCTTGAGAGAAGACATCGGCCTTGTATTTGATGAGATGGGTTTTCATGAATTTCTCACAGCTAAGCAGATAAATACAATAATGAAAAATGTGTACAAGAACTGGGATGAGGCCTTGTATTTTGATTATCTGAATAGATTCTCGCTTCCATCAAAAAAGGCATGTGGCTCTTTTTCAAGAGGTATGAGAATGAAGCTTCAGATTGCAACTGCACTTTCGCATGGGGCCAAGCTATTAATCATGGACGAGCCTACAAGTGGTCTCGATCCAATAGTAAGAAATGAGATGCTTCAGATTTTCCGTGAGTATGTGGTGAAGGAGGACCACACGATACTTTTATCCTCACACATTACAGGAGACCTTGAGAAGCTGGCTGACGAAGTAGTATTTATCGATGGAGGCAGGATTGTTATAAAAGGAAATAAGGATGAAATATTAGAAAAACATGGAATAATCAAATGTAAAAAGGAAGAGTTGGCAGGAATTGATAAGGAGCTGATAGTGTCATATGAACTGTCAAGTATGGGGGCTGAGATTCTGGTAAATGATGTGAATACTGCAAGAAAACTTTATCCGAATATGGTTATCGAACAGGCGGGCCTGGAAGAGATAATGATATATTATGTCAACAGTATGAAATAAAGTAAGGGAAGGTGTTCTTATGCGTGGGCTTATTATCAAGGACTTCTATTGTCTTAAAAAACAAATAATTACTTTTTGCGTAACTCTGCTTGCAGTGGTTATTCTTTCTATTATGTTTGTATTAAGCAGCAGATATGGAAATATAGCGACCGGTTATCAGGAGATGGTTGCAGAAGGAGAAATGAGTGCTACTAATATACCGACGATTTCAAAATACGTAGTTCTTATATTTATGCTGATACCGATTGCATGTACAGGGGATATTACCAGTATTTTCGAGGATGACAGGAATGCCTCGTTTGCAAAACTGGCATATTCTTTTCCGATATCAATAAAAAAGAGAGTGGCATGCAGATTTATATCAGGTATTTTCTTTATAGGGATTGGAGTGATAACGGATATAGTTCTTACATTTGTACTAGCATCACTTACGGACTATATCAGCGTGAGACATTTCTGCGGGGGTATTATCACGTTTGCATCAATAATGCTTATATTTATCAGTTTTGTAATATTTGTAATGTATTTATCGGGTGGTAAAAAGATTAATGTCTCAAATTATGTGACTGCAGTCGTTATTGTACTTTTTGCATTATTTTTTGTATATGCAAGAACAAAAGTGGATTTTGGTGCAGATGAGGCAGTTATGAGTAAACAGCTGACGACATTTTATATGGGGATTGTTGATACGATTTTTGATAAGTCTTATGTGTTTGCAATTGTTGCCATGCTGATAGCGACAGCTTCATATTTCGGTTCAGTGGCAGTCGCAAAGAGAAAGAGAGGTGTGGCGTAATGGCAGGACTTCTTTATAAGGATTTTGTTGGAATTAAGGGGAAAATAACAGTTATACTTTTTAGCTTGGCAACGATATTTTTTCTGGTTGTGCGTATTATTTTTCCCGGGGTAACAGATTCTGTATCTGATGGAGAGGTAAATGATATAATACTGATGCTTTGTGTGCTGATGCTTATATTTGTAGGATTTTTTATGATATCTTCCTGGACAGTTGCAATATGCAGAAACGATGAAAAGTGTAAGGCAAGACGATTTGTTAATGCGCTTCCGCTTGCAAAAAACAGTTATATTGCTTCTAAGTATATTTTTATTGCGATTGCTGTGTATGTGATATTTTCGCTGGAGCAGATATGGACTATTATTTTTTCGGGAATGGCTGGGGAAAATGGTATTGCCGGTATAGTTACCACTGCGGGGATGTTTCTTACGTCAATCAACAGTGCCTCAATGCTTCTGGCGGCAATCGAGTTACCATTTTATTTTACATTTGGAGTGAAAAAAGGTTCAGCGATTAAAGTCGCAATCCTGTGTATTCTTTTTTTTGCGGTTGCGTACTATATGATGTTTGGAGATTTGTCCATCATAGAAAACTGGGATATTTATGTATTGGTTGAGTGGACAGAAAATCATATGACATTTATGAGCTTTCTATCTGTCATTTCACCGATTGTTGTCCTTGCAATTTACTGGATTTCGTACCGTCTTACCTGTTGGATTAACCGGAATAGGGAGGTGGATATAGATGGATAATAAGATGGATAAAAAGTTAGAAATAAAAAGACTTGTTATATATTTATTTTTCGCATTTGCAACTACATGGACTATTTTCTTCCTGACATATTATTGTGGGGAGGCGCACATGTGGGGTGAAAGACCTAAGATTGACCAGATGGCAGCTCTTGGTATGCTGTGTCCGACAATTGCCATGTTGCTTACGCGATTTGTGACCAAGGAAGGCTTTTCTGTTACAGGTGAGGGTTCTATGCTGCTCGGCATCAGCTTTAAAAACAGAAAATGGATCTGGTATATTGTAGCAATGCTTTTGCCGTGGATATACTTAGAAATAGGTCATGCACTATATTTGCTTGTCAACAAAGCTGCCTTCGATGCTAACAGCCCATCTATTCTTGCAATCACAGAAAATGGTGCAGGAATCATATATCTGATTCCACTTGCCGGTATTATATCCGGCACACTCGGCTCATTTGCAGCCTTCGGCGAAGAGGAGGGATGGCGTGGATATATGATGCCAAAGCTCATAAATATCATGGGAATAAACAAGGCTGTAATTGTCGGAGGAATAATCTGGGGGATTTGGCATTGGCCACTTACAGGCGTTGGTCATAATTTCGGAAATAAGTACTTTGGTTTTCCATACACAGGTTGTGCTATGATGTGTATACTTAGCATTTTTATGGGAATTATTCTTACCTTCATCACAATTAAGTCCGAGTCAATATGGCCAGCAGCAATACTGCACGCAGTAAATAATGCCTCACCAAGTATACTTGGTCTGTACATAAATGAAGAAAACTTAAG
>JAXELM010000028.1:0-8525 GCA_034100525.1 Agathobacter sp.
CTTCCTCGGAAGAATGCTTTTTGCCGGTGAAGACGGTGTCAAGAAAATGCGTGTTCTTTCCGGTGGTGAGAAGGTACGAGTTCTCCTTTCAAGAATGATGATTATGGGAAGTAACGTCCTTATGTTTGATGAACCAACTGATCACCTTGACATGGAATCAATCACTGCACTTAACAACGGAATGATTAAATTCCCTGGTGTAATCCTATTTGCATGTCGAGACCATCAGGTTGTTCAGACTACTGCAAACAGAATCATTGAGTTCCTTCCAGACGGAACTATGATTGATAAAGTCTCTACTTATGATGAATATCTCGAGAGCGATGTTATGGCACGTAAGCGCCAGGTTTACACAACAAGCACTGACGATGAGGCTGATGATTAATCAAATTGAAACTAAGATAAATACCAAAAAGCAACCGCCTTACAAATTATCAAAGTAATTGTAAGGCGGTTGCCTCTATTATTAATCATCTTTTCCAGACTTCATATGCACATTCTTGTATCGGAAGGTTCGAATGCGCTTTATTTCAGCCGGTTTTTTCACAAACATATCGGAGTATCTCCAAAAGAGTATAAAAAGTATTTATTCTACTACCACAAACTTCTATATATTCTCAATCTGCCAGTCGATTGGCGACATGCCATGCTCTTGCAAAAATTCATTAGCCTGGCTAAAATGCCTGCAACCGAAAAATCCTCTGTATGCAGACAGCGGACTTGGATGTGGAGCCTTAAGTATCAGATGCTTAGGATTGGTAAGCATTGGTATTTTACTCTGTGCCGGTCTGCCCCAAAGCATATAAACTACAGGCCTGTCCTGTTCATTAACTGCCTTTATAATCGCATCTGTAAACTGTTCCCAGCCTCTGCCTTGATGTGAATTAGCTTGATGTGCACGAACTGTTAAAACTGTATTTAATAAAAGTACACCCTGTTCTGCCCACTTTTTCAGATAACCATTATTAGGAATGTAGCATCCCAAATCATCATTCAGCTCTTTATAAATATTTTGTAAAGAGGGAGGGATATCTTTTTGTTCAGGCAAAACAGAAAAACTAAGGCCATGCGCCTGATGTTCATTATGATATGGATCCTGCCCAAGAATAAGCACTTTAACCTCGCTAAGAGGTGTAAAGTGCATTGCGTTAAAAATATCATCAGCAGGAGGATATATAACATGAGTGCTATATTCCTCCTTTACGAAATTGTATAAGTCTTTATAATATGGTTTCTTAAACTCGTCAGATACATATTCCAACCAGTCATTATCTATCATTGCCATCTCTATCTTCTAACTGACACACCCCTGTCTGCCAGATACTCCTTTAAATCCATAATTTCTAATTCCTTATAATGGAAAAGAGACGCTGCGAGTGCTGCATCTGCATGCCCATCAACTAATGCATCATAAAAATGTTCCTTTGTTCCGGCACCACCAGATGCTATCACCGGAATAGAAACATTGTCAGCAATAAGACGTGTCAGTTCAATATCATATCCTGTTTTTGTTCCGTCACAATCCATACTTGTAAGCAAAATCTCTCCTGCCCCAAGCTTATCAGCCTTCATCGCCCATTCAATGGCATCTAATCCAGTATCAATTCTTCCGCCATTTTTATATACATTCCAGCCGCTTCCATCCTCTCTTCTTCGCGCGTCAATCGCAACTACCACGCACTGGCTTCCGAATTTGTCGGCAGCATTTCCAATAAGCTCTGGTGTGTTTATCGCAGATGAGTTGATAGAAATTTTGTCTGCGCCTTCTCGAAGTAAAACCTTGAAGTCGTCAACTGTTCTTATACCACCACCAACTGTAAAAGGTATAAATACCTTTTCAGCAACTTTTCTTACCATGTCAACTACTGTGCCACGATTATCGCTTGAAGCTGTTATATCAAGAAACACTACCTCGTCAGCTCCCGCCTTGTCATACGCCGCAGCAATCTCAACAGGATCACCTGCGTCCTGCAAATTTACGAAATTTACTCCCTTTACAACACGTCCGTTATTCACATCAAGACATGGGATAATTCTCTTAGTAAACATATTATGTCTTCCCCTTTCTATCCTCTTTCTATCTGCGTAAAATTCTTCAAAATCTGTAATCCTAATGTGCTGCTTTTTTCCGGATGAAACTGACATGCAAATACATTGTCTTTCTCAACCGATGCATGGATTGTAGTACTGTACTCAGTTGTCGCTTTTACAATGCTCTCATCATCAGCTTTCAAATAATAAGAATGCACAAAATACACATACGGATTATCTGGTAAGCCTTTAAACAGACGACCATTATTTTGAAGTTCCAATGAGTTCCAGCCTATATGAGGTATTTTAAGACCTTCCTTGTCAGGAATTCTTAAAATCTTTCCTCCTAATACTCCAAGACCTTCTACTCCCTGACTCTCGTCACTGCCTTCAAATAAAAGCTGTAACCCAAGGCATATTCCCAAAAATGGAATCTTTTTGTCAACAACCTCATGAATTACCTTGTCCAATTCATATTTTTTCAGTTGTTCCATCGCATCACCAAAAGCTCCTACTCCTGGCAAAATAACACGATCTGCGCTCAGAATCTCTTTAAAATCTCTAGTGATAGTACATGTTTCATTCATGGAAACAAGCGCCTTCTCAACGCTTTTGAGATTTCCCGCATTGTAATCAATAATTGCAATCATTTTCTGTTTTCTCCTATATAATTCATGAATTGTCCAGAATATATGCTAGTTTGCGACTCTGGATATATTCCTTTTTGTTACTTCTTTATACCTGATATTACTTCTTATTTAAGAAAATAATTCGTAAATAATTCGTATGAATTAATTCGTACGAATTAAGCAGATAACTCATTTGCAATCTTGGAAGCATCTGCATATTAGCCCATTTATAAAAATCGCCTTGAATACATGCATAAATATTAGCACATTCAAGACGACTTGTCGACTTATATAATTTCCATGGTTTAATCCTTTTCTAGTGTTTAGTATCAAGAATAATGTTCCATATAATTGCTACTATGATATGACAGAAAAAGAACTAAGAATGAAATATGAGTTTTTGTACATATATTTCACATGTTAGATTTTTATATATTTTCTATTAAACAAAATTTATATTATCATTTCTACTTCTCTTTTGTAAGAAAAGTATTTTTACCAGTAGATATGTTTCTTAGTAATATTTGATACTTTAGATAAATTAAGTACAATACTTGAGGTTCCAATAGGAGAACTATTTGAATCCACGTCCAATGAATAATCGGTTTATATCACAAAAATGCAGTAGTCCGTTTGACTACTGCATTTTATTTACTTCCTATATTGAATTTTCATAATCCTGCATTTCATGATACATACCTTCAATGATTACATTATTTCAATCCAATCGATATACTAATAGATATCTATGTTTTGAGAATTTAATTCTATGCAATCCCATTTCTCTCAAACGCTCACTTTCACAATACGCAAAGCTACCTGCCATTGATTCTAATCTTGAAATAGTATAATCAAAATCGTTCATTACATTTTTTAGAGCCTAAGGATTCTTTAATTCATCTGCAATGTATGAAAGAATTTTATCATACTGTGCTTCTGCCAATTCTGATACTTCTACATTAAATTGCATATTTTTCCCTCATATTTTTTGAAACTTCTCTAGCCGACTTTGTTGCTCCATTATTACTCTTCTTGATTGATTCAGATAACTGTTCAACCAATTCGTCTTCACTATAATGCTGAAGCCCGCCCATTTCTGATTTCTCGCTTAATCTATTTACAAGCATAATTACCATATTGTAATCTTCTTCTGATAAATTCTCAATCTTTGCTGTTAATTCTGCTATACTCATAATATACAACTCCTTCCTGTTATTATTTTACTTATAGAAAAATCACCACTTTTTCTTTGGACAACGGCTACGTATACCAGCAGCTCTAAACTCCACATAACAGCCACAGGCATTGCATGTCGCACTGACTAAGTGATCACATTCCTTACACACGTTAAGCCTATACTCGTACTCCGGTTCAGAAACCCTATCTTCCTTTGAAATCACACTCAAATACTTTTCTAATTCTATTCGATTCTCTGGTGGTTCCTCACGTAATAAACATTTCTTACAAATTCTTGTTGCTTCCATCATTTCCTCCAGCTTCACAATCCAATAAATCATAAGCCAGACCGGAATCTCTTATGCGTTTTGTATCGGTGAATAAGTTAATTGCACTTTTATACCCTGATTATAGTTTCCAAATCCGGCCCCAAATATAGTCAATCCACCCACATTAGTTGAATCTTCATCTACCGCAAATTCAAACTTAAGTGTACTCTTATAATCAAGATTCAACTGTTTAACATTCACATCTGAGATTCTAAGTCCATCAATATATGTTCCTTTTTTATTAATTGAAAGAACTTTCAACAATCCATACTGGTTCCAATTATCAAACCACCAATCTGGTGTAAACATACCTCTTACGTCACCAAAGTCACCCGGGCTTGTCCACTTGCCAATGTTGATGTCATTTAATCGAAACGTGATATCCGAAGGCCAGTTATCGCATACCCCCGGAGCCTCTGAAGATATTTCGAAAGATAATGTTATCTGATCAATTTTTGAATTCGTAGGTAACAAATTCGGTATCAAATAAGCAATTCTTCCCTTTCCAAACCACAAAATGCCTGCTTTCATTCTGTCTGGATGTGCAAAATATCTTGGATCATCAACCTCTCCAATTACAGACTCAAGAGTTGATAGACCACATGTTGGAAACACTTCGTAATCAAAAAAATGGCCTACTGGTATTTCTTCACTGAAAACCTGATCCGTCTTTTCATTTCCATCACCATCAATATCAATAAGTATCTGATCAATATTAATACTACACATTTTCTGATTTCCATGCGTTCCGTGAACGGTATCTGTCTTTATCAACCCTGTTTCCTCAAGTTTTTTAACATGACTGGTAAGTGCTCCATTACTAACACCAATACTTTGAGCAATCTCATTCATACTCATCGTCTGATTGTATACAACTCCAGTTTCCTGTCCTTCTAAGTTATAGTAATTATGGTTTGTCATATTGAATGTTGTTGTCTTATCCGAAACTGCATGATAGGAAATCACAAGCTCATTATTTTCTGTAATCTCATATGTAACATTCATGGTTGCAGTTCCTGGGAATCCCTGCTCCCGATCCTTACTTACACACTCAAACGTAATTAAACATTCTGTGTGATTATTGACTGTCCAAAACAATTCAGACGTTCCACAGGATCCACTGTGAAGATTATTCTCATTATCATTCGCTTCAATCTCGTATACAACACCATCAATATTAATCTTCGCATCCGAAATGCGGTTTGCATATCTTCCAACAGTAGCACCTAAGTAGCCACCTTCTTTCTCATAGGTTGCAACCTTTTCATATCCAAGGATCACATCTCTAAAATCCCCATATTTATCTGGCACAAAAAGCGATATCATTGTAGCACCAAAATCTGTAAGTTCAGCCTTCATTCCTTTTGAGTTAGTGATTTCATACTTAAATGCTTCCACGCCTTTACTTGTCTTTCCAAACTTGTCCTGTTCATCAATTCCTCCTGTTTTTACTTTCTCAATTATTATTTCGTTGCTTTACTATGTATTACATTTTATTTTACATTAACTGTAACCGGATATGTAAAAGATTTAATCTTTTTACCTCCTTATTTATTAAAAGTTTTAATGTAGATTCATCATACGTCTACATTATACGAATTACAAGATATGTTTTACTTTCTTCTGAATTATTTTTTGTTTTTGTAAATATTCACAATTTTATTTAATTTTTTTGATTAATTATACAAGAAATAAATGTAAAATTTTATATTTATATACATCTTATTATTTTATTTAATTTCACCCTAAATCAATTGACATTTTTGTAAATTTATGCTCTACTTATCAATATTTATATATCTAACAGATAATGCTATTTTATATTCATCACAAAAACGGAGGAAACCATATGAATGAGAAAGTGAGCAGACCCCTTTCCTTAAGTAATATTCAAGTGAACGATAGCTTTTGGCAGAAAGAAATTGAACTGGTGCGTACTGAAGTAATTCCCTACCAGTGGAATGCCTTAAATGATCAGGTGGAAGGTGCGTCACCTTCTTTCTGTATGCGAAATTTTAAAGTTGCAGGTAAAATGGCTAAAAAAAGGAAAGAAATGGGGGAATCATATATTCCTCCAACCTATACCTTTCGTGGCTTTGAAGCACTCCCAGAAGATCCTGCGAACCCAGACCCAGATAAATTTTATGGCTTTGTATTTCAGGATACAGACTTCAGTAAATGGATTGAAGCAGTGGGCTACTCTCTCACTCAACATCCCGATCCAATTCTGGAACAAACCGCTGACGAAGCCATCGACATTGTCTGTGCAGCACAGCAGGAGGACGGATACTTAGATACTTACTACATTATCAATGGCAGGGACAAATCCTTCACAAACCTTCGAGATCATCACGAATTGTACTGTCTTGGTCATCTAATCGAAGGAGCCGTTGCTTACTATCAGGCAACTCAGAAGGACAAACTTCTCAAAGCAGCAATGAAATTCGCAGATTATGTCTTTACCCTTTTCGGACCAGAAGAAGGAAAATGCAAGGGCTATCCAGGACATGAAATTGTAGAAATGGCACTTTTCAGACTCTACGAAGTGACCAAAGTCCAAAAATACTATGATCTTTCGAAATTTTTTATCGAGGAAAGAGGACAAAGACCTTATTACTTTGATAAAGAAGAACATCCTGATGTTATCATTAAAGGTCATGAAAACGAAGAAAGGTATCAATATAATCAAGCCCATAAACCAGTGTTGGCTCAAACGGAAGCTACAGGACATGCAGTCAGAGCCATGTATCTATATTCAGCAATGGCAGATTTAGCCCGTATTGGTCAGGATTCCAAAATGCAAAAAGCCTGCGAAAGACTCTTTGATAATATCGTTGAAAAGCAAATGTATATAACTGGTGGCATCGGTTCCTCACATATAGGGGAAGCCTTCACCTATAACTACGATCTTCCAAGCGATACTGCCTACGCCGAAACCTGCGCCTCTATTGGAATGGCTTTCTTTTGTAGACGAATGTTAGAAATCACCCCATCCGGCAAGTATGCAGATGTATTAGAGCGAGAAGTTTATAATGGAATTTTAAGTGGAATGGCTCTCGACGGTAAAAGTTTTTTCTATGTAAATCCGTTAGATGTAAATCCTGAAAGTTGTCACAAAGACCAACGAAAATTCCATGTGAAGGCAACACGCCAAAAATGGTTCGGCTGTGCCTGTTGCCCTCCAAATCTTGCAAGATTCATAAGTTCCATAGGTCTATACGCATTTACAGAGACTGATTCATGTCTCTTTGTACATCTATATATTGGAGCATATATCGTTAAGAAAATGATGGATAGAAATGTTGATATTTCCATTGATTCTAATTTTCCATGGGAAGGTAAATCAACAATTATAGTTAAAAATGCGCCAAAGAATTTCAAACTAGCTCTAAGAATACCAGATTGGGCCGAGAATAAATATTCTCTTTCAGACTTCAATGGAGAAATTTCTTTTTCTGATGGCTACATTTATCTTTCTAAGGATTGGTCTGATACAGAAGAAGTATCGATAGAATTTCCAATGAATATTAAAATAATTGAAGCAAATACGAACGTTAGAGAACTTGTCGGAAAAGTCGCCATTCAAAGAGGTCCTCTCGTTTATTGTATGGAGGAAAAAGACAATGGAAAAGACCTACACTTACTATCACTACCATTAGATAGCGAAAAAAGAATCCAGGATATCATAATCCAGAACAATAATGCAAAAGCCATCCATCTCATGGGTAAACGCCAGATTCCTTCCTCATCCTCGGCTCTTTATCTAACCGCAGCAAAAACTGAATATGAGGACACTGATATTACCCTTATTCCCTACTATATGTGGGCAAATCGTGGCGAAAATGAAATGACTGTCTGGATAAGACGTACTCTCTAAAATCAAATAATTCTTAATTGGCAGGAGGACAAGCTTGAAATCACAAAAGACATATGCCTCCTGCCTATTCGTTCTCTGATCCTACAGTTTTCAATATCCACCACCCCAAGTGCATGCATCCCTTTTCTGTTATATATACCTGTAAGCTCATCTATCTGTTCAAAATATTACACCCTTATCTTTCTTACAATCTCTATGTATTTCCTTCTCGAGAACTTCCGGTTTCATAAACTGTCGAAAGATTTTTTCCAATATCAATTCATACACTATTTACATCTATTTTATTATCTAATTCGAAGCTCAACCACGCTGCATGCCGGGAGTGTCAGCTTCATCGTATTACCATTTACTTCATATGCATCAAACGCAGCTTCTTTTACATTTTCAGGCTCTTCGAATGTGTTATGTGCATGCATATCACTATTTGTTACAATTGTAGATTCAATAACCTCATAAGTCTTATTTTCTGTCAATTGAATATCC
>JAXELM010000022.1:0-8292 GCA_034100525.1 Agathobacter sp.
GGCTCTGCTCTTCAGGCGGAATTCCGATTCCCGTATCCGTAACAGTAAGAAGTGCTTTGTTTCCCTTTTTACCAATCTCGACTTCGACTCTTCCACATGGCACATTATATCGTATAGCATTTTGGCAGAGATTATCAATCAGCTCTATCAGCATACTTCGGTTTGAAAGCACCATCGTTTTCTCCCCGTGCAATTCAATTTTTACATCCGCTTTATCAGCTGTTACCCTCAATATTTCAATTCTCTCCTGAGCCACCTCATACAAATCAACCTGCGAAAAATCATCATGACCGTCCGTCGCATCAAGCTCTGAAAGACGGATAATATCATTGATGAGTGATACAAGTCTGTCTGCGTTTTTACGGATTTTGTCAGCGAATGACTTGACATTCTCATCACCTAGCATGCGGCCCGTTGCCTGTATATCGGTGTTATCTGCATGCATTTTCTGCATATCAACATTCAGACTGATAAGCTCTGCATATCCCGATATAGCTGTAAGCGGAGTCTTCAGCTCATGCGATACATTCGCTGTGAAATCCTGCCTGCTCTTTGCTGCTGCAAGTATATCACTGTGCTGTTCGCGTATCCTGTTTGTAAAAGGTATAAGCTCCGGATACTCGCAGTCGTATGTAGTATTTCCAAGATTTTCAGCCATTTTGTCAATTGGCCGAAGAAGCTGTTTGGTCAAAAAGTGACTTAATATGACACATACAACAACTATGAACAGCACAATTAAACTTACAATTGGCGAGCTCATGATAAATACGCTGAAAATACTTCTTGCAAGTGTTGACACACGAAGAACCGTTCCATCCTCCAGCAGAACTGCATAGTTAAACGCCTTCATATTCATCGTGTCCGATTTTCTTACAGACTCACCCACACCAGTTTTGAACGCATTCTGTATCTCCGGTCTGTTTTTATGATTCTCCATCTTCGATTCGTCTGCATCATTGTCATAAAGCACCGTTCCATCTTTGGCTATCCATGTTATTCTGACTTCTGAGCTTCCTGCAAGAACATTGTCAACATCTTTATCATCATTTACAAGATTCTCTATCCCCATTGTCTGGATTATCATGGAATCAATTTTTAAGTCCTTCTGCACCTGTGCCTGAAACTGCTTATAGTATATAGTCGTCACGCCAATCGTCGACAGAATTATCGCAAGTACTGCAATGATTACTAATCTTGAGTTTATTTCACGCTTCATTCAAACATATACCCCACATTACGAACTGTCTTGATTCGTTCTCCAACTGCGCCAAGCTTCTTTCTAAGGGTCTTGATATGCATATCAACAGTTCTTGTTTCACCCTCGAAATCCGTCTGCCATACTCTTTGCATAATAGACTCGCGGCTTAAAACTGTTGAATGGTTAAGCGCAAGATATCTAAGCAATTCATATTCTTTGAAAGTAAGCTCCACAACTTCACCACTTATTAATGCTTCATGACGCAGATTGTCAATCACAAGCTCATCAAACTTCATGATTTCATCCTCATCTTCTTTTGTTCTTCGAAGAAGTACCTTTACTCTTGTGATAAGCTCCATGACAGAAAACGGTTTCTTGATATAATCATCAGCACCATCATCCAGGCTTTTTATCATATCAAGCTCCGTAGTCTTTGCTGTCACCATGATAACAGGCACTTTTCTTGTATCCGTTTTCTTTCTAAGACGAGCGAGTATCTCATTTCCATTCATATCCGGAAGCATTACATCAAGCAATATCAAATCCGGTATAATAGACTCAATCCCCTTGAAAAAAGCAGTAGCATTCTCAAATCCAATCACCTCATGTCCACTGTTCTTGAGGGCAATTGATTCTATCTCTCTTATACTTTCATCATCTTCTACTAAATAAATAAGTGCCATTTTCTCTCCTTTAAGACGTAGTGTCTATTCCTTTGATTTATTCTTCGGAAGGCTGTATTTCTGCTTCATTGCCAATACCTCGGCAGCAAAGCTTTCGTCCTTCTTTATATCTATATCAAGGTATTCATGTGTATCTAAGCTGTCCTCACTCACCTGTATTAAGCACACTCCGATATTCGAACAGTGATCGGCCACTCGCTCAAGATTGGTAAGCAGGTCCTCAAATATGATACCAAGTTCAATTGTACATTTTCCTTTTCTAAGTCTCTTGATATGATGGTCACGCATCTTTACCTGAAGTCGGTCTATCGCCTCTTCAAGTGGCTCGATGTGCCTTGCCGCCATAACATCATTTGTAATAAAAATATTAACTGTCTTCTCTACTATATCAGAAACAGCCCTTGTATATACGCCAAGCTCTTCGCTTCCCTTTTTCGAGAATGATAATCCCTTCTCATCCATTTCAACAAGAAGCTCACTTATATTGATTGCATGGTCTGATATTCTCTCCAAATCTCTTATACAATGCAGTAAAACAGACAGTCTCCTGCTATCGGTAAGCGAAAGGTCCTTTGCTGATAGTTTTATCAGATATGAGCCGAGAATGTCCTCATATTTATCAACTAACTGCTCCAGTTTAACTACATCTGACGCATTTTCCTGCGAAAATTCCTTAATCAGTCCAATTGCTTTGATAAGCGAATTTCTAGTCTCCACTGCCATCTGTTCAGCTGCGCTTATAGAAAGCTGCATTGCGAAAGCAGGCTTATCCATAAATCTCTCGTCAAGTGCCACAAGCTGCTGAGGCAGAATCTCTTTTTCAACCTGCTCGTCATCTGCCTTATCCGGAATTGTAATCTCTGCAAGACGAACAAGTAACTTGCCAAATGGGAAAAGTACTATTGCACATCCAATGTTAAACAGACTGTGTATCACAGCTATTCCCCATGGCGATACTGCATCTCCCAGGAAATCGAAATGTACCACTGCATTAATTATATAAAATACTGTCATAAAAAGGAAAGTACCTATCAGATTAAAATACAGATGTATCATCGATGCACGCTTCGCATTCTTACTTGCACCAACTGATGAGATTACAGCGGTAACACATGTTCCTATATTTTGTCCCATTATTATAGGAATTGCAGTACCAAATCCTACTGCACCGGTAGCACAAAGAGCCTGCAAAATACCTACAGATGCTGATGAGCTCTGAATCACGGCAGTAAGTATTGCACCGGCAATCATACCTAATACCGGATTTGAAAACATCGTAAGAATACTTGTAAATGACTCATTCTCAGCAAGTGGTTCAACTGCGCCACTCATCGTCTCCATTCCATACATAAGAATGGCAAATCCAACAAGGATATTTCCTATATCCCTCTTTTTGTTATCATTCTTGGCAACCATTGTAAGTATAATTCCGATTGCAGCAAGAATTGGTGAGAACGATGATGGCTTAAGCAGTTTAATCCACACGTTATCACCCTGTATACCTGTAAGCGAAAGTAACCACGATGTGATGGTAGTTCCCACGTTTGCGCCCATGATAATTCCAACTGCCTGTTGTAGCTGCATTATTCCTGAGTTTACAAAACCGACTACCATTACCGTGGTTGCTGAGGACGACTGAATCACAGCCGTAACAAGTGCGCCAAGTAAAAGCGCTTTTATCCTATTGCTTGTAAGTCTCTCCAGAATACGTTCTAATTGTCCTCCGGAAAGCTTCGCAAGTCCATCACCCATCGCATTCATTCCATATAGGAAAAGGGCCAGACCGCCTATCATTGTAAGAATTCCAAATATATCCATATGCACTCCTTTTTACATATTCTTTCCTTTTTTTTACAAAATATCAGCCCCATGTAAAAAGTAGTTGGCGTTTATGTAAAATTTATGTAAAATAGTTCAAACGATTATATAGACGTTTTATACGCATAGATAACCCACTCTGCAATATTTGTGGCGTGGTCACCGATTCTCTCAAGATACTTCGCTATCATGAGCATATCTATCTCATATTCTCCCTCTTTGACTTCTTTATTCTGCTGAATCTGCTCAATAATCTCCTGTTTAATCTGGCCGAATAATTTATCTACCACATCATCATGCTGTATTACCTTTTGTGCCAGCTCGATGTCCTTTTTAACATATGCATCGATGCTTTGCATCAGCATAAAAAGAGCCTCCGATGCCATTTGAATAATAGTTTCCATGCTCTTTGTCTTTTCTGCATTATCAAGCAAAACAGTTATCTCACTTATGTCGGCGGCATGGTCACCTATTCGCTCCATATCCGTAACCATTTTCATAGCGGCTGTAATTGCACGAAGGTCTTTTGCAACCGGCTGCTGCTGTATAAGCAAATCAAAGCATATCCCTTCTATCTGCTTTTGCTTCTGGTCAACAGCAACATCCTTCTCCACGATTTCTTTTGCCATCTCGACATTGTGTCTGACAAGAGCCTCTATACTAGTCTGTATATTTTCCTCTATCATTACTCCCATTTGGACCATTTCCTGATTTAACTGATTTAGCTGTTCATCAAATTTTGCTCTCATATCTTTACTCCTTTATGATTTCTAACCGAATCTTCCTGTAATATAGTCCTCTGTTCTCTTATCCTGTGGATATGAAAAAATTGTCTTGGTTTCGCCAAACTCCACCATCTCTCCAACAAGGAAAAAGGCTGTATAATCGGACACTCTGAGTGCCTGCTGCATATTGTGAGTCACTACGACAACTGTGTATTGCTTTTTCAGCTCCTCCATCAAATCCTCAATCTTTGCTGTAGAAATCGGATCAAGTGCCGAAGTAGGTTCATCCATCAGAAGCACTGAAGGCTTTACTGCAAGTGCTCTTGCTATACAAATTCGCTGTTGCTGACCACCGGACAAGCCAAGTGCTGATTTTTTCAATCTGTCCTTTACCTCGTCAAATATCGCAGCTCCGCGCAGACTATTTTCCACTATTTCATCAAGCTTATGCTTATCTCTTATTCCGTGTACTCTCGGTCCATATGCGATGTTGTCATAGATACTCATTGGAAAAGGATTAGGCTGCTGAAACACCATTCCAACCTTTTCTCTAAGCAAAGTGGTATCAATTCCATCTGCATAGATATCTTCTCCGTCAAGCTTAATTGTTCCATCTATCCGCACATTATCAACGAGGTCATTCATCCTGTTCAATGTTTTCAAAAATGTGGATTTTCCACATCCGGATGGTCCGATAAAGGCTGTAACCTTGTTTGCCTCTATATCCATGCTCACATCCTTAAGTGCATGGTTTTGACCATAGTATAAATTCAAATCCTTTACAGATATTTTTGTTTTCATGGTTCTCTCCTCTATCCTTTTGACCTGTCAAATTTCTTTGTTAGTTTCTTTGTTAGCAGGTTGATAATAAATACTATCACGAGTAAAACAACTGCAATTCCGTAAGCTGTATCGAAATCTCCCTCGCTTGTGGCTGACAGGTAAAGCTGTATCGTAAGCGTTCCACCTGACTGAAATATCTTGGTAAAAATTCCCATAAGTCCCTTAGGAAGAAGCTTTGCTGAACCAGCTGTAAATAAAAGTGCTGCCGACTCACCGACTATTCTACCAATCGCAAGTATAACTCCTGTGATAATTCCAGGCATTGCACTCGGTATCAGGATAGTCCTGATCATATGCCATTTTCCAGCACCAAGACCTATCGCACCATTTCTGTATCCGTCCGGAACTGTCTTAAGTGCCTCCTGCGTATTTCTGGTAATTAATGGTAAAACCATAAGAATAAGTGTAAGCGCACCTGTCAAAATACTGTATCCAAAGCCCAATGTCTCACCAAAGAACATCATTCCAAACAACCCAAATATAATAGATGGTATTCCTGATAATGTCTCTGTTGCAAATTCTATTATTGATACCAGCTTACCAGGTTTTGCATATTCATTAAGGTATATTGCCGAACCTATTCCAATCGGTGTTGCTATTATCATTGTTGTAAGGATAATAAGAATTGTATTTACTATATTTCCGGCAATTCCGACTGTTCCATACCTTACAGACGTCACTGTTGTAAGGAATCCCCAGTTAATACTTCCAATTCCTTTTATCAATACATAAACAATTATTCCTATCAAAAGTAAAAGCGAAATAGCAGCGCACAGATATATTAGAGCATATAAAAATGACTCTTTTAATGATATTGACTTTCCACTTTTTCTAAGCATCTGCGCGTTCACCTCTCTTTCGAAGAACTGTCAGAATAAGATTTATTCCCATTATAAAAATGTATAGTACAAGTCCAACCGTGAAAAGTACCTGTCTGTGAGTTCCCTCTGCATAGCTCATTTCACTTACAATCTGTGTAGTGAGAAATCTTACTGAATTGAATGGAAGCGGGAAGTTTACTGAACCACCGGCTACCATATTAATCGCCATTGCCTCACCAAGTGCTCTTCCAATTCCAAGTACAACTCCAGTCATAATTCCTGATTTTGCTGCAGGAATAATAACTTTGAAGATGGTCTGAAGTCTTGTTGCACCAAGTGCCAGTGATGCTGATTTAAGACTATCTGGAACTGCTTTTATTGATGATGTACTTACATTTATTACTGTTGGCAGTATCATTATCGCAAGCACTATTACTGCCGAGATAAGGTTGGCACCACCTGTGAACTGATGCGTCTTTGAGCCATCAAAAAATAATTTTTCCAACTTATACATAAATGGATTTAAAATCATAAGTCCAAGCAGACCATATATTACAGATGGAATTGCTGCAAGCAGCTCAACAGCGTGCTGTATAACTTTTGATACCTTTGGGTTTGCTATCTCTGTGAGATATGCTGCTGTAAGAAGTGCAACCGGCACACCAATTATTACTGCACCAAATGTTCCAACTATTGACGAAAGGATAATAAATCCTATTCCATACGCCGGAACCTCTGCTGTTGGTTTCCAAACCGTCCCAAATATCAGGTCGAGTGCACCAACCTTGAAAAAGGCAGGCGCACCCTTCATTATCATGTATAATGTTATTGCTATTACCGAAACGACAGCCAGAATCGCACAGACCAAAAAAATATACCGGGCTATTTTTTCTGATATTTTTTTCATTTCTATCCTCATTGCATTTTGTAGTTCATATTAGTTACTTTGATTACGAATACTTTATGCCAATATGCTAAAAACAATTCTGGCATATATAGCAACTTTTATTTCAGGCATTAGTTAGGAAGAATAAGTCCTGCTCCCTTAATAATTTCCTGACCTTCTGCTGAGTTGATGTAATCAAACCATGTCTGTACTAAATCACTCTGATTGCTGATTTCACCCTTTGTTGCCATTACAAATGGTCTTGATAATTTGTAATTTCCTGCAAGAATTTCTTCCTCTGTTGGTGCTGAACCATCAAGTACAATTGTGTTTACTGTATCATCTACTACATCAAGTGATACATATCCGATTGCTCCTGGTGTAGATGCTACTTTTGCAAGAACAGCTCCTGTTGAATCAAGCTCCTGTGCATATTTGCACTCATCTGCTACTTCAAGAAGCTCTTCGAAAGCATCTCTTGTACCTGATCCACTCTCACGTCCGATTACTACAATTGCCTCATCAGCTCCACCAAGTTCGCTCCAGTTTGTAAGCTCACCCTTATAAATCTGTGCAAGCTGGTCAGAAGTAAGCTCTACTGTGCTGTTTCCAACATCAACAATAACTGCGATACCATCAAGTGCAATTACATTCTCAACAAGTCCGTTTGAGCTCTCCTCCTCTTTTACATGACGAGAAGAATTTCCGATATCAATGCTTCCTGCTGCAAGTGCCTCAAGTCCTGCTCCTGAACCAGTGTACTCTGTTGTTACTGTGATATCTGAATATTTCTCCATGAAACCTTCCATAAGTGATTCACAAACTTTTTCCATTGATGTAGAGCCAGCAAGTGAAATTGTTCCTGAAAGTGACTCAGCATCCTTGTCATCTGCTGATGCCTCTGCTGTAGTATCATTTGAAGCATCATTTCCCTCTGTTGATGCACTGTTGCCACATCCTGCAAAGCTTCCCATAAGAAGAGTTGCTGCTGCTAAAATTCCAAGTGTTTTTGTAATTTTGTTTTTCATATTTTTTTCCTCTTTTCTCTTTCTTGATCAATACAAGTGAGATTTTAGAGGGTATTTGTAAAATCCAAAACCGCCTTATGGTAAATTGTGTGTAAACTTTACGTGAAGTTTTGCAACTGGATTTCATATTCTTGTTTGTCGAGGTGGGGGCAACCGCTTCTTAAATCTTTGATGACATGAGTTGATACTATTTGTGTGGATGGACCGTTTTAGGTATATATGATTTGAGGGGATGTTAATACATTTTGTGCGTTTATGTCCTCGCGTTAAGAGGCTCTAAATAATTCGCC
>JAXELM010000059.1:0-6514 GCA_034100525.1 Agathobacter sp.
CAGTGCGTATAACGAAATAGGCGAAAGTTGTATACGCAGAACTTAGAAATGGTCACCGCGTATAACGAAATAGGCAAAAGTTGTATACGCAGAACTTAGAAATGGTTGCTGCGTATAATAAAACAGACTAAAATCGTATACGCAAAACATGGAAATGGTAAGTGCGTATAAAGAAGTAGCCGAAAGCTGTATACGCAGAGATTAAAAATAGCAACTGCGTATACAAATAGTATCAACTCATGTCATTGAAGATTAAAGAAACGGTTGCTCCACCTCAACAAACAAGAATTTTTATTTGTTTATTCGCAAGGTTAATTCGTCATAAATCTCTTTTGTAAGCTCCTCAGTTTTCCCATTTATGACAAGCTTTTTGTCATCTATTGTAAGCACAATACACGCATCGCATGAATTGAAGGCGTATCTGGTGTAATTGCCGAATTCATCATTCTCACACTCGCCCATTATCAGAGACGGTGAACCATATCCGAAGGTTCGTGTGCCTGGTACAAGCTCATTGCGGTACTCAATGTCGTCAATATCAGAATAATTAACAGTAGTATCATTCCAATAAGCAGCATCTATTGTAAAAGAAGAATCATCAAATTTAATATCATAGTTTCCTGTAAAAAGGAACACCATTGCAAGTGCAACGATAATGCTTCCAACAACCAAAGCTATTATGGTCGTTCTTCTTGACAAAGGAATCTGAGCAGAATCATCTTTAGATGCTGTTCCCATTTTAAGCTGCTTTCTATAATAGAGATAAGAATAAAGCATAGGAACGAATGCCATAAATAGTATGATAAACAAGTAAACAAACATGAATTTTTCTAATGGAATTAGCATGGTAGCGAGCATAAATAATCCGCCCAATACCCATAGTCTTCCTGTGAAGCGGTGTGTCTTATTCCAGTTTTCTTCATTGCGAAGTGCCCATGTTACTCTTACACCTATCGTGTAATTCTGTTTACATTTAGGCATATAATTGCCAAGTATTACAAACATAACACCGAGAAGAATTCGTACAATTATGTTGATATTGATGGTGTTTCCAAGTGCAAGGGAATATGAAATTCCCGATACAATCAGTGAGATAACTGGAACAATCCATATTACCATGTTGAGTACTTTCTGACTTTGGTCAATGTTGTTTGGGTCGTGAACTGTCAGAAGAATTCCAAACCAGTGGAGCGCAAATAAAAAAAGTGGAATTCCAAATACTAATAGTATTTTGCTTCCGGTCATACCAATTTTGCCATTAAAATCAAAATCAGGTAAAAGAAGTCCAATAAAAATTGGGAGTAAAATAACAACTGAGGATATAATTAGTCTAAATTTATTTTTCTTAATCATGGTCTCCATCTCCTTTCAAATCGGTAATCCATAACATAATTTCTTCAAGAACTGATGTATTCAGCTCATAAAAAATGAATTTGCCATCACGCGTATCCCTGATCAAATCTGCATCTTTAAGTACTGACAAATGTCTGGAAATGCTTGCCCCTGTGACAGGAAATTTATCAGAGATTTCTCCGGCAGACATTTTGCCATCCTTTAACAGATTCAGAATTTCACGACGTATGGGATCAGCGAGAGCTTTTAAGGTGTTTTGTAATCCCACGTGGTTGCCTCCTTATTTAACATTTAACCTAATTGTTAAATGAAATATAAGAAAATAATTGGCAATTGTCAAGTAGGATTGGTATAATAATTTAAAATTTATGCAAATATAATATCATCAATGGAGGTGGCATATGTACGATTGTATAATTATTGGGTCAGGACCAGCGGGATTATCTGCCGCAATTAATCTGAAGACATATAATAAGAATTTTGTGTGGTTCGGTACGAAAACACTTAGTGATAAAATACAAAAGGCTGAGAAAATAGTAAATTATCCGGGATTTAGCGAGATTACCGGTACACAGCTTGCAGATAGATTCACAGAGCATATAGAAAGTGCAGGATTAGAGATTACTGAGAAAACAGTAACAAATATTATGGGCACCGGAGATTATTATATGGTCTTAGCTGACAATGAAATATATGAGGCAAAGACATTGATTCTGGCTATGGGAGTTATGGCTGCCAGACCTTTAGATGGTGAGGACGAGTTCCTTGGAAAAGGCGTCAGCTACTGTGCAACATGTGATGGTATGTTGTATAAAGATAAGAAAATTGCTGTCATTTCCAATGATTCCAAATTCGAGCATGAGGTTGAATATTTGGCAGATCTGGCATCAGAAGTGTTGTATTATCCTACTTTTGCAAGTGATGTTAAAAGAGACAATGTCGTAATATCAAAGGATTTTCCGAAAGAAATTTTAGGAGAATCAAATGTAAATGCGTTGGTGCTTCGTTCGCAGGAGAAGGTTGATGTAGATGGTGTATTTTGTCTGAGAAACGCAATTGCGCCGGCACGTTTGATACCGGGAATAGAACTGGAAAATGGACATGTTTTGGTCGACAGAACGATGGCAACTAATCTTGCGGGATGTTTCGCATGTGGTGATTGTACGGGACGTCCTTATCAATATGCAAAGGCTGTTGGTGAGGGAAACGTTGCCGCACATAGTGTAATAGCATATTTGGCAAAGAAGTAGGATAGTTGATATAGAAAAGCCATTTTGGGGCGAGATGTGCCCTGTCAAAAAATGTTGCGAAGAGAAGAAAATTATGCACTGTGGCATGTGCAGCCAATTTCCGTGTGAGTTGCTGAATCAGTACGCATATGATGAAGAGCAGGGAGACGATGGAAAACGTATTGTTCAATGCAGATGCTGGCAGAAAGAAATTTTAGAGCCAAATAAATAGAAACAAAATTTTGGATGGTAAAGGAGATAAACTACATGGATATCAGAATAGTCGATTTACCAGAGATTGCAATTATTGGAAAAGAAGGATTTTGTACAGAAGAATCAAATATAGTGCAGGACTTGTGGGAACAGGCAAATGAGAACTTTGGCGAAGTATTAGAACTTGGGATGAAAGAAGAAAGTGGAGAATTTGTTGGTTTCTGGGGAGCAATGAGTGATGAAACAATGTCATTTATGCCGTGGACAAATAATTTTACAAGAGGATATTAAGTTACCGAATAGTTAAGCTCGGATGAATCCCAAGAAAAAATAGGAGGATTATAATGAGCTATTTTAGAGCAGAGGAAATTCTGCCACAGGAACTAATAGAAACTATTCAGCAATATGTAAGTGGAAAGAGTATATACATTCCATGTAAAGAAAAAAAGGTTTGGGGAAGCCAGAACCAAACGAAACAATTTTACAAGATGAGAAACCATGAAATATGCCAGAAGCATACGGATGGAATTTCAATACAGGTACTTGCAGAAGAATATTCACTGTCCAAGAAGAGCATCCAAAGAATCATTAGAACAACTAATTGTGAGGATGGCACAGACGAATGAAAGTATATCATCGTTGCGGCGGATGTGGAAAGAAACAGGTATTCATAAACTCAGAAAAGTTTAGAGTGAATGCAAATGGAAATCGTATAGAGGTATGGCTTATTTATAGATGCAAAAAATGTAAGCATTCATGGAATTTGTCAATATATGAAAGGACTAGACCATCGAAAATACCATCCGATGAATATGAACTTTTCATGGAAAATGATTCTGAACTTGCTTGTAAATATGGAAATGATATAGAATTTTTAAAAAGAAATAATGCTGAATTTCATGCTCTTCATTTAAAATGCTCATCATGGTCTGTCTTACATCTTCGTGCACACATTCATTTGCGGATGTGTTAAATAATGCAGTTGTAGCTTTCTGTGCGGATAAAGCATCGCTTAAAATTTCTTTTTCTGATAATTGTGACATAATAAATACTTCCTATCTATTTTTACTATAAAAAGTATTCGTAAAGTTTCACAAAAATATACATAAATTTACACAAGTAAAATTTGCAAGCACAGGTGCGTAAAAGTGCAAAAACTTCTTGAGCTTGACAAATAATTGATAATACAATATACTTTGTATTACAAAGTATATGAGGTGCATATATGAATGAAAAATATGAGAAACAAATGAAAAAAGGCGTATTGGAGATGCTTGTTCTTAAACTGCTCCTCAATGAACCCAAATATGGATACCAGATTATTCAGGAAATGAAAGAAAAGAGCGAAGAGGTATTTCTTTTAAAAGATGGAACGTTATATCCTATTCTTTATAGACTAGAAGATGATGGTCTTGTAGAAAGCGAATGGAGTGAAACAGAAGGAAGGCAGGTGCCCAGAAAATATTACAGAATTACGTCAGACGGAATTGCCAGCTTCGAAGAAATTCGTGATGTTTGGATGAGGATATCTGGAGGCGTAAATAAAATATTGGAGGATTAGATATGAATGCGGATATGTATGTTAAGAAAATTGTAAGTAAAATCCATTGTAGCACGGCGCGAAAAAGAGATATAAAAAAGCAGCTTTTAGCTGAAATAAATGAGCGTGTATCAGGTGGGGAATTACTTAGTGATGTGATTTCCCGGATGGGAAGCGTGAATGAAGTTGCGGATAGTTTTAATGAAAATATTGCTGATTTAGAAAAAAGAAAATATAGAATCCAAAAAGTAATAAAGATTGCACTGCCAATACTACTTGTTATCGCTATAATTATTGCACTTGCAATATGGTTGCTGCCTAAGACAAATAGTATTGAGGAGAGTACGAATTTTTCAAAAAAAGAACTGGATGAATCATTATTAGAAGTTATTCAATTATTAGATGATGACGACTATTCTAAGTTACAGGAGATGGCTACATCACAAATGGCAACAGTACTTGATGCGGATTCAATGAAAGAAATAAAGGCTAAGATGTGCGATGACTTTGGCAATAGAACATCGGTTGGCACAATATATGAACAGGAAATAGTTCAACAAGGTAAACATTTTGCAGTCTGCCAGGTTTGCGTATCATATGAAAAGGTTAATATCACATATACAATCTCTTTTGATGACGATATGAAACTCGCTGGGGTGTATATGAAATAAAAGTGTTAATTTCTCAATGAACAGAATTTAAACATCAAATTTGAAGAATTAGATAGAGATAATAGGAGATGCGTTATATGGGATTTTTTATCGTAATGTTTGTCTGTAATTTGATTATGCCTATACTTATGATCATTGCTGGATATATGATGTATAAGCACCCGCCCAAAGATATTAATGGTCTAATTGGGTATAGGACTGCAAGGTCAAGAAAAAACATTGACACGTGGAGGTTTGCACATGATTATTGTGGAAGACTTTGGTTAAAGCTGGGAATTATCTTATTAATTCCAACAATTCTAGCACAGCTACCACTGGTAAAAAGCAGTGATAATACAATTGGAATAGCTACTGTGGTAATCGAAACTATTCAGATAATTGTATTGATTGGTTCTATCTGGCCTGTGGAAAAGGCTTTGAAGGAAAAGTTTGATGAGGATGTTTAACTCTTTACTTACTAATTTTTGTTTGTCGAGGCGGGGGGCAACCGCTTCATAGGTTCTCGAAGACATGAGTTGAGGCACTATGGGGGATGGAACTATTGTCGTTGTATATATGATTTGAGGGGATAGTAATATATTTTGTGCGTTTATGTCCTCGCGTTAAGAGGCTCTAAATAATTCACCAGGGGTGTCTATAAGTGACGCTGTCGCTCATATTCGCCATCCTGGCTCATATTCGCTGAAATTGCCGTCCATGGCAATTTCCCATCTGATTACATACGAATTATTAAGAGCCTCTAAACACTGCGGATGCACTTACAAAATATATTACTATCCCCTCAAATCATTTTTAAATCATGAAAGTCCCTTCCCCCATAGTGCCTCAACTCATGTCTAATATAGGCTGTGATGCGGTTGCCCTACACGTCGATAAACGTTCTGGAAATTTCTCGGGTTCTTCACAAAGCAAAACTACCTATGCGTGGTGCAAAAATGTTGTTGCGTAGGAAGAAATCGAACAAAAATCCTACGCAGGAAAATAAATGTCTCGTGCGTAGGAAAATTGGATAAAATTGCATACGCAGAACAGTGAAATGACCAGTGCGTATAACGAAATAGGCGAAAGTTGTATACGCAGAACTTAGAAATGGTCGCTGCGTATAATGAAACAGACTAAAATTGCATACGCAGACCCTAGAAATGGTAAGTGCGTATAAAGAAGTAGCCTAAAACTGTATACGCAGAGATTAAAAATAGCAACTGCGTATACAAATATAGCATTCCCAGCATAATACATCCGACTATTTTCCCAGCCGACAGGCTGGAGGATAATGATGGAACGTTTATCGAGCCATAAGGCAACCGCATCACAACATTAATGTCGATGCGAGTATGTATGTGTTTCAGAAGAATGGAAAATTGATTGCTGCACCTTCCAAAACGTATAATAAATAGAATATGTAGCACAACCTATCCATACGCCAAGTGGTACAGCAACTCAATTGGAATTCTGAGGAAACAGCATACATGCTCACATCGACCTCGATACCCTATGAAGCGGTTGCC
>JAXELM010000091.1:0-5610 GCA_034100525.1 Agathobacter sp.
ACTGTAATTCTAATAATTATACTGTTACATGCTCTTATAATATCACTTGTCCGCGATTTAATTCTCTGATAATACACAATAAGTAATCCCGAACATACCAGAATCAATATTCCGATTACAGCCATATTATTTTTGAAAATTGATATAGCAAGTGTAGCAGTAGCTGCTATTAAATATTTTTCATCTTTTCGTAATATACCAATTGCCATGAATACTAATGGGACTAAAAGAATAAATATATATCCCGGATAATCGGCTGTCATAACAATAAGAGTAATCGTTATTATATCAATTATTTCTATTACAAGCTTACTGTAAAATTTATCAACCAATGCAAATTTCATGTAATACAGATTGACAAAGAAAATACTTATAAATGATAAAACATATATCAGAATTTCAAACACAACTGCATCGCCACATATTCCACTGAAAATATAAAAGTTAAACAGTAGATAAATAAGCCACTTGTAGATTGTATTAAAAATAAAATAAGGTCTTATTTTCCTCAATGACAGATACACCAATTGCACTGCACAGGTCGCAATTAAAACAAATACAATAAACAGATTAGATATATCAATACATACATATCCAACTGTACACACTATAATACCTGCTATATTGCTTATGCTGTTTGACACCAGAAATTTCTGGTTTAATACACTGTACACAATCTCTGATACTATAAAAAATAACAGCAGTACAATAAACTTGATAACATCTTCATAATCTATACACTTCTGTGTTCCAAGAAAAACAGAAAAAACTATTCCAATATTTCCAATAATATTAAATGTTCTTATACTGTTTTTCGCAACAATTGCTATTCCTGCTGCCCAAATCAGTATAAAAAGATATAAAGGAATATCGCCAATTGCCTTAAAATAAATATTGCTAAGCAGCATGGATATGTATAGCGCACCCATTCCACAGGCAGATAAAATCATATAGTATAAATTGCCGCATTTTCTATGTAAAACCAGACCACCCACAATAAATGCGATACTGACAGCATACATAATGCACATCTTTACAGTATCAGACATAAATGGCAACAGGACTACGGCAAACATTATTATACTTATAAAAATAAGAACAGAGGCCATTATCCCCATCCATGATTTTCCAATAAATTTTTCAATATCAAAGCTCTTACCATTTACCTGTGGTGGCGGCGTAAACGATGGCTTATGTGAAGTTTTCGACGACATCGGGGGCTTATACGGCATCGGGGGTGGGCTTGGCACCAGTGGCGTTTGCAACGTCCGCTGCTGTTTTAGCAGATATAACTCATACTCCAATTCATTCAACTTATTCTGTTCTACATTCATCTGTGATTTTAAAGCATTTATTTCATTCTCAAGCTGTTCTAAAGTCATACCTCTTCCCTTTTTCTTTCTCTGATATTTTCTAACATTTCTAACCTGTATTTGCTTTCGGGTTTCATATATCGCATGATATTAATCCCATATATCGCCTCTACCCTCTGCTTTGTCGATGCATTCTCCCCACCAAGCTTACTCAGTACACAATCAGGATTGGTTGCCTGCAGGCGTGCACCTTCCCTGATTCTATCTTCAAGTTCATATGGATAAAATTCTTCAAGTGTCTCAAGACATATTGCACAAAGCATGCACGCAAAATTTGGATACTTATTAAAATAAACACATCCTCCATCCAGATTAATAGAATTATGACGATAGCATATCAGCCCCGGTCTGTCTTCCTTAGCATCTTTGCTCTGCAAATACAAACCTGATATAGTCGGAGTGTGTCCATGAACAATTATCTCATTACTCTCATTAGTATCTATCTCTCTTCCATATATATTAATTGTATGCTTTTGTACATCAGTTTTATTTTCATCGAAATCATGCCATGCATGGCACAGTCTGTACGTGATTTTCGTGCCATAAACAGTCTCAACTTCAACTGCCAAATTATAGGGCATCAAATCGTCTACTACTTCCAAAAAAGAATCCATTATCTTGGGATTTCTGTATTTAGAATCTACATACTGAAAATATGCATACTGTTCATGATTACCTCTTAGACTTCTATACCTGCCATCAGGTGTCACATTGTCAACGACCCATGCCTTCACTTCATCGACATTTGGACCTTTGTCTATCCAGTCTCCGAGAAAAAAGAAAACAGCATCCTCATCCTGTTGTTGTATTTTATTAATCAAGAGCATCAACTCTTTCATGCATCCATGAACATCTCCAACTACATAATGCATCTCTATACCTCTTTGACATTTAATGCACTTGCTCCTACAAGCTATACGCTTTCTTACGAAATATGCTGTTCCGCATATTTCTGCACTGAACAGATACATTAATTCTATCAAATATAAACCTTATTTTCAAAATAAATAATCTTAATTTAGCCTTAAAGCAGTTTTAACCCATTTCAAAATGCGATATACTGTTGCCAACAAAACAAAGTGAGGTAAATAATATGTCAAAAAATAAAAACTCAGATAAAGGAGTACACATTTCACTCCTTGGGCTGATTGCAGTTATCATCTATCTGTTTTTCAGTTTCTTCTTTTTACTTATTCCAATCAATTTGAAAGCATGTGATTTTTGGATTACAATTATTGTTGCAACAGCACTGTATGCAGTTGGTAATCTGATTGGAAGTACCTTTAACAGTATATCCACAAAACATATTTCCAAAGGCACAAAGTTTATATCACCTTTTGCAGTACCAATAGTTTTGTCGATTGTATTTGTGATAATACTTATCTCTGGATCAAAACTATTTCATTCAAAAACTTATGCATCTATTTTATCCATCAAAGATGCAGAATTTACCGAAGATTTGCCCGAATCAGCTTCAACTGATTCTATAGCATTAATGGATACTGCTTCTGCACAGATGCTTGGTGACAGGGAAATAGGTGCCCTTTCAAACGTAGTCAGTCAGTTTAATGTTTCAAAAGATTATACACAAATTGATTTGAAAGGAACTCCACTTAAAGTATCTGCATTGTACTACGCAGGATTTTTTAAATGGATAAACAATAAGGATGAAGGTATCCCAGGGTATGTAACAGTAAATCCGGTGACCATGAGTGCTTCATATACAGAGCTTCCAAAAGGCATGAAATATGTGCCTTCTGCATACCTTATGGAAGATGCAGGTCGTCATATATGGTTTAAATATCCTACAACAATGTGGGGAAATCTTCATTTTGAAATCGATGAGGATAATAACCCATATTATGTTGCTTCCGTATATGACAAGAAAGTATCTCTTTTATCCGGCAAAACTGTAAGTGGATGTATAATTCTGGATCCTATTACAGGTGATATGGAAAAATATGATTTGGAAGATGTTCCACAGTGGGTAGACATGGTTTACGACGGAAATACAATCTGCGAACAGTACAACTGGTATGGTAAGCTCTCGAATGGTTTCTGGAACAGCATGATTAGTAAAAAGGGATGCAAAAAAGTAACTTCCTACTATGCTTATGACGAGGAAGAAGACGAAACAGTTGAGGTACCTGATTACGGATATGTAGCTAAAGATGGAGATATCTGGATTTACACAGGTGTTACTTCTGTAAACAGCGACAGCTCTAACATCGGTTTCCTGCTTGCAAATGAAAGAACCGGTGAAAGTCATTACTTTACTATAAATGGTGCTGATGAGAAGTCAGCTATGTCAGCTGCTCAGGGTGAGGTTCAGGAAAAAGGATATGTTGCCAGCTTCCCTTCTCTTATCAACGTAGAAGGAAATCCAACATACATCATGGTTCTTAAAGATGCCAGTGGACTTGTAAAGCTTTATGCTGCAGTAAATGTTGAACAATACAATCTGGTAACCACCGCCGCATCACAGGCAAAATGTATAAGCCAGTATAAAGAATTGCTTGGTATCGAATCTGGTGAAGCTGATTCTCCTGATTCAACTTCTACACCTGATGTTGATACGGAAAAAGTTGATACTGTCGAGGCTACTGATGAAGCCACTATTATAATTAAAGATATCAAATATGCTGATATCGATGGAAACACTTATATCTATCTGATTACTGATGACGATAAAATTTTCAAAGCAAAAATTAGTACACACGAAGATATGTTACTCCTCCAGACAGGTGATTCAATTAACATCTCGTATGGTGGAAATGAAATCGTAACATACACGAAAACAGAATAACAACTACACCATTATGTGTAGCAACAAAAACAACAGTCCCACAACTTTGGAACTGTTGTTTTTTAATATTAATTATTCTAACTCAATCATTCCGCCCAATAATATTTTTTCATTATCAGAATATATTTTATCGAATTGACTCATAGGAAGCGGATTAATTCCTTTTCCGGCTTCAATTGTATATCCTGGTCTGTCATATGCTTTTATAAACCAATCCTTATATCCCGCATATGCTGATGCTTCTGGCGTCTCTTCCAAAGTATATCCACTTACACTGGCAAAGTACTCTCCAATCCTCTGTGCATCTTTAGGATTGTAATCAAGATATCTCCAGTAAATAACCTCTCCCTGCGTGTGATATGCAAGAATCAAAGAAAAATCATGTCTTCTGGTGAAATTGTACATTGCAATACTCTCTGGTTCACTAAGAGGTGTTGGTCCCACATAATCGCGGGGTGCTGGTCTGACAAATCCCTGAGCATATTTATTCCGCTTTGCTACATCCCATCCAGCAGGGAACTGTAAGTTCAGGTCTACGCCCTGTATGTTTGCCTTCCACCCCTGTGGGAATGGTATTTGTGGAAATGACTGGGCAATCCGCTCTGCCTGTTTGTAATACATATCGTTATCCAAAACTCCATTGACCAAATCCACTCCGTCAGGATTTACAAGAGGAATCAGATATAGAGTAAATTCTTCAAACAAATGCTCTGGATAAACATCCAGATACGTAGTCTCATTAGCATATGCTTCTAAGAGATTCTCAGCAAATTTTAACAGAACCGGTGTTGTTATATTTTCATTTGCATGGAAAGAGGCATTGTATGCAACCTCCTTTTCCCAGCTTTAAATACCATATAGGTTTTCCCATAACACTTCGCCCTATTTCTCCTATTTCAATATATGGATAGCGTGCTTTTAGTCCTTTTACTATCCACTCCACCATATAAGAAGAATATGGTACATCTGTGTTAACTAATGGAAACGACTTACTTACAGTTCCGTTTAAATAGGGAAGCAGCAGTCTCCATTGTGCTGCTTCAACAACACAACTTCTACTGCTGCCCGTAACCTGCTTTACTGCCTCGCATGTCTTCGGACCAAAGATTCCATCAAGTGCAATGTTCTGACCAGCTCTGCGAAGAGCCAGCTGTAAATATCTCACCCAGATTCCCCGATCCCCCTGATATATATTTTTCATTTCTATATCCTGCCTAATCTTCACTCACATTATTCTATGTGTCAATAAGACAATATGATACTTGGCAGAATAAAATTTATTTTAATCTAAATGAATCAGCCATATTCTTTAGATTTTGCGCACACTCATTTAAGCTCTGACTTATTGCCGTATTCTCCTGTGCACTTGCCGCATTATTCTCTACAAGTTCTGCAACCTCTTTTAGTCTTTCATTAACATCCTCAATTGCT
>JAXELM010000136.1:0-2121 GCA_034100525.1 Agathobacter sp.
ATCATTTAGCTCTTTATTCTGTGGTTCATACTGCATGTCCTCAAGCTTTGCCAGACTTGACAGCATGTTATTAATTTTGTTTTTATATCCACCCAAAATCATTTTTCTCGCCTCCGTGTATTGGTACTTTCATCATATACATCTTATTCCCTTTTGTAACATATTACAATAATATTTTCAATTTTTTTCAATAAATCTTATTATGTTTAACTCTTGAATATATTGGAATATTTTACTATAATTTTCTTGATGATATTTCATTAACGAAAGGGGAATAAAATGGACAACGAAAATACAAACAACACTTATCCGCAGGATAATGCTTATTCACAGAATAATACCTATCCACAGAATAACACTTACTCACAGACCAATACCTATTCGCAGGATAATGCTTATTCACAGAATAATACCTATTCACAGGGTTCTTATTCAACACCTAATTATGCATCACAAAGCAGTTACTATCAGCAGCCTGTGCAGAATAAACCAATCAGCGCATTAGCGGTTACTTCTCTTGTACTTGGTATTCTTTCTCTTACGCTTTGTTGTTGTATTGGATGGCTTCCAGGTATAATAGGAGCCATACTTGGTATTGTAGCAATCGCAAAAGACCAGGGAGGAAAAGGACTCGCCGTTGGAGGCGTTATCACTTCTGTATTAGGTCTTATCATTGGCATCCTCTTAACAGTATATTCTGTTGCAATTGTTAACTCCGATGAGTTTAAGGAAGGCTTTGAAGAAGGCTTTGAAGAATCATACTACGAAGAAACCGGTGAACATATCGATCTTGATGACTATCAATAAGAAAGAGACCCTCGGGTCTCTTTCTTTGATTCTTTATCAGTTTAATTTTCCTTTTGAATTTATTCTTGTATTCATTCCTTTACTATATTTGTTTATTTTCTTAATAACTCTTATTCTCTCATCACCTTTTAACAGCTTAGGTTGGAAAGTGTTTGTATTTGATGAACCAGAAAGAGAACACGGCAATACTTTCGCATCATTTTGGTCTGTAAGCTCTCCATTTTTGATATAGAATGTCTGTTGAAAAATCATTGTATCTTTATCTGACGGATTACTATTTCCTCCAAAACAGAAATTTCCCATGCTATACAATATATATCTTCCATTATATTTTTCTATGCCCTGAAGCACATGTGGATGATGACCAATCACAAGCGTTGCGCCTTGATCTATTGCATAATGCCCAAGGCTTTTCTGAGTTGCATTTGCATAGTATTCTCGTTCAATCCCCCAATGAAAACTTGTAACTATTATCTGTGCGTCAGCTTTCTTTGCTGTGTCTATCGCTTTTTTTATATCTTTTTTTGAAATATCTGCCAGCTCATTAAACCCTATAAATGCAATCTTAACACCATTTACACTCTTGTATGCAATTTCCGAGTCATATGAATATGCAATCTTTGCTTTTTTTAACGCAGCCTTTGTATCCTTAAACCCCTGCTCACCAAAGTCCATTGTGTGATTATTTGCAAGATTAACAACTTCAACCGAACCCTCTGTAAGAATTTTCGTATACTTTGCTGGTCCTTTAAATGTAAACTTTTTCTGTGCTCTATTACTTGATGTAGTAAGCGTTCCCTCAAAATTTACGATAGTGATATCATCCTTCTCAAAAACTGATTTTACGTTCTTAAAGAAATATTTACTGTTATTCCTGCTGTAATATTCATTAAATCTGTTATTGTACCTCGAATCAACCCCTAGAGTGCAATCTCCTGCTGCACTAATTGTAACAGTCGTTACCTTGTCCTTGTTATTATCTTTTTTCTTTTCTGCTCCCAGAACATTCACTGGCATAATAGCATATAATAATATACTTACTGTAATTATCAATGCCGCATATCTTCTACTTTTCTCCATATGTACCTCCATGCATATATTTTCTATACACTTATTATACACTAAACGTTATACTTTTTGCACCCCATCCAAATTCTTGTCGAGGCGGGGGAAGCAACCGCTTCTTAAATCTTTGATGACATGAGTTGATACTATTTGTGTGGATGGACCGTTTTAGGTATATATGATTTGAGGGGATGTTAATACATTTTGTGCGTTTATGTCCTCGCGTTAAGAGGCTCTAAATAATTCGCC
>JAXELM010000227.1:0-5697 GCA_034100525.1 Agathobacter sp.
AAGAGTCTCAAGTGGAACAAGAGGTACGACAACAGGTGTATATGAGTATGAACTGAATCTTGATATTGCTCTTCAGTTAAGAACTGAGCTAGAGGCAAGAGGATATACGGTGTATATGACAAGAGAGACACATGATGTGAAAATCAGCAACAAAGAAAGAGCAGAGTTTGCGACATCCAAGAATGCTGAAATATGTGTAAGAATTCATGCTAATGGTTCTGATTCGAGTTCTATATCAGGTGCGCTGGCACTCACACCTTCATCCTCAAATCCCTATGTTGCAAACCTTGCAAACGACAGTCGTAAACTTAGTGAGAGTGTGTTAAATGCTTACTGCCAGGCTACGGGAATGGCAAATCAGGGTGTTCAGGCGAATGACACCATGACAGGAATTAACTGGAGTACAGTGCCGGTAACTATTCTTGAGATGGGATATATGTCAAACCCTACAGATGATACTAATATGGAAGACGATACATATCAGAAAAAGATGGTAACCGGAATCGCAGATGGAATTGATGCGTATTTTGGAATATAAATTATAGAGGAAAACATGACTTGGATTATTTATGTATTAGCTGCTGCAGCGTTTATTAGCGTTGCAGCTGTTTTAGCAAAAATGGGAACGAAAAAAGCGGACACAGCCCTTGCAGCTGGTCTTTTTACAACAGTTATACTTATTGGTGCTTTTTTGCTCGCAAGAGGAAGCATAAGCATAAGTCAGATTGCGTCATTTGGAAGAAATACAATTATTTTTCTTATTCTTGCGGGACTTACAACGGGAGCTGCAATATTATGCTTTTTTAAGGCACTTCATACAGGCGAGGTGTCACATGTTGTGCCGGTTGTACAAATAAATACTATTCTTGTTATTATTTTTGGTGTAGTATATTGGCATAGAAAGCTTGGAATTAATTCAATTATTGCTATAATATGCTGTGTGGGCGGCATAGTCGTAATATTAGTTGGAAATACTAAGAATTGGCAATGGTTTGGATATGCATTGTTATCGGCAGTATTTATAACAGCAGCTTCTATTCTTGAGAGCGTCTGGGGCAAAGGAATATCGTCTGGCGTGATTTTATTTTACAAATTGATTATTGCAGCCATATTAATATGGGCTGTTGCATTTGCTTCGGGAAGCGGGAAAAAGCTTCGTGCAATCTCATTTCTCGACGGCATATATATATGTCTGGCGGGAGCGCTTGTGATATTGACCAACGTATTCTTAAGTCGTTCGCGTGCCCTTGCAGTTGATGTGAATGTTTTATGGATTTACAGAACGAATTTGTTTATTACAATGATTCTGGCGGCCATGATATTGAAGGAGAAAATATCAGGCAAAAAGCTTATAGGTGCTGTTATTTTTATTGCAGGGCTTGAAGTGCTGTTGCTAAACAGACCTCTTTTTTAGATGGATTATCACATATTTGGTTGCAGAGCATATTTTAGAGTGACAGAACATATGGAGTATGATAGTACAATATGGAACAGATGCCTTTTTATATGACTTTTCCAATGCAGAACCTCTATGTGATGGAGCTTGAATACGAGAAAGATATGGAGCGGATGAAGTCGCTATATCCAACTGAGGTTGCCAAAATTCAGGCGATGATAGAAGAAAGATGTGATGAACTCGAATATGAAGGTGGGCGAATTTTTGATGAGGAGCCGGACCGTTATATGATGCAGGAGGAAGTTATGAAGCTCTATGACAAAATTGCGCAGGGAGACATGGCGGAGATGGAAGTGCCTGCAGGTGATAGTGATAGAAAGATATATTTCCCGGATTACACGGAAAATGGCATGTTCGCACAGGATTTCCCGAGGCGCGAAAGGCGTCACGATAGGAGAGAGTGCGATAATTGGCTTTGCAGTATGGTAGGGATAATGTTTACTAATGAAATTTATAGACGTCGTTGCCGGCATAGAAGATGTAACAGATGGTGGTAAGACAGTAAGGCGGTTTACATGAATAAGAAAATTATAAAACCTCTTGTACTGGTGGGAGTTTTTATTGTTTCGATATTAATATTTAATATTTCCATGAACAGGGTGAATGAGGATTTGACGACTTCGATGTCAGAAGCCTCATTACCTGTTATGTCTTTTTATTATGGGGACAATCAGATTAATGAACTTCATGGATATGTGAGTAAAATGGATGAGCGTGTTATGCGTGATTCGATTATTCCTATTGATAGCAGCCGTATTCTTCCTATGGAGATTGCCACGTATGGTATTTCAGTTGACAAGATTCATTATGAGATTCGAAGCATGGATGGAGAGCGTCTTGTGGCAGAGGCTGATGTGGATGATTATCAGACATCGGGGAATACTATAAATGCGGATATAAAGATTCAGAATCTGCTCGAGGAAAACAATGAGTATCTGTTGGTTTTTACGCTTAGTTCAGGAAACGACAGTATATATTATTATTCTCGAATTATACAGACTTCGACATGCAATGTAGGGGAATGTCTGAATTTTGCCAAGGAATTTAATGAGAAGACCTTTGATAAAAAAGCTGGAAAATCATTTTTGCCTACATTTCTTGAGACGACAACAGGTGATGAGAATTCACTAAATTATGTTGATTTGACATGTACATTAAAGTATGTGATGTGGGCTGATTTTGAGTGTGAGGTATATGGTAGTCCGAAAGTTTCTTTCAAGGAAATTAATGAGTCATACAATGTAATTACTATTAATTATGTGGTTCATTCCACTAATAGTTCGGGTGAGACGGAATTTTATAATGTTGAGGATTATTTCAGACTTCGTCTTGCACCTACACGTATGTATGTGCTTAATTATGAGCGCCGAATGAATCAGATTTTCAGAGGTGAGAATTCTTTCATAACTGATGATTCAAAAATTTTACTTGGAATAAGAGACCAGGATGTTGAATATAAATCTAATGAGTCAGGCAGTGTAATATGTTTTGTACAGGAGGGAGACCTCTGGTGTTACAACAAGAGTTCAAATGAGATACAACAGGTATTTAGCTTTAGAAGCACAGAGGGAATTGACGCCCGAGAAAACTGGAATCAGCATGATATTAAGATAATCAGAGTTGATGAGGCTGGAAGCTGCGATTTTATCGTCTACGGTTATATGAATCGAGGAGACCATGAGGGTCAGGTCGGTACTGCAGTTTATCATTATGATGGTATTGCACATACGATAGAAGAGGAAGCTTTTATTCCATCCGATACATCATTTGAAGTACTTAAGGCGGAGATGGGACAGCTTATGTATGAGAATGATAAGGGGGTTTTATATCTGCTTTTGCAGGGAAACATGTACACGCTTAACCTGAATACCCTGAAGGTAAAACTTGAGGTATCAGGACTTGAAGCCGGATGTTATGCTGTTTCGGACTCAAATAAGTATATTGCATGGGTCGAGCCTGATAAGATATATGCAAGTGATAAATTGTATCTTATGGATATAAAGACAGATACTATTGATGAAATCGGAGAGGGTAGCGATAAATTTGTTAAGCCACTTGGATTTATAGGTGATGATTTTATTTATGGAATAGCTAATAGTTCGGATGTAACTGTCGATGCTGCGGGTAACACGACGTTTCCGATGGAAACGCTGAAGATACTTGATACATCTGAGGACAAGACAGATGTGATAAAGGAGTACCGTCCAAGTGTGGGAAAGGTTCTCGATATAAGTGTTGACGATTATACTATCAATGTCGAGCTTACTTCTTCCGGCAAGGATACTATCATGAACAGAGAGGCTGATACTGGAGACCGTATCAATGTCGAGTTTGTTGATGGCGGCTCGAAATCGAGTGTTGTTGCTTTGAGTACTAAGGGCACCGGCAGCGATAAGACTAAGCTTATTGTGGCAAAGGGAGTTCTTTTAGAGGAAGACAGGGATGTAGAAATCAAGACGGATAAGGATGTTGAACGTTTCTATGTATATGAGAAGGGTCAGGTCGTTCTGGCTACAGACAGTATTTCGGATGCTATATCTGAGGCAAATGAGTGTATGGGTGTTGTAGTTGACTCGAGTCAGTATTATATCTGGATGCGGGCCAGAAAAACATATGCGGACCCTCTGGCAGGTATTGCGCCAAGCACTCCGGACGAGAATGCGAATGATATAGTTAAGTGCGTAAGCGCTATGCTTGCATATGAGCAGATGAGTGTCGATGTTGGCACACTTATGGCAAATGGTGCTTCTGCCAAGGAGGTAATCAGTAACACGCTTTCTGATGCAGTTGTACTTGATGTATCAGGATGTAGTGCGGAGAGTATTATTTTTTATGTGAGTCAGGGAAGCCCTGTTTTTGCCATGACCGGAAATGGAAAAGCTGTTCTTGTGACAGGTTATTCATCTACCAATATTTATTATTATGATCCTTCGTCTAATGGTAATAAGACAGTTACGATAGAAGAAGCCGACGATATGTTCAAGAGCGGTGGCAGAAGATTTATTACCTATATGAAGAGATAGTAAAAACGATTGTGATTTTGTATAAAAGACCTTGTCTTTTATGTATCTATTAGTGAAAGATTAACAAGAATATTTTAGATGTATTGCAAAAGAATTTAAAGTGAGGTATAGTCTTACATGTATAAATTTGTCTTGCAAATTGCATAAAGAGGAGAACATATGAGTAAGAAGAGTATCGTTGTTTCAAACGTATTAGAGAGTCATGACAATCCAATAGCAGAGCTTGTTCAGGTAGCTTGTAAGTTTGACAGTGACATCACATTAGAGAGTGATAATCGCAAGATTAACGCTAAGAGCATCATGGGTATTATGGCATTCAATCCTACAGACGGAATGGCTATTGATATTGTGGCAAAGGGTGATGATGAGCAGGAAGCTGTTAATGCAATTGAGAAGTTTTTAGTTTGTGAATAATGTGTATTTAAATGCAAAGGAGGATATCGTTATGCAGAAGAAAGAAGATGTAAAAGTAACTGAAACAGCAAAGGTTGTAAAGGAAGCAAAGGCACCAGCAAAGAAAACTGCTGCAAAGACTACAACTAAGACTACAGCAAAGAAGGAAGCTGTTAAGTCGCAGTATATTGTTCAGTATCAGAACAACGAGGTTGAATTAGAGAAGATTGAAGAGAGAGTAAAAGCTCAGTTTGTTTCAGAAGGACACAAGGCTGGTACAATCAAGAAAATCAATGTATATGTTAAGCCGGAAGAGTATTCTGCATATTACGTTATCAATGATAAGTTCAGCGGACGTGTTGATCTTTTCTAAGAAAATTGCATATATGAAGAGAATGAAAGCGCTATACTTCGTGTGTAGCGTTTTTTTTGTCCTGATTTGCAAATTAAATACTATGATGAATGGGCACACTCGTAAGTCTGTGGCAATTATTTATATGTAATAGGACATAAAAAAAGACTATACAGAAGTATAGTTCTTTGATTTCATTATTAGAATAAAAAAGAGCGGGTGATGGGAATCGAACCCACGTATCTAGCTTGGAAGGCTAGTGTTCTACCATTGAACTACACCCGCATGAATGTGAATATTTAATTCATAAATCTGCAATACATATACTAATACAAAATCGATAATATTGCAATAGCTAATTTTAAAAAAATTAAAAAATAAAATTTAAAATACAGTGCCCAGTTCCGGAATCGAACCAGAGACACACGGATTTTCAGTCCGTTGCTCTACCAACTGAGCTAACTGGGCATCAC
>JAXELM010000038.1:0-36475 GCA_034100525.1 Agathobacter sp.
CGTACTGTTGAGATGATAAAGGAAAAGGAGCTTATTGCAGGTGTTGCACTCAATCCATCTACACCACTGTCTGCAATAGAGTATGTACTGCCAAAGGTTGATATGGTACTTATAATGACTGTGAATCCAGGATTTGGAGGACAGCAGTTCATACCATACACTTTGCAGAAGATTAAGGATTTAAAAGATATGCTAAAGAAGACTGGTAATAAAGCTGATATCGAGGTGGATGGTGGGATTAAGACAGACAATGTCCGCCAGGTTCTTGAGGCAGGAGCAAATATTATTGTTGCCGGAAGTGCAGTATTTAGCGGTGATATAGGGAAAAATGTTAATGATTTTTTAGAAATATTGGAGGCATAAGGAGAAGAGTATGAATTATTTAATAGTGTCTGGGGGACAGACTGATCGTGATTTTGCATATAAAGTTATTAAAAATGGCGGATTTGAAGTAATAATTGCAGCCGATTCAGGTATGAATTTTTTACATAATATTGAAATAACACCGGATGTAATTGTAGGTGATTTTGATTCGGCAGATAAGGATATTCTGGAGTATTACAGACAGCTTGAAATGGTTGATATTATAATGCTAAATCCTGAGAAAGACGAGACAGATACAGAGAGTGCAATCAGGTTTGCGATTCAAAACGGGGCAGACTGTATTACTATTTTGGGCGGTACAGGAAGCCGCATCGACCATATGCTTGGCAATGTCTGTCTGCTCGGAATCGGTTTGGAAGAGAATATAGATATTTTTCTTCTGGATAAAAATAATAAAATTCGAATGATTGACAAGGAATTATCAATAGAAAAAGAGAAACAGTTTGGAAAATATGTATCTCTTATTCCGTTTGGTGGAAATGTAGAAGGATTGACACTTAAAGGAATGAAATATCCTTTGGACAATTATAATATGGGTGGTTTTAATTCATTAGGAATAAGTAATGAGATAGTGGATGACACAGCTTTGATTACATTTGAGAAAGGCGTCCTGCTTGTTATTGAATCAAGGGACTGATAGAAGTTATATATGAGAATTGAACAGAAATCACACGTAAAAAACAGTATAGGAAGACTCATGTTTGCTGTATTATCTGTGTTTTTGCAGATAGTATGGTTTTTTGTGTTGGTATTCAGACTAAATGCATATTCAGCCAAAATATCTATCGTAATAAGTTTGCTTGCAGTTGCAGTTGTGGTTCTTATGTTTCGAAGAGATGTAAACTCATCGTTTAAGATGTCGTGGACTATTGTAATTCTTGCCTTTCCTATTTTTGGACTGGGTATATATTTTCTTTTGGGACGTCCGGATACTACCAAGGGAATGAGGCAGCGTTTTGACGCTATTGATTCTGTTTTGTATGCACGACTTAATCAGTCAGCGGAGGTATTTGAGGAGATAAAGGCGGATGATATAGCTATTGCAAATCAGTGCCGCTATATTAGTGATTTTGCCAAATGTCCGGTGTACAAAAATACAGATGTTGAATATCATCCTGAGGCATCAATTGGCTTTGATGAGATAATAAAAGCCGTAGCAAAAGCCAAGAAATTCATTTTCATGGAATATCATGCAATCGAGGACGAGGAGTCATTTAAGCGCCTTCATGATGTACTTATAAAGAAGGCAAAAGAGGGTGTTGAGGTAAGAATTCTTTATGATGATATGGGAAGTATCTTCTTTATAAACAAGGATTTTATATCTAAAATGGAGGCAGACGGAATAAAGTGTATGGCATTTAATCCGGTTGTGCCTGCTCTTAGACTTTTCATGAACAACAGAGATCATAGGAAGATTACGGTCATAGATGGTGAGATTGCATTTACAGGTGGATACAATCTGGCCAATGAGTATTTTAATATTGTAAGTCCATATGGATATTGGAAGGATACCGGTATCAGAATTCAGGGAGACGCAGTAAGAAGCTTTACAGTGATGTTCCTTAGTATGTGGAATTCAACAGTAAGGTATGATGTGGATTTTGAAAAGTATCTTATACCATCAGAGTACAAGGCAAAGGAGAACGGTTTTGTTCAGCCGTATGCGGACAGTCCTCTTGATTTTGAAAGAACAGGAGAGAATGTATATCTTAATCTCATAAACAATGCGAAAAATTATCTGTATATTATGACTCCATACCTTATTATCACAGACGAGATGACGAGAGCAATTTCACTTGCGGCAAAGAGAGGCGTGGATGTACGAATTATTACACCTGGTATTCCGGATAAGAAGCTGGTATATAAGATTACCAGGTCGTATTACTCAGGGCTTGTAAGAAATGGCGTAAAGGTATTCGAATACAAACCGGGCTTTACGCATGGCAAAATGTGCATAGCGGATGATGTTATTGCAACTGTTGGTACAATTAACTTCGATTATAGAAGTCTGTATCACCATTTTGAGAATGGATGCCTGCTATACAAGTGTGACGCAATCAAAGATATAAAAGCAGATTTTGAGGATACGTTCAGCAAATGTGTGGATGTTACACCATTTTATAATCGTACATCCCGTAAAGCATTAAAGGCAAGCGAATGTATTTACAGATTGTTCGCTCCATTGCTGTGATGCCAGAATGAATTTGTATGAATAAATTAAATGAAGAATTAAAAAAAGAGTTTGAGTACGAGATAATTAAAAGCAAAAGAAAAACTGGTTGCATTGAAATTAAGCCTGATGGAAGAGTGCTTGTCAGAGTTCCAAACAGAACGTCGCAGTCGCAAATCGATGAGATGCTGGCAAAGAAGCATGACTGGATATTAAAGCATCTTTCTGAGATAGAGAAGATATCATTATCAAAAGAGAGTGAAGAAAAACTGTCTGAGCAGGATATAAAGAGGCTTAAAAGAAAAGCGGCGCAGTATCTGCCGGAGCGGTGCAGATTGTATTCGTCGATTCTTGGAGTAAGCTATAATAGAATCTCTATACGCTGTCAGCGAACAAGGTGGGGAAGCTGTAGTGCGAAGGGCAATTTGAATTTCAATATACTTCTTATGCTTACACCATTAGAAGTAATCGATTATGTGGTAATACATGAATTATGTCATAGAAAACAGATGAATCATTCAAAAGCTTTCTGGGGACTGGTGGAGTCAGCTATGCCGGATTACAAGGTTCACAGACAGTGGCTTAAGGAAAACGGAAACAGGCTTATGGATATGTTGCCTGATACGGATAAAGCTGGAGAGACTTATTATACATATATTTTAAGATGTAGTGATGGAACTTTTTATACGGGATATACCAACGATATTACCAGGAGAGTGAAGGCACATAATGATGGTGTTGGAGCGAAATATACTAGGCTTCGTCTACCGGTTGTGCTTGAATATTATGAGGAATTTGGAACCAAGGAAGAAGCAATGAGAAGAGAGGCTCTAATAAAACAGCTTACTCGTAAACAGAAAGAGGAACTTATAGGAGAGGGAAATGGCAAAAGAAAATAAGCGAATCAAAAAACTTATTGGGGATAATGGTATAATTGAAAAAGCGGACTATGTTGGACTCGTGACAATTATACTTTGTGTAATAGTTTCATTTATATTAATTGTGTTGGGGATTTTGGCATTTGCATGCTCATAAGATAAAGGGGTGGATAATGAGTAAGAAGGATATTTTTAAGAAACGATTATACGAGATTATTGAAGCCTCGAGGGATAATGACATAGTCAGCAAGGCATACGATATAATGATGCTTGTTGCTGTTGTGGTAGGTCTGATTCCACTTATGTTAAAGACAGAAAGTATTTACACAAAAAGTATAGATGCAATAACCATAGGGCTATTTATGGTAGACTACATACTTCGTATATATACATCTGATTACAAGATGGGAATAAAAAGCTATAAAGCTTTTATAGCATATTTTTTCACTCCTATGGCAATTATAGATTTATTGTCAATTGTGCCTGTGTTAGGATTTTTCATACCAGATAGTGTTGTTATAAGGTTGTTTAAAGTATTTAAGGTATTCAGAGTTCTTAAGTTAATCAGATATTCTAAGACAATGGTATCTATTGCAAATGTTATCAGGAGAGTTAGGAAGCAGCTGTTTGCGGTTCTTGTGCTTACAATAGTTTATATTGTGGCTTCTGCACTTATTGTGTTTCAGATTGAACCGAATCTATTTGAGACATTTTTTGACGCACTGTATTGGGCAACAATATCAATAACAACTATAGGTTATGGAGATATTTCACCTGCTACTGATTGGGGAAGGTTTATCACGATGATATCAGCACTTGTAGGAGTTGCGATAATAGCATTGCCATCCGGAATTATAACAGCTGCATATATGGAAGAGATTAAAAGAAAAAAAGGAAAATTGGAACTTTAATAAGAGCGTACCTCCGGGTACGCTTTTTTTAAGAAATAGTATTGACATAAGAATATAAGGGTGTTATATTTACTACGACAGATGTACTACGGTTGACGTAGTACGACAAACATAGTACGACAATTGGAGTATAGGAGGTGTCAAATGACCAGTATTAGCAGTGATGTTATCAGGGGATACAACGATATCATGATACTGTATCTGTTGATTGAGAATCCTTCGTATGGATATGAGATATCGAAGAATATAAAGCAGATGACTGAAGAAAAATATGTGATAAAAGAAACTACATTGTATTCCGCATTTTCAAGGATGGAGAAGAATGGATATGTGACATCTTTTTCATCGACAGAAGAAAATGGTAAGAGAAGAACGTACTATCAGATAACCGAACAGGGTAAGCAGTATTATCGCATGAAGTGTGAGGAATGGGGACTTACCAAGGATGTGATAGAACGATTTATATCAGAATCTGTATGACAGATGAGGGAAGTGAGGAAGTAAAATGGAAACAATAAAGAATTATTTAGAGAATATGTTCATGCATTTGCCTAATACTGCGGAGGTTCGCAAGGCGAAGGATGAACTAGCACAGATGATGGAAGATAAATATGCTGAGCTTATCGCTGAGGGCAAGACTGAGAATGAGGCTGTAGGAACAGTTATTTCAGAGTTTGGAAATCTAAGCGAGCTTGCAGAGGCTCTTGGAATTGAATCTGTAATGAATACACAGAAGAACGAAAATTCAAATCAGCAGGGAAATTACACAGAAGCAGATGCAGGTGTTAACAGAAGACTTATTACAATGGATGAGGCATTAGAGTATTTGAAGGATAAAGCAGACAGTGCATTTAAGATAGCACTTGGAGTTATGCTTATTCTACTTGGACTGACAGCTACGATTATGGTTGATGCACTTATAACCAACCATGATTTCGGAGGAATTTTTCTTATATTATTTGTAGCGGTTGCAGTAGCATTATTTATTTTTGCGGGAACAAAAATGAACAAATGGGAATTCATGTCAAAGATGCCATGTGCAATAGACTATGCAACATCAAAGGCAATAGAGAGCGAGAAGAAACAGAATCAGGATTCTCTTATTGTGATGCGCACTATTGGAATTGTTATGTGTATAGTAAGCTTTGTACCAGCTGCTATCCTTGATGAGTTCAATCCTAAGTTTTACAAACTGACAGCTGATGATTTAGGTGGCGCACTGCTTTTTGTCTTTGTTGGAATCGGTGTATTTATGATAGTGTATTCAAGCATAAAGCTCGAGGGCTATAAGAAGCTGTTGTTCTTAAATGATCAAAACACTGTATCAGGCAATTATGTCAATTACGAGGAGAACAATGTGGAGAATGCAAATTCTCTTCGTGGAGTAATCAAGTCAGTTTACTGGCCAACAGTAACATGTATTTATCTTTCATGGAGCTTTTTGACCTTTGATTGGCACATAAGTTGGATTATCTGGCCGATTGCGGCAGTTGTATTTCCGCTTATCAATATTCTATTTCCAAAGGAGTGATGAGAATGAAAAAAGTATATTTAGCATTTATATATATAATTACAATAGTGTGTATTGTGGTTGGAACAGTAATACACACAAGCAGATGGTCAGGTTTCAATTTTATCAAGCCTTCTAATATGAAATACGAAGACTATGATGCAGACCTTACGAATGTAAAAGACGATATTACTATTACAATAGATTGCAGACTTGGAGACGTGAAGATTAAAAAGGGCAGCAAATTCCATTTGTCGTACAAAGCTGTTACACAGCTTGAGACAAAAGTAACTACTGATGAGAATACAATAAGCATTACCCAGAAATCAGAAGTTACAAACTGGGGAAATAATATGGGCTCGGATATCACTCTTACAATTCCTGAGAATATAAATATTGTAAAGCTCGATGTTCATAATGACCTTGGTGATATCGATATTGAAGGTCTTACATTTGAAGAAGGAATAATAGATGAAAATCTCGGAGATATTGATATAGAGAAATGTAGCTTCACGGATGTTGATGTGAACAACGATTTGGGAGATATTAAAATAATAGACTGCGGAAGCTTTGAGGATTACAAGATTGATGCAGATGTTTCGCTAGGTGAAATTAAATTCTTCGGAAACAAATGTGGCGATGAATATTATGTTGACGGCACAAAAGGAAGTATAAAAGTTTCAAATAGTCTTGGAGATATAACAATTAAATAGCGTATAGATAAAGCGAAAGCCCGAACCAGATAAAATGGTTCGGGCTTTCTTAGTGAATTATTATGAAAAAATAGTAACTATGAAGGTAATGAATAGTTATGAAAAAAATTTAATTAACTTGTTAAATAATGATAACTGCACAGCCTTGTATGTATCTGTGTACATAGAATCGCAATATTCGTAGTGCTCACTTCTATACCAGGATGGCAGATTTTCATTACTTGATAATAAACTGAAATTGTAATTAATCATAAACATTGCCTCCTTTTCTTTGATTTATCTTATATGAAAATATTACCATATTTTTTAATAAATCCTATATACCGGTAAAATGAAAATTAGATTATTATTTGTGCTTGCAGCACAAATAATGCTGGGCTATAATTTAAATATTAATATATTTAACTCGAAAATTGGTTATATTTGGGAGAGGTGGATATGGGTTTTACAATTCAGGATATGCTTATTACAAGTGAAAGTCAGTATCAGATGAAGCTTCTGGCAGGCCACAATGGGTGGTCTAATTCAATAAGCTGGGTTCTAATGATTGAGGATACGAAGATTCTCAATAATTTTTCAGGAAAAGAACTTGCTGTTACAACAGGATTGGGTTTTCGGACAGAGAAAGAATTGATTAACCTTGCAAAAGGGCTTGTGAATAGAAATGCCTCAGGTCTGATTATAAATACTGGGGAGTATATACATGAAATACCGCAAGAGCTTATTTCGTTTTGCAATGAGAATGACTTGCCACTTATAGATATACCATGGGAAATATATCTGGCAGATATGATAAAGGATTTAAGTATTAGAATCTTTTTACAGGGAACTGCGGATGAGCAGATTTCGGAAGCTTTTATTGAGGCAATAACTTATCCGGAACATGAGGATAAATATAGAAAGACACTTCTTTCATATTTCGATATAGATGGGGACTTTCAGGTGATTTTATTTACTACAGATAACCTTGATTCAATGGACACAGTAGATAGAAAAAAATTAAGCTATAAGCTTCAGATATATCTGGAAAATATATCGCACAATGGTCATTTTTTCTATTATGATTCATGTTTTGTCTTAGTTTTAAATGATATAGAACAAGACTATATGGAGAAGATAGTAAATGGAATGCTTACGCGGACAAAAGCCAGAATGCCGGAAGTAAATGTATATGGTGGAACAGGAAGCCCTATGAAAGATATCTGCAATTTATATCTAAGTTATAATAGGGCAAGAGCAGCACTAGAGTATGCAAAGAAAAATAATTTGCCAATGATATATTTTGATAATATGGGTGCGGACAGGCTTTTTAGTTCTGTGGCGGATGCCAGGCTTTTACAGGAGATGGGAGAGGACGTGCTTTCTGTGCTTATTGAATACGATAAGAAACACGAAGCAAATTACGTTGAGACATTAGGCTTGTATCTGAAGCACAATGGCAGTGTTCAGGCTGTTGCAGATGAACTGTTTACCCATAGAAATACTGTTGTATACAGAGTGTCAAATATCAAAAAAATGTTAGAGACAGATTTTGATGATGCAGAAGAACGTTTTAAATATCTATTAGCCACCAGAATTGTGGAGTATAGTCAAAAAGCAAAATAGAAAAATAGGATTAACAGGAGAAGAGACATGTGGACATTAATATTTTTAGGATATTGTGCATTAAAAAAATATACTTGAAAAATAGAACGAATGTTCGTATAATGTTCTTACGGAGGGCGAACAAATGTACGAACAGAATTCTAATAATAATTGTTTTGATATTCAGCTTAATTATACTCTTGAAGAAAAGCTTAGCATTTTAAGTGATGCGGCTAAGTATGATGTCGCATGTACGAGTAGTGGTGCTGACAGAAGAGGACAAAAGGGCATGCTTGGCAATTCCTGCCCAGCTGGTGTCTGCCATGCTTTTGCTGCGGATGGCAGATGTATATCACTGCTTAAGATACTGATGACGAATCATTGTGCATATGATTGCAAATATTGCAAGAGTCGACGAAGCAATGATATTCCCAGGGCTACTTTTACGCCTGAGGAGATTTGTGAGCTTACAGTTGAGTTTTATAAGAGAAATTACATAGAAGGATTGTTTTTGAGTTCAGGTATATTGGAGAATCCTAATAATACTATGGAGAAGATGTGCCAGACACTCAGGCTTTTGCGTACAAAGTATCGATTTAATGGATATATTCATGTGAAAGCCATTCCGGGAGCGTCGGATGAATTATTATATTCAGCGGGGTTGTTGGCTGACAGAGTCAGTATCAATATGGAGTTACCGACACAGGATAGTCTTAGTATGCTTGCTCCGAATAAGAACATGAAGAATATTATTCGTCCGATGAACCAGATATCACAGACTATTGCATCGCATAGAATTGCAATTGGGAAGACTGCAAGGATGGAACGTGCAGGAATAAATAAGCATCTGGTACACAGTATATGGGGGAACAGCACGGAGCAGATTACGGATAAAGGATTTGATGAGAGCCTAATTGGGGAGAAAACAAATCTGTTACTTCCTGCAGAGAGAGCGGATGTGAATTTACATCGTTCATTTGCATCTGCCGGACAGAGTACCCAGATGATAATTGGGGCGACAGGAGAGACTGATTTCGAGCTTATCAGGACGACGCAGAATTTATACCAGGCTTTTGATTTGAAAAGAGTATTTTATTCAGGCTACATTCCAGTCAATGAGGATGATGCTCTGCCACAATTGGGAACCCCGGTTCCACTTTTGCGTGAACACAGACTATATCAGGCAGACTGGCTTATGAGATATTATGGCTTTTATGCGGAAGAATTATTGTCGGAGAAGAATCCTTTTTTTGATGACAGGCTTGACCCAAAGTGCTTTTGGGCATTAAATCATCTGGATAAATTTCCAATAGAAGTTAATACTGCATCGGCAGAGAATTTACTTAAAGTTCCGGGGATTGGACCTACTGGTGTAAAGAAAATATTATCGGCACGTCGCTATGGAAGTGTTAATTTTGAAATGCTTAAGAAGATGCATATAGTTTTAAAAAGAGCGCAGTATTTTATTACATGTAATGGTAGGATGCTTCATCGCATTCCAATAGAAGAACGTTTTATCAGGAATCAGCTTACGGACCTTGAGAAGACGAATGTCATGCAGATAGAGGGCAGTGAGGTGAGTTATAGACAGATGAATCTGTTTACTGATTTTCATGTGTGAATCAGTAGGATGAATTAGAATATGAGGTGGTAGGATGACTTATTATACATGTGAAGCGACACTTGAAGCGATGCTTAGCTGTATTTATGATGCTTGGATCAGCAGAAAGGGGCATCAGAATATTTGTCTTTTATTAGAACCGATTTCGCAGTATACTATGTTTGATGAGTATATACATGTTGATGCGGATTTAAATAAGGTTAGCAAGGTCATGGATGCTGTTAATATGAAGATTTCTCCGCAGTTTTACAGTGCGCTTGTCTATACCTCCATGGCATATGAGGAGGATACACTTGACAATATTTACAGATGCATGATTTTGGGGTTCGCATATGGACCGCAGGCACTTAACATGGTTCAGTACAAAGACATTATGCGCAATCAGATTATTAGAAAAAGATTAGGGAGAGAAGTGAATCATTTTCAGGAGTTTCTTCGTTTTCATCAGGTGGATGGGGATGTCTATGTGGCACATTTTGAACCTAAAAGCAGAATTGTTGTAGCACTTGGTCCTGTTTTTGAAGACAGAATGCCTTCTGAACACTGGGTGATTATTGATGATGTTCACAGGGAGGCTGTAATACATCCGAAGGACCAACACTTTTATTTACAAAAGCTAAATGATGACGAGTTTGAACGCCTTTTGGAAACTGAGAAAATAAATGACGAGTTTACAACACTCTGGAAGACCTTCTTTGATTCTGTAGCTATTGAAGAGAGGAAAAACGAAAAGTGTCAGAGAAATTTATATCCAATATGGACTAGAAAGCATGCTGTTGAACTAGCACCGGATAGTATAAAAAATAAGCACTTTTACCGTAAACATGGTGAAAATGCTTATTATGGTCAAGATTAAAGAAAGAGCTTAGCTGCTCTTTCTTTTTTTGATTTGTGTGGCGATTTCTATTTTTACCGGGCAGGATGATGGATTCTCAATGATTTCAGCAAGTCTTTTTACTGCTAGTTCGCCCATGTATTGCTTTGGTACGTGGATTGTTGTTAGTGCGGGAATGGTGTATGTGCAAAGTGGCATATCATCAAATCCTATTATAGAAATATCTTGGGGGATACGATATCCAGCTTCAGTAAAAGCTCGAAGCGCACCAGCTGCAATCTGGTCGTTGTCTGCGAAATAACATTTGCTAAGTTCTACATTGTTTTTTAGTAATTCTTTCATATCGCAGTAAGCTCCTTCTACGGATGGAGTTAGTTGGTGAACGATAGAGCGTGAAGTAGACATTCCGTTTTTGCGAATAGCCTTATAAAAACCATCTGCGCGTTCTTCAAAGCCTGTAATTGTATAAGAAGAGCGCAGATATCCAGGTTGTCCTATTTTTTTCTGAATAAGATATTCTGTTGCAAGATAGGCACCTTGTACATTGTTAATCAATATGCAGTTTGCATGCTGAGCTTCGAAGTAATTATCTATGAGAACAAAAGGTATATTGTTTTTAATAAAAGGTCTTAAATCATGTTCGTGCATTTCCGTTCCAAGAAGGAGTATACCCTTTGCATCAAATCGCTTGAATTCAGAGATAAAACTATCTATATCATCTTCATTGTAAAGATACGAAATATTCAGATGAAAACCACAGCTTTTACTAGCAGCAGCAATTCCTTCTGAAAGTTGTGCGAAGAATGATACATCAGGTACATTATTTCCGTGATCTGTAATGATGTTGATTGGGGGATCAGGTACTAAGGCTCCATTTTTATGGAATACAGCCAAATAAATGATTCCACGATCTGATTGGGGAGTTTCGACAGGCTGTATGCGTGAAAAATCATACCCGTATTTCTTGGCTGCCTCAATGATTCGTTTTCTTGTCTTAGTGCTGACACCAGGTTTGTTGTTTAAACCCATGGAAATTGCAGCTTCAGACAAGCCTAATTTTTTTGCTAATTCTTTTGCAGTAATAGACATTCTAATTTCTCCTAATTAAGTTTGTATATTATACAGTACATATTATACGGCTTATGTAAAATAGTGTATATTCTTAAGTAAATTAAGTCAAATAAATTGAGAAGATAACTTAATTATTTATATGAATTAAGTTATTGAGATAGTAAAATTCAATTATAAACAAGAGTGAGCATATTATGTGCAAACATACAAATATAAAGGAGATAGAAATTATGAATAATTTACCAAAAATTAAGTTAGGAATTGTAGCTGTAAGCCGTGACTGTTTTCCAGAGAGTTTATCAGTAAATCGAAGAAAAGCATTAGTTGATGCATATTCGAAAAAATATGATGCTGCTGATATCTATGAATGTCCAGTTTGTATTGTAGAGAGCGAGATACATATGGTTCAGGCATTAGAGGATATCAAGAATGCAGGATGTAATGCACTCTGTGTATATCTTGGAAATTTTGGCCCTGAAATTTCAGAGACACTTCTTGCAAAGCATTTTGATGGACCTAAGATGTTTGTTGCAGCGGCAGAGGAGGCACAGAATAATTTAGTTCAGGGACGAGGTGATGCATACTGCGGAATGCTCAATGCAAGCTATAATTTGAAGCTTCGTAATGTGGGCGCATACATTCCAGAGTATCCAGTAGGAGATGCCGAGGATTGTGCAGATATGATTCACGATTTCCTGCCAATTGCAAGAGCGATTTATGGACTTTCAAATCTTAAGATAATTTCATTTGGCCCAAGACCTTTGAATTTCTTGGCATGTAATGCACCAATCAAGCAATTGTATAATCTGGGCGTTGAAATCGAGGAAAATTCAGAACTTGATCTTTTTGAAGCATTTAATAAGCATGCCGGAGATAAGAGAATACCAGAAGTGGTTGCTGATATGGAAAAAGAGCTTGGTGCAGGAAATAAGAAACCTGAAATTTTAGAGAAGCTTGCACAATATGAACTTACATTAATAGATTGGATTGAGGAACACAGAGGGTATCGTAAATATGTTGCAATTGCTGGAAAATGCTGGCCAGCATTCCAGACACAGTTCGGTTTTGTTCCTTGTTATGTAAACAGTCGCCTGACAGGAAGAGGAATTCCTGTTTCGTGTGAGGTTGATATTTATGGAGCACTTAGCGAGTTTATTGGAGCTTGTGTAAGCGAAGATGTTGTTACACTACTAGATATCAATAACTCTGTACCAAAAGATATGTATAAAGAGTCAATTGAAGGAAAATTTGATTACAAGCATACAGATACATTTATGGGATTTCACTGTGGAAATACATGCTCAAAGAAGCTTGCAAGCTGTGAGATGAAAAACCAGATGATTATGGCAAGAAGTCTTCCAGAAGAGGTGACAAATGGAACATTAGAGGGAGATATTGCAGCAGGAAATATTACCTTCTATCGTTTACAGTCAACTGCTGACTGCCAGATTCGCGCATATGTAGCACAAGGTGAGGTGCTTCCAGTAGCAACAAAATCATTTGGCGGAATCGGCGTTTTTGCAATAAAAGAGATGGGAAGATTCTATCGTCATGTGCTTATTGAGAAGAATTATCCTCATCATGGAGCGGTTGCTTTTGGACATTATGGAAAAGCATTGTATGAAGTATTTAAATATATTGGAGTTCCAGTAGAGGATATTAATTACAACCAGCCAGCAAGTCTTCCATACAAGACAGAGAACCCTTTTGCATAGGAGGAAATATGTTATATATTGGAATTGATTTAGGAACTTCATCAGTAAAATTACTTTTAATGAATGAAGGAGGCGAGGTATTAAAAATCGTCTCAAAAGAATATGCACTTAGTTTCCCAAATCCTGGTTGGTCTGAGCAGAATCCAATGGACTGGTGGGAACAAAGCATTTTAGGATTAAAGGAGCTGACTTCAAGCTGCGATAAGAGCCAAATTTCAGGAATAAGTTTTGGCGGACAGATGCATGGACTTGTTATTTTAGATAAAGATGATAATGTTATCCGTCCAGCAATTTTATGGAATGATGGACGTACAACGGCGGAGACAGATTATCTTAATAATGAGATAGGGAAAGAACGCTTGTCTGCACTTACTGGTAATATTGCATTTGCAGGTTTTACAGCACCAAAGATTCTATGGGTAAAGAAAAATGAGCCAGAGAATTTTGGAAGAATAGATAAAATAATGCTTCCAAAAGATTATCTTGCATATCGTCTAACAGGTGTACATAGCACGGATTATTCGGATGCGTCAGGAATGCTTCTTCTTGATGTAAAGAATAAGTGTTGGTCAAAAGAAATGCTAGAGATTTGTGACGTGAAAGAAGCATGGATGCCAAAGCTGTATGAAAGCTATGAGAAGGTAGGAACACTTCTTCCAGAAGTTGCTGATGAACTTGGATTCCCAAGAGAATGCATTGTTGCTGCAGGTGCAGGTGACAATGCTGCGGCAGCTGTGGGTACAGGTACTGTAGGTGCGGGAAAATGTAATCTCTCACTTGGAACAAGTGGAACTATATTTATCACAAATGAAGATTATGGAGTAGATCCGTACAATGCACTTCATTCATTTGATCATTCAGATGGAAAATATCATCTTATGGGTTGCATGCTTTCTGCGGCAAGCTGTAATAACTGGTGGATGAAGGATATCTTAAAAACAGATGATTTTGTGGCAGAGCAGAAATTACTTGTTGAGCGAGATAAAAATGGTGAATTGGGACAAAATCATGTATTTTTCCTTCCATACCTGATGGGCGAGAGGTCACCCCATAATGATCCGTCCGCGCGTGGAGCATTTATAGGTATGAGCATGGATACAAGTCGCGAGGATTTACTGCAGGCGATATTCGAGGGTGTTGCGTATGGCCTTAGGGATTCTCTAGAAGTTGCAAGACAGCTTGGAATTAATATAGAGAGAACAACTATTTGTGGTGGTGGTGCAAAGAGTCCATTATGGAGGAAAATTGTGGCTAATATCATGAATGTGAAGGTTGATACTGTGGAGGTGGAAGAAGGACCTGCATATGGAGGCGCAATTCTTGCAGCTGTTGCAGATGGTGCTTTTATGAGTGTAGAAGAAGCCACTTCTAAGATTGTCCGAATAAAAGAGACAACAGTGCCAGAAACTGCACTTGTAGAAAAGTATCAGAAGGGATACGAACGTTTTGTTAAGTTATATCCGGCATTAAAGGATTTCTATTCATCGGGGATGAAAAATGATTGAAAAGGAATTTGTTGTAATTAAGAAAAATGGATATAGAATTGCTGGTAAGGCTTTTATTCCACAAATGAATAATCAAAGATACCCGACTGTAATTTTTTCTCATGGTTTTAATGAAAATTATAGAAGTTTTCAACATCATGGTGTTGGCTTTTGTGAGGCAGGAATAGTTTGCATTTTCTTCGACTTTTGTGGAGGTGGAATAGAATCATTATCTGATGGAAAACTTCAGGAAATGACTGTTCTTACTGAAATTGAAGATTTACAGACCATGATTGATGCTGTGTCAGAATTTGATTATGTTGATGCAGACAGAATGTTTCTTCAAGGAGAAAGTATGGGTGGATTTGTGTCAGCGTTTGTTGCGGCGCAAAGAAATGATTGTATAAAAGCACTTATATTGTGGTATCCTGCTTTTGTTATTCCTGATGATTCAAAAAGAAGACTTGAGAGCGGGGATAATATGTGTTTTGGATTGAAACTTTGTCCAGACTTTAACAAAGTAGCAGCTGATATTGATATATATAGCATTATTTCTAAATATACTGGGCCTGTAAAAATTATACATGGGGATCAGGATACAGTGGTTTCAATCAGCTACTCGCATCATGCGGCTGATGTATATAATGATGCTTCTCTTACTGTAATGCCAGGAGCAGGTCATGGATTCGATGATGAAGACAGTGAAAGAGCAAGAAAAGAATCAATTGAATTTATAATGCAGTATATCTAGATTAATGTGCAAAATTTTAAGTTGTAACACCAGATTTTTATCTGGTGTTATTTCTATATAGGTAAATTATTTAGAATAAAACGCATAGCAGGGTCAAATAACTTTCGTGTAGTATTTTTTACGAAATTTAGTTGTAATTCATATATAATTACTTAATATTTAGTAGATTGAGTTTGATATTTACTTAATTATGTATTGGAATTAAGTGTATATTGGATTATATAAAATATATATAATATTTAATATTAAGGAGGAAATCGTAACTATGAAAATTTTTGTAGATACAGGAAAAATTGAGGAGATTAAAAAAGCAAATGATATGGGAGTTATCTGTGGTGTTACTACTAATCCATCCCTTATCGCAAAAGAGGGAGGACGACCACAAGAAGAGATTTTAAAAGAAATTGCATCGATTGTGGATGGACCAATTTCAGGAGAAGTTAAGGCTACAACAGTTGATGCAGAAGGAATGATTGCAGAAGGTCGTGAGATTGCAAAGCTTCATCCAAATATGATTGTTAAAATCCCAATGACAATAGAAGGATTAAAAGCTGTGAAAGTTCTTTCAGCTGAAGGAATAAAGACAAATGTAACATTGATTTTTACAGCAAATCAGGCAATTCTTGCCGCAAATGCAGGGGCTACATATGTTTCACCTTTCCTTGGAAGACTAGATGATATTAGTCAGGCTGGTATTGATTTGATTCGTGATATTGCAGAAATCTTTAGAATTTATGGATATGAGACAGAGATTATTGCGGCTTCAATTCGTAATCCTATTCATGTTACAGATTGTGCACTTGCAGGTGCTGATATTGCAACAATTCCATACAATGTAATTGAGGCGATGACAAAACATCCATTAACAGATCAGGGTATTGCGAAATTCCAAAAGGATTATATTGCTGTATTTGGTGAATAGTAATGATTAGGTATTATTTTGTGGAAGAAATAGGAGGATATTATGACAAATTTGGAACTCCAGAAAATGGCTGTTGAAGTTCGAAAGGGAATTATTACTAGTGTTCACAGTGCAAAGGCAGGACATCCGGGTGGCTCTCTTTCAGCAGCAGATATTTTTACATATTTATATTTTGAGGAAATGAATATTGATCCAAAGAATCCAAAAGATTCAAATAGAGATCGGTTTGTATTATCAAAGGGACATACAGCACCGGGGTATTATGCGGCACTTGCTAACAGAGGTTATTTTCCAATCGAGGATCTTACAGGACTTCGCCATTTGGGACACTATCTTCAAGGACATCCAAACATGAATGATGTGCCAGGTGTAGATATGTCATCAGGATCTTTGGGACAGGGGGTGTCTGTAGCTGTGGGTATGGCACTTGCTGGAAAGCTAAAGAATGAAAAGTATCGTGTGTATACACTTACTGGAGATGGAGAAATTCAAGAAGGACAGATTTGGGAAGCAGCAATGTTTGCAGGGGCTAGAAAGCTCGATAATCTGGTTGTGATAATTGATAATAATAATCTTCAGATTGATGGAGAAATCGGTGACGTGTGCTCACCTTATCCAATTGATAAGAAGTTTGAAGCATTTAATTTTCATGTAATTAATGTAGCTGATGGAAATGATATGGAGCAGCTTCGTGCAGCTTTTGATGAGGCAAAGTCTACAAAGGGACAACCAACAGCAATTATTGCTAAGACTGTAAAGGGAAAATGTGTATCATTTATGGAGAATCAGGTTGGTTGGCATGGAAAAGCTCCTAACGATGAGGAATATGCAATTGCAATGTCTGATTTAGAGAAAGTGGGTGAAGCATTATGTCAGAAGTAAAGAAAATAGCAACACGTTCCAGCTACGGAAATGCCTTAGTTGAAATTGGTAAAGAGTCTGATAAACTCATTGTTCTTGATGCTGATCTTGCAGCAGCTACACAGACAGCAATTTTTAGAGCAGCATATCCAGATAGACATATAGACTGTGGAATTGCAGAGGCAAACATGACTTGTATTGCGGCAGGATTGTCTACATGTGGATATATACCATTTATCAGTACATTTGCAATGTTTGCAGCAGGTCGTTCGTTTGAACAAGTACGTAATTCTATTGGATATCCTGGACTGAATGTGAAAATTGGTGCTACTCATGCTGGAATTTCTGTAGGAGAGGATGGAGCTTCTCATCAGTGCAATGAGGATATTGCTTTGATGCGTACAATTCCAGGAATGACAATAATTAATCCAGCAGATGATGTTGAAGCAAGGGCTGCTGTTCATGCAGCATTTGAGCATGAAGGTCCGGTATACTTGAGATTTGGAAGACTTGCTGTACCAGTATATAATGACGAGACAACATATAAGTTTGAAATTGGTAAGGGAGTTGAGCTTCGAGGTGGAAATGATTGTACGATTATTGCAACTGGTCTTGAAGTATCAGAGAGTATGAGAGCGGCTGAAATTTTAGCAGAGCAGGGAATTGATGCGCAAGTAATAAACATTCATACCATCAAACCATTGGATGAAGAACTTGTAATTGCCGCTGCTACTAAGACTGGTAGAATATTTACAGTTGAGGAACATTCTGTAATTGGTGGACTTGGTGATGCAGTGGCAGGAGTTCTTTCAGAGAAGTGTCCAACAAAACTTACGAAGATAGGTATAAATGATGAGTTTGGTGAGTCTGGACCAGCTATAGAATTGTTACATAAGTATAGGCTTGATGCAGATGGTATTGCTAAACGTATAGCAAAAGAGATTTAATTCTAAATTTTATGGGGGGGTTCTGAAGTTTGTCTACTTTCATGTGAAGTTTGCGCTGATTATAATAGAAATATAATGTAGGGAGAATAAAGATGAGCGCTGAGACAAAGAAATATGCTAAAAAATTAGTTAGTCAGATGACAATAGAGGAGAAGATGAGTCAGATGTTGTATGACTCACCGGCGATTGAGAGGCTCAACATACCAGAGTATAACTGGTGGAATGAGGCTCTCCATGGAGTAGCAAGAGCTGGGGAAGCAACGATGTTTCCACAAGCGATAGGAATGGCTGCGGCTTTTGATGACAAAATGTTAAAGGAAATTGGTGATATTGTTTCGACTGAAGGAAGAGCAAAATTCAACCAGTTTTTAAAAAAGAATGATAGAGGTATTTTTAAGGGTCTTACATATTGGGCTCCAAATGTTAATATTTTCAGAGATCCAAGATGGGGAAGAGGTCATGAAACTTTTGGAGAAGACCCATACTTAACAAGTAAATTGGGAGTTGCATACATCAAAGGTTTACAGGGTGAAGATACTGAGCATTTGAAATCAGCAGCATGTGCAAAACATTTCGCAGTTCATAGTGGACCTGAGGCAGACAGACATTACTTTGATGCACAGGTTAATGACCAGGATTTGTATGATACATATCTTTACGCATTCAAAGAATGTGTAAAAGAAGGAAAAGTAGAAGCAGTTATGGGCGCTTACAATCGTGTTAATGGAGCACCAGCTTGTGGAAATAAGAGACTCTTAAAAGATGTTTTGAGAGATGAATGGGGCTTTGAGGGACACGTCGTATCAGACTGTTGGGCAATCCTGGATTTTCATGAGCATCACAAAGTGACAGATACAGTTGCAGAATCTGCGGCTATGGCCGTAAATAATGGATGTGATTTAAACTGTGGAACGGCTTTTTTACACATGAAAGAAGCTTATGAGCAAGGGCTGGTGACAGAGGAAACAATTACAGCGGCAGTAGAAAGACTTATGGAAGTTCGAATTCGTCTTGGAATGATGGAGGATTATCCATCTCCATATGATGAGATACCGTATGAACGTGTAGAGTGTAAAGAACACGTTGAAAAAGCTTTAGAAGCAGCTAGAAGAAGTATGGTTCTTTTAAAGAATGATGGACTTCTTCCTCTTGATAAAAATAAAATTAAATCTATTGCGGTGATTGGACCGAATGCAAATTCTAGAGATGCATTGATAGGAAACTATACAGGAACTTCTTCAGAGTACATCACAGTACTTGAAGGAATACAAAGATATGTAGGAAATGATATCCGTGTATATTCAGCAGAAGGATGTCATCTTTGGAAAGATAAAGTAGAGTCACTTGCAAGAGTGAAAGATCGATTTGCAGAAGCTATAATTGCAGCCGAACAGGCAGACGTTGTTGTAATGTGTTTGGGACTTGACGCATTTCTTGAAGGTGAAGAAGGAGATGCGGGTAATGAATACGCTAGCGGGGATAAGATTGATCTTCGTTTGCCTGGATTGCAACAGGAATTGCTTGAGGAAATTACTGCTGTTGGAAAGCCTGTTGTGTTAGTACTTCTTGCTGGAAGTGCGATGGATTTAAGCTGGGCACAGGACAACGTAGATGCCATTGTAGATGCGTGGTATCCAGGCGCCAGAGGCGGGAAAGTGGTCGCAGAGGTATTGTTCGGAGAGACAGCTCCAAATGGTAAATTGCCTGTTACATTTTATTCATCAACAGACGAACTTCCGGATTTTAATGATTACAGTATGAATAATCGTACATATCGTTATTATAAAGGAACACCATTATATCCATTCGGATACGGTCTGTCCTACACAGATATAGAGTATAAGAATGCAAGAATGAATAAAACCGAAGGCAATATAGGGGACTGCTTTACCGTTGAAGTAGAAGTTAAAAATAATGGAAAATATAAAGTGTACGAAGCAGTACAACTTTATGTGAAAGATATTGAAGCAAGTACAAGAGTTCCGAACTGGCAACTTCGCGGAATTGAAAATGTATGCCTTGAGGCTGGAGAAACAAAAAAAGTATCTATGAGCATTTCCGCAAGAGACTTTGCGCTGATAACAGAAAACGGAGAGTGTGTAGTTGAACCTGGTACTTTTTTGATTGCAGTTGGTGGGCAACAGCCGGACGAGAGAAGCAGTAATCTTACAGGGAAAAAAGTAGATTGTTTTGAAGTAAGGTTGAATGGTGACATAACCAAAGTTACATATTAAAATGTTGGTTTATACTTGAAATAGAAGAGGTGATATCGTGGGTGTATTTAGTCCTGATAGCGAATTTATGATTGCAGTTGGAAAAATTGCAGATTATGTAATTATTAATCTGTTGTGTGTATTGTTTTCGATACCTATTATAACTGCAGGAGCGGCAATGTCAGCTAAATTTTATGTTGCAATGAAAATGGAGAGAGGCGAAGAACCCCAGGTATGCAAAGCTTTTTTTAAGTCGTTTCGCGAGAATTTTAAACAAACAACACAAATCTGGATTGTAGTTCTGGTGATAGGTGCAGTAATTGTATGGGATTGGTACAGTATACTCTTTGGAAAGAGCCAGGGGATGTTTTTTGCAGGAAAAATAATTTTTCTTGTAATGACTATACTAGTTTGGTCTGTTGTTTATAATCTTTTCCCGTTTATTGCTAGATTTCATATGTCGACTAAGGAGGCAATTAAAGGTGCATTGGTGTTTACATTTTTGAATTTGCCTAAAATGATAATAATATTACTGGCAACAGTGTTACCATATTTTATTGAAGTCTGGTATATAGAATGGGGACTTGCAATTTGGATTTTTTGCACTACCATTACTTTATACTATATTTCTAAGATGTATGTCACAGAATTTCGAAAGATTGAAGAGAGACAAAACGTTGCTTAATAAAATCTATAATATATAAAGAATTGCGAGGTGAAATTTTATGGAAATTAAAAATATAACAGAAGAGAATTTTAGAAAATATGGAAAAATTCTAAAGGGATATGATTTTGAGGAACTTCTAACTACAATGGAGAAGATGCCTATGCCTACAGATGATGTAGTATATGTTCCATCAGTGGAAGAATTAGAGAAGTGTGATGTAAAGAAAGAACTTGAGAATCAGATGTATGGTGGACTTCCAATCCAGATAGGTTATTGTAATGGAAGTAATAATAAATTGAATGCTGTAGAATATCATAGATCATCTGAGGTTGATATTTCAGTAAATGGATTAATACTTTTACTTGGAAAGCAGGAAGATATCAAAGAAGATTATACCTATGATACAGCTAATATTGAGGCTTTTTATGTGCCGGCAAAGATGGCAGTTGAATTGTATGCCACAACACTTCATTATGCGCCATGTACATATAATCAGGAAGCAGGTTTCCGTTGTGTGGTTGTTTTGCCAAAGGATACAAATACAGAGTTGACTTTTGAATTATCAGATGGAGAGAGCCGATTAATGACTGCAAAGAATAAGTGGCTTATTGCGCATGAGGATGCCAAAATTGAAGGGGCTTTTTGTGGATTAACCGGAGAGAATATTGAATTGTAGGAGGAATGGTAAATGAACGGCCCAAAAGCACCGAAAGATCCTGAACAGAGGAGACCATATTTTTATATCATGAAAGATAAAGAGATATTTGGTTCGCTTCAGGAGGATGGCAGGGGGATTCAGTACCTTCATCAAAGTGATGGAAGGCTCATTAATAGTGCACAAATTGTAGGAAATATTGAAGATGAAAATATACTAAAACTCATGGAAACGGTGGATGGATTTAAAAAATTAGTTCATAGCATCGGAGTATCAGTAGAGACTGAGAATCCTAAAGAAAATGTAGAATTCATTTTTCAAATGTATGGCAAAAAGGATATCTATGGCGGTGGAACAAATCTTACAGTTACACTCACCGGAGATGGTGCGGAGAAGAGAATCTACCTTTCAGAAGTAAACTGGAAAGAAGATGACAATGTACCAGGTCAGATTAAAATAATGCTTGATACACCAGAAAAACTTGCAAGAACAAGTGTCAGATTATATTTAAATGATGGATATGAAGCACCTGAAAATATAGAAGAACAGGACGTGGATTTGACTTCAGCGTCATATCAGAAGATGATTCAAAATTCGTTGATTCAGTGTGGAAACATCAATCGTCTAGGCAAGGCAATTGCACGTGCGAAAAGGGGAGAAGATACCACAGTAGCTTATATTGGTGGGTCAATTACACAAGGAGCGGGTGCAACACCTATTAATACAGAGTGTTATGCCTATAAATCTTTCTGTCTTTTTCGTGATATGACAGGTGCAAAAGAGAATCTGCACTTTGTAAAAGCTGGTGTCGGAGGAACTCCTTCTGAACTTGGAATGATTCGATTTGACAGAGATGTAAGACATGGAGAACAAGATCCAGATGTGGTAATTGTAGAGTTTGCGGTAAATGATGAAGGCGATGAGACAAAAGGAGATTGCTACGAGAGCTTGGTAAGAAAAATCTTAAAGCTGAAAAGTAAACCAGCGGTGATTTTGCTCTTCTCTGTATTTGCTGATGATTACAATCTCCAGAAGCGTTTGATGCCTGTAGGATATCAATATGATTTGCCGATGGTAAGCGTTAAAAATGCAGTGACACCACAATTTTATGATAAAGACAAACGTGTTGTTACAAAGAATCAATTTTTTTATGATATGTTTCATCCAAGCAATCTTGGACATACAATTATGGCAGACTGTCTTGGGAACTTATTTAAAAAAGTAGATGAAGCAGAATTTGAGAATGTTGTTGACGAGACAGAGCAGCTATTATTAAAAGGACCTGCAATAGGAAATACGTTTGATGATGTGAAGCTTTTGGATAAAAAGAACACATATGACAATGCAAATATTAGCTGCGGAGCTTTCACTGAGACAGATGATGTATTGCAGAGTGTTGAGATGAATCTTGATCTTACAGTTACTCCAGAGTTTCCGTACAATTGGATGTATGATGGAAGAAATGGAAAACGAGAAGCCTTTGAGATGAATATTACATGTAAATCGCTTGTAATGGTATTTAAAGATTCTGGTGAGACAGATGCTGCAAAAGCTGAGGTCTATGTGGATGGAAAATGGGTAAGAACGGCAGATCCTTTTGAAAATGGATGGCTTCATTGTAATCCAATTCTTATCCATAAGGGAAAAGAAACTAAAGAACATAATGTCAGAATACAAGTATCCGAAGGTGACGAAGAGAAGAAATTTACAATCCTCGGCTTCGGATATGTAGAATAAATTTGGAGGGAAAAAATGGTTGTAGCAAAGAATCCAATATTACAGGGATTTTATCCAGATCCGTCAATATGTCGCGTTGGAAAGGATTTTTATATAGTAAATTCAAGCTTTGTTTATGCGCCAGGAGTTCCAATTTTTCACAGTAGGGATTTGGCGCATTGGGAGCAGATTGGAAACGTTCTTGATAGAGAGGAACAGCTTGTAGTAGATAATGATGAGATTTCACGGGGAATCTATGCACCAACAATTCGCTATCATAAAGGTACATATTATATGATTACAACGAATGTTACATATGGTGGTAATTTTATTGTTACTGCTGAGAGCCCGGAAGGACCATGGTCGGAACCATATTATTTGGGGGATGATGCCCCTGGAATTGATCCAAGTCTTTTCTTTGATGATGATGACAGATGTTACTATGTAGGAACAAGACCAAATCCTGAGGGCGTTCGCTACAATGGCGATTGGGAAATATGGGTGCAGGAAATTGATCTTAATACTATGAAACTAGTTGGAGAGAGTATGGCAATCTGGAAAGGTGCAGTAAAGGATGTAATCTGGCCGGAAGGTCCACACATTTATAAAAAAGATGGATACTATTACCTTCTTCATGCTGAAGGAGGAACAGGTCCAGAGCATAGTATCTCCGTTGCAAGAAGTAAAGAGCTTTTTAAGTGGTTTGAAGGATGTAAACGTAACCCTATTTTTTCACATAGAAATCTTGGCAAGGATTATCCAATAATATATGCAGGGCATGGTGATTTGGTTGATGATGAAGATGGAAACTGGTATATTGTGATGCTTGCAACAAGAACTTGCCAGAAACATGGTAGTATGGGAAGGGAGACATTTCTTGCCAAAGTAACATGGGAAGACGGCTGGCCTGTAATTAATCCGGGAATTGGAAAACTAACAGATGAGGTTGAGCTTCCATTTGAAGAGTATCGTTTTGAAAAGGAGATATGCTGTCAGGATCATTTTGAGTTTTATGAAGATACTTTGGATGATCGATTTGTCGGAATTTCAAAAAGAAATGACAGAATGTATTCACTTACAGAGCGTAAAGGATGTTTGCGATTGTATACATGTCCGGAAAGTATTGAACAATTAGGCAATCCGGCATATATTGGTGTACGTCAGAAGAGCTATGATTATATGGTCAGTGCTGGAGTCGAATTTATGCCACAGAGCACAAATGAGGCAGCTGGATTAGTATTGTATCAAAATAATCAAAATCATTTGCGTATGGAGATTGTTAAGTCTACAGAGGATTCAGATAAGCGTGTACTACGTTTAACTGCATGTGTGCATGAAAAAAATCAAATTATTACAGAATATCAAATTGAGTCACAGGATTTAGTTGAGATTCAGCTACGTGCATCAAAGCAACAGGCACAGGTATGGCTTGTAGAGAATGGTAAATATCAGCTTGTCCAAGATAAGATAGATTTACTTCCATATACGACAGAAGAGGCTGGTGGATTTGTTGGATGCACAATCGGAATGTATGCAACATCGAATGGCATTATTTCGGAGAAGATGAATTATGCTGATTTTGTATGGTTTCATTATGACAATCAGTAAATAAATGAGTAATATATCATAAAAAAATATGGAGTTAGAGACAGAGTCAAGAACAAATTAGTGTTTTGACTCTGTTTGTGTTATATTTATTTAATAATAGAATTCTGAGATAGGATACTGATATGGGAATAAATATTTTTAAAAAACTAATAGTATGTATCGAAAATAGATTAGACAATTTCACTATAAAGAAAAAACTAATTATTATGTATGTGTTTTGTGTAATAGTACCTTTGGTGATTACTGACAGTGTACTTTTGGGAATAGTACTTGGAACAGAAAAAAGAACAAGACAGCATGAGATGGAGAATATCGCGAATGCAGTACGGTATAATTTGTCTAGTGAGGTGGAGGGGGCGTCTAAGCTGGCAAAGGGTATTTACACAAGCAGATATATTGATGATGTTTTAAATCATCAGTATGAATCAGAATTAGAATATGTATCTAGTTATCAGGAGTTTTTTAAAGATACATTGATAGGAGTTGGTGCGAGTCAGTCTAATATGCAGATTAAAATGTATGCAGATAATGATACTATTATCAATGGAGCTGAATTTCAGAAAATTGATCAGATACTTGATAAGGACTGGTATCGCTATATGCAGAAAAATGAGTTGGAGAGTGGACTTTATTTTGAGTATGACGGTAAGGAAAAATTGATTTCTAAATCTAGTAGAAAAATTATATTTTTTCAGAAAATGAATTTTTATAGAGAGACAAAAAATGTACTAGTGATTGAGTTGGATTACAGAAGCATGGTTAAAATGTTTGGAAAGATGAATTATGATTCTATAGTATATGTATGTGACGGAAATAAGATAGTTCTATCAAATGGTGAAAATTCAGATGCAAGTACGGAATTTGCAGATTTTGATAATATGGAATCTGTTGGATATTCAGAAGAAATAAATATTTATGGCAAAAATCTAACTCTCTATGTTTTGACTAAAAAATCACAGTTCATAAATATAATACAGCATTTTCCATATATTTTTGTATTAATATTTGTGAATGTTTTACTTCCATTTTGTATGGTCTATCTAATTAATAATTCTTTCACTGTTAGAATACATGAACTTAGTGAGGTGTTTGATAGGGTGGATGAAGAACATTTAGAGCAGATTCAAAATCCAAAGGGACAAGATGAGGTGGGGAATTTGATGCGAAATTATAATAAGATGGCACAAAGAGTAAATTCCTTGATTCAGATTGTGTACAAGAATTATATTCAGGAACAGAAAATGATAGTTGCAAGGCAGAAAGCAGAACTTCTTGCACTTCATAGTCAGATTAATCCACATTTTCTATTTAATGCGTTAGAAAGCATACGTATGCATAGTATTATTAAGAAAGAAATGGAAACAGCTGATATGGTACAAAAGCTTGCAATTATGCAGAGACAGTATGTGGAATGGCAGGAAGATACGATTGAGATTGATAGAGAGATGGATTTTGTAGATGCATATCTTGGATTACAGAAATATCGTTTTGGAGATCGTTTGTCATATAAACTAGAGGTGGAAGAAGATTGTAAAAAGTTTCAGATACCAAAGCTTACAATTGTTACTTTTGTGGAAAATGCATGTGTGCATGGAATTGAAAGTAAGACAACAGCAGGATGGATTTTTGTTCGTATTTCTGTAGACAATAATAATCTGTGCTTAGAAATTGAGGACACTGGAAATGGAATGGATGAAGAGGAAACAATAACTCTTCTTAAAAGAATGAGAGAGGCTAATATTGATATGTTAAAGATGAAGGGACGTGTAGGAATCGTGAATGCTTGTCTTCGCTTGAAGATGCTTACTGATGATAAAGTTCACTTTGAGTTGGATTCAGAAAAAGGGATTGGAACTATAATTCAGATTAGGATTCCGTGCCAATATGTGCAGAAGGAGGATATGGTATGTTAAAAGTTCTATTGGTAGATGATGAACCCTTTATTACACAGGGACTTCAGGTGCTCATTGATTGGGAACAGGAGGGATATGAAATACCTCGTACTGCTTCAAATGGGCAGGAAGCTATGGAGATGTTGGAGGAACAATCCGCTGATCTGATAATTGCAGATATCAACATGCCAGTAAAAAATGGACTTGAAATGTTAAGAGAACTGCGGCAGGAGCAAAAACAGGATATATATTTTGTGATTTTGAGCGGATATGCAGAGTTCGCTTATGTGCAGGAGGCGATGAGATATTCGTGTACAGATTATATATTAAAGCCTGTGGACAAAGACAATCTGTTAGCTGTACTTAGAAAAGTATCTGCCATGAAGAAGACTTCTGACAAAGAAAAAAGAGAAGGGGAGATTAGGGAGAAAGCATATCTGGATCGCAATCTTATTGCTCTTTTCCTGGGAAAATCGGATAATATTAACTTGGAATATGTACATAAGTATATAAAAATGTCAGAAGAAATGTGTTATATTGAAATACAGTTGGAAATCGATACAACACTGGATGAATTTTCGGATGAGGAAAAACGCGCATATTTGAGAAAACTTTATGATGCCAGTTGTGATTTTTTGAAGGAGTATGCTAATCATTGCGTGATTGATGTGTCAGGTCATGAGAAGATATATGATATAGGTTTTTGGTACTGTGACTATATGGCAAAAGAGCGTCAGCTTTCAGAGAAAGAGTTTCTTAAGAGTTTCCTAAAGTATATTAAGGATGTGACAAAACTTCCTGCCATTATGATAGTAGGAAAAAAAGTTACAAATGAAAAAAGTATTTCAAAATCTTATGGAACGTCTTATATGCTTCGTTCATTGCAGGGATTTCGTGCTAAGAAGGATATTTATTTTTATGAAGAAGAGGTTCAGGTTACAGATGGCGGTATTCTCTTATGTAAGAAGAGTTTGGATGAGCTCATTATAGCTATTGAACAGAATGATCATTTTCAGATTAAGCAGAAGGTGGATTCATTTTATGAAGAAATGCAGACAAGAGGAATTACAGGAGGAACAATGAAGTTAAATATCAATTATTTGATGTTCCAGCTTATTCATCTTGCAAGTGAATTTGATGATGATGTGAATCAGGAAGAAATTTTTCGATTGATAAGTGAGGAGGCTTTTGAAGACGGGATAATGCGTGGAAGCAAGATTCATCTTGTGCGTATGGCATATGAATATGGTGATTATCTTGCACAGCTTCGAAAGAATGAATCAAAGGGGATATTAGGAAAGATTGAGAGGGAAGTAAAAGAAAAATATGCTTCTAATCTGACATTAAAAGAACTAAGTGAGCGTTATTATGTTAATAGTGCTTATTTGGGACAATTATTTAGAAAAAAATATGGATGCTCATTCAAGGATTATCTGAATCAGTATAGAATGGAAGAAGCAGCTAAGTTGTTAATTCGTACAGACCAGAAGATATATCAGATTGCTGAGGCTGTAGGGTACAAAGATGTGGATTATTTTGTTAATCGTTTTATCGCAGTTAAAGGGTGCACACCTGCCAAATTCAGGAAACAGACAATGAGCAATAATTGACAAGTACTGGAGAAATTATGGATGTATTAATTCGTCTATAATTTCTCCTGTTTTTATATATAATTCCTCCGATTGTTTGAAAGATAAAATATTTTAAAATATAATATAGCAATAATTCAAAACATTCTATTGAAATATTGAATCGTAGGAGTTGGGAATTACTGTATTTATAAAACAAGGGAGGATTAAAAAATGAAAAAAAGAAAAATCGTTAGTTTGCTTTTGACAGCTACAATGTTAATGTCGTTTGCGACAGGTTGTGGTGACAAATCAACAGAAGGTAAAGGTAACGGTAATGGAACAGAGGCACAGGAAGGGGTCAAAGAGTTTACTGCCTTTTTTGCTGTCCCAGGTTCAGAAATTAACGATGACAATGAGATTCAGCAGATGATTGCAGAGAAGACAGGAGTTAAGGTGAAGGAGACCTGGCTTACAGGACAAACTGCTGAAGAGGCAATTGGAACACTTATTGCTGGTGGTGAATATCCTGATTTTATTGAAGGTGGAGATGGATCAATTCAGCTTTATGAAGCAGGAGCATTAGTCGCGCTTGATGATTACATAGAGAAATATCCAAATATCAAAGAGTTCTTTACTGAGCAGGAATGGGATTCACTGAGACAGGATGATGGACATATTTACTGGATTCCACAGTTTAGTAACATATATGGAGAAGAGAAGGAATGTACACATAACGATGAAGCATTCTGGATTCAGACACGTGTACTTGAATGGGCTGGATATCCAGAAGTAAGAACAATGGATGAGTATTTTGATTTGATTGAAAAATACAACGAGGCTAATCCGACAATGGAAGATGGTACAGAGAATATACCATACACAATTCTTTGTGATGACTGGCGCTATTTCTGTCTTGAGAATGCACCTGAGTTCTTAGATGGATACCCAAATGACGGATCGGTAATTGTAGACCCTAATACTCAGAAGGTAATTGATTACAACACAACAGATACAGCAGTTAAGTATTTCAAGAAACTTAATGAAGAATACAAAAAAGGTATTATAGATCCTGAATCATTTACTCAGACATATGATGAGTATATTGCGAAAATTTCTTCTGGACGTGTGCTTGGAATGATCGATCAGTGGTGGGATTTTGCATACAATGGATATGATGCAATTAAATCAGCTGGATTGGATAAGCAGGGCTGCAGCTATGTTCCACTTCCAATCACAATTGACAGAAGTGTAAAGAACCAGTGGCACAACTCAGGCGGAGTATTGAATGTATCAAGTGGTTTGTCAATCACAACAAGCTGTGATGATGTCGATGCAGCAATGAAATTTGTAAGTGACTTATTAGAACAGGATATGCATGACCTTCGTTTCTGGGGAGTAAAAGGCGTTGATTATGAAGTGGATGAAAATGGTGAATTTTATAAAACAGATGAAATGAGAAAAAATGCATCTGATACAGCTTACAAAGCTTCTCATTTATGTACATATTCTTATTTTCCACAGTGGCAAGGAACAAGCAGAGATGGTATCAATGCAATGAAACCTGACGGACAGCCAAAGGAATTTTATGATGGATTAACAGAGGATGTTAAAAAATGTTTTGATGCATATAAGGTTGAAACTTATGTAGAAATGCTTGGAACAAATCCAGCACCAGGTCCATGGTATCCAATGTATACATTCTCAAACACAATGACTACATCTACAGAGGGTGGTACAGCTTGGACAAAGATGGGTGAAATCAAACATCAGTATTTGCCAAAGGTTGTAATGGCAGATGACTTCGAGAAAGCATGGGATGAGTATATGAAAGTATATTCTGATTGCAATCCGGAAGCATTTATTTCAGAGATGCAGGCTGAGTTAGACCGAAGAGTTGAAGAGGCAAAGAAGTACGAATAGAGTAACATGGTGAAGTTTAAGGAGTGCGGGTATGGTTAGTGCAAGGAAAAAAACAAAGAACCAAGAGCCGAAAATAAATATTACATGGGCAGAAGTAAAACGCCAGAAAGTATTGTTGATTTGGGCTGGAATTATTACACTTTATGGATTTGTTTTCTACTATCTACCTTTGGCAGGATGGACGATGGCATTCCAAAATTACAAGCCAAAGGATGGAATTTTACATTCGCAGTTTATTGGTTTAGAAAAATTTAAAATGCTTTTTTCGGATGCGACATTCCTTCGTGTAATACGAAATACATTGGCAATGGGAGTTATTAACCTTGTAGTGACTTTTGTGACTGCAATAGCATTTGCAATATTGCTCAATGAGATAAAAAGTAAGGGCGGAAAAAAAGTTGTTCAAACAATTTCTTATTTACCACACTTTTTGTCATGGATTGTTGTAACTGGTATTTTGCATGATATGTTATCTGGAACTGGAATTATTAATGAAGTATTGATGAATACTAATATAATTTCACAGCCAATCAATTTTTTCGCGCATGAGAAATATTTCTGGCCATTGGTAGCATTTGCAAACGTATGGAAGGAAACAGGATGGAATGCAATTATTTATTTGGCAGCGATTACATCAATTGATCCTTCGCTTTACGAGGCAGCAGCTATTGATGGTGCTGGAAGATGGGGCAAGATTAAATATGTTACACTGCCAGGAATTAGGCCTACTATAATTATTTTATTGTTAATGAATGTGGGTAATGTTTTAAATGCAGGATTTGAAATTCAATATTTATTAGGAAATGGTCTTGTGCAGAATGTGTCACAGACAATTGATATTTATGTATTGAAATGGGGTATCAGTCAGGGCGATTATGCTATTGGTACTGCAGCCGGTATTTTCAAGAGTGTAGTTAGTATCATTTTAATTGTTGCGGCAAATCAGATTGCAAAACGAAATGGTGAAGAAAGATTATTCTAAGGAGGTACATTCAATGAAAAGCAGTGGAAAGTTAAAAAAGAAGACATCTTTATCAGACCGTATTTTCGTTATTTGCAATGTTATATTTATGATTGCATTCGTAATTATTACATTATATCCGGTACTAAATACATTAGCAATTTCTTTTAATGATGGTACTGATGCTCTTCGTGGTGGTATATATCTGATACCAAGAAAGTTTACATTAAAGAACTATATTACAGTGCTTCAGAAAGATAATCTTATTATAGGTGCAATTGTTACAGTTGCACGTACTGTAATAGGAACATTACTTGCTCTTGTATCAAATGCTATTTTAGCTTTTATTGTGAGTAGAAAGCGTTTTCTTTTTTCAAAGCAAGTATCACTTTTCTGGGTAATTACAATGTATGTAAATGGTGGTATGATTCCAATATTCTTATTATATAAGAGCCTTGGTCTTACTAATAGCTTTTGGGTATATGTAATTCCTGGAATGGTGAGCGCATTTAATATGTTGGTTATCAGAACGTATATGAATGGGATTCCAGATAGTCTAGAGGAATCCGCTCAGCTTGATGGAGCAGGATATACAACTATTTTTGTAAAAATAATATCACCGCTTTGTAAACCGGTGTATGCAACAGTTGCTCTTTTTGTTGCTGTAGGACAATGGAACTCATGGTTTGATGCGATGCTATATAACCGAATGAGTGATAATCTTACAACACTACAGTATGAATTGATGAAATTGTTGTCATCTGTTACTAATCAGGGGACATCAGCAGAGGCGATGAAGAATTCGACAGGAACAGTTACACCGACTTCTGTACGTGCAGCAGCAACAATTGTAACAATGCTACCTATTATCTGTATTTATCCTTTCCTACAGCAGTATTTTGTGGCTGGACTAACATTAGGAGGAGTTAAAGAATAAAGTGTCGACTTGAAATTGTTCGGAACAATAATATCAGATAGCAAAAAAGGCCGTAACGTGAAAACGTATACGGCTTTTTTGCTACAACAGGTTTGCTTATTAATTCGGACAATGAAATTATACGTATGATTGCAAGCCAGAGATTTTTTTAGGAAATGCAAAGAGAACTTGAAAGCAGGGTTAATAGATAATTTACCCTGCTTTTATCTATATTTTCTCCCTATGAGTACAATTGGGGAATGTGCTAGCATAGTATTATATAAATATTTCAGAAGGAGATTGGTATGGATATTAAAAACAGAACATATAGAAATGTTTTTTTGGAACTTGGATTAAGTGAAGGTGAAATAGAAGATCGTGTGGAAGATACATTTTATGAGATCTTTTACGGCGAAAATAAGTTCTTTTTCATGAATGAAGAGGAGAATATGGGTTATATTGAGGATACAGGAAATCACGATGTAAGAACTGAAGGAATGTCTTATGGAATGATGATGTGTGTTCAGTTAAATCATAAGAAGGAGTTTGATTGCATATGGAATTGGGCTCGTAACTATATGTATATGGAAGAGGGGGAAAATGCGGGTTATTTTGCATGGTCTGTTTCTACAGATGGGGTAAAAAATTCGTATGGTGCAGCTCCTGATGGAGAAGAGTATTTTGCAATGGCATTGTTTTTTGCATCTCACAGATGGGGAGATGGACAGGGAATTTTCAATTATTCTAAAGAAGCTAGAAATCTTCTTCACACTCTAATCCACAAGGGTGAAGATGGGATTGGACGTGCAATGTGGGATTCAAATAATTATTTGATTCGCTTTATTGCAGAACGAGATTTTTCAGATCCATCGTATCATTTGCCTCATTTTTATGAGTTGTTTGCATTATGGGCAAATGAGGAGGACAGGGAATTTTGGAAGAAAGCAGCAGCGGCTAGCAGAAGCTTTCTAATCAAAGCATGTGATTCTAAAACAGGTTTATCGGCAGAATATAGTACATTTGAAGGAAAGCCATATAGCGGTGAGCAGGAGATTTTTGGAAGACATGATTGGTACTATAGTGATGCTTACCGAACAATAGCAAATATTGGCCTTGATTATGAATGGTTTTCAAAAGATACGGAACATGGTATCTGGTGCAAGAAAAATGCAGAAAAACTGCAGTTCTTCTTTAAGAATACAGTAAAGGATTCGAATCGCAAAGTATATACAATTGAAGGGGAAGTTCTTGACATAGATGCCCTGCATCCGGTTGCAATAACTGCGACGAATGCGCAGGCATCACTTGCATCTTCAGGTGAATATGCATTAGAATGTGTAAAAGATTTTTGGAATACACCTCTTCGTGAAGGCAGTCGCAGATATTATGACAATTGTTTGTATATGTTTGCAATGCTTGCATTAAGTGGAAACTATCAGATTTACTGATTAATGTATTAACTTAATTCTTTTATCAGGCTCTGCATTTCTATAACCATTGAGGGACTGCTTTCATGTATAAGAAGTGCAACGCATTCCGTGTTTACCAGTAAGTTATAGCTGGCATGCATACTTTCATCATAAGGTATGAAATAGTAATTCTTGATGGATAATATTAGTAACTCAAACTTCGCACTTGAATAAGTGCCTATGCACCTTGAAAATTCAATAATAACTGGCATAAAAATAGCATGAAACCAATGGTTTTGGTATAATTGAGTTGACAATAAACAATTACAAACCGGAGGCTCATGCTATGAATAAAAGTATAATACAAGACAACCAAGAAGTATGTATATGAGCTTTATTACTGGTAAAATACGCCGTCATTTGCAAAGGACACTGTATATCGGTTTATGAAAATGCTGCAGATTAACTAGATTCGTTTTACTACAATTCTTAAGTCTAAAAAAGTAGTGGTTTCATGTGCTTAGGGCTAGCCGTTTCGCTAGCGATGTGGTATAATTAATATAAGCCAACTCGGGCGACGCCGAAAGCACCACAGGACATTCTGTTCCAATGACGAACAGACAGCCTGCGGACAGATAAAGTTAAAAGGAGAGGATCAAATGTTAAAAAAACAGAAACTGAGTACCAGTATTACCTTGCTGATTACAGTCATCGTTGGAGCATGTATGATGCTGCTGTTTTTCATTTCGAATTCCAACATGACCTCCGCTACGAAGGAGGCAGCGAAGGACAGTATGGAAACATCCCTGAATGCGAAGATTCAGATTATCAGTCAATATGCGGACAGCGCCGAAAAGTTGTTGATTGCCTTTAGTCAGAGCGGTGAGCTCAACGCCTTTGTCAGAAATCCCTCTGACGCCGATTTAAAGAAAGCTGCCCAGGAGTACAATGAGCGGTACTATGCGTCTATCGGCAACTGGGAGGGAATATATCTGGATACCTGGGATTCTACGGTCATTACCCATTCCAATCCCGATGTACCGGGAATGGTGATGCGTGAGGGTGATTCCCTGAAATCATTGCAGGATAGTATTCTGGCTGCCGACGGTGTTGAGAATGTAGGTATTTTGGAATCTCCGGCATCCGGTCAGAACGTAATGTCCATGTATTATCCGATTTATGACGGGAAGACACCAGTGGGTTTTGTGGGCGGTGCCAAGCTTGTGGATGAGCTGGGGGTTTTATTGGATGAATCCGTGATTGAGGGAATGGAACACGCTACTTATTCACTGATTAATCTGAAAAACAATACCTATATCTTTGACAGCAATGCAGAGCTGGTGAGAACGGAGGTTACCGATCCCCAGATACTAAGCATAATCGAAGATATCAATGCCGGGAAGGCAGAGGGCAATAAGGAATATACCGGAGAGGACGGCAAGGACTATTTTGCGGTATATACCCATATGACCGATAAGAACTGGGCATTGGTGATCAAGGATGAGACACAGGAGATCTACGCCACAGCGATTCACAATAGGAACGTACTCGGTGGAGCGTGTGTATTGGCACTGGTGTTGATTGTCGGCATTTCATTTGTTGCAATCCGCCTTAGTGTGCGTCCTCTGAACCGTGTTGTACATACAATCGAACAGCTCAAGGATCTGGAGCTGTCAGAGGATGAAGGAATCAAGGATTATGTGGGAAGAAAAAGTGAAGTAGGACTGCTGGCAAGTGCAGTGGATACCCTGTCCGGTGTCTTCCGCGAGATAGTGAATACACTGAATGAATGCTCTGAATCCCTGATTGACAGCTCCAATACCATGTCTGTCACATCCAAGGATTTGATGGAAGGTATAGAAAACAATGCAGCGACAACGGAAGAGCTCTCCGCAAGCATTCTCAATACCAATGCATCCATCGATGCTGTTACCGGTGAAATCTCACGAATGAATGATATGGTTGCCAACATTGAGGATAAGGTTCGTGACGGTAATGTGAAGAGCAGTCATCTCATAGAGACGGCAGATGCCATGAGAAAGCTTGCAGATGAAACCCTCATCGGCAATAGCAATAAGATCGAGAAAACCAAGGCAGATATTGAGACAGCCATGGAGAATCTGCAGGCATTGTCCAAGATTAACGTAATGGCTACGCAGATTCTTGATATCACCAGTCAGACCAATCTTTTGTCTCTGAACGCATCCATTGAGGCGGCAAGGGCAGGAGAGACAGGAAGAGGATTTGCTGTTGTGGCAGGGGAGATAGGAAGTCTTGCCGAGAGCTCATCCAAGACAGTAAATGAAATTCAGGCCATTTGTGCGGAAGCAAATCGGAGTATCCAGAGCGTTCGGGCATGCTTTGAGGATGTTGTGGCGTTCATGGAAAGTGACGTATCCAAGCAGTTCAAGGAATTTGCGGATATGGCGAAGGAATACGGACAGGCGGTCGGAGAGATTCAGAAGGCCATTACTTCCATTGAGGAAACGTCCTCAATGTTTAGTGAATCGGTTGAGAGTATTAACAGACAGGTGGATGTTGTAAGTGCGGCCTCCAGTGATAATGAAGTAGGTGTGGAGGATATTATTGA
>JAXELM010000174.1:0-3287 GCA_034100525.1 Agathobacter sp.
GGATTTCAAGCGATTATATTATAAATATTGAATTAAAGAGCAGACCTGTATCGACAGAGGCAATAAAGAAACAGCTCATTCAAAATAGATATTATTTATCAATGCTTGGAAAAACAATATATTCATATACATACATAAGCAGTGAAAACAGGCTGGTCAGATTATCAAATACTGACAAAATAGTAGATTCGGACTGGCAGACGCTTACCGAGAATCTTCAAAAGCAGACAGAGGTGTATTCGGATGATATCGAAGTGCTGTTTAAAGAGGATAAGTATATTATATCTCCGCTTACAGACCCTGACAGATTCCTGCGAAAAGAATATTTTCTGACTTCGCAGCAGAAGGATATAGAGCGTAAAATACTTGGAAAGCTTAAGAATAAAGGATTTGTGTCGCTGGGCTTTTCTGGAAGTCCCGGGACTGGAAAGTCTCTTTTACTGTATGATATAGCCATGAAGCTGTCAGTGCGTGAAAAAGTATGTGTAGTACATATTGGTGGTTCCTCAGAGGAGCTTTCCAAATTAAACAACAGATTAAAAAGAGTTGATTTTATCGCGACAGATTTAGCGGCAGATACCTGCGATGAGCAGACTATATCAGATGAATACACTGCAATTTGCGTAGACGAAGCCCATAGAATTACAAAAGAAGTTCTCGATAATCTATGTGAGATTGCCAGAAAAAGAGATATTCCAATTATTTTTTCATATGCGACGGAAGCATTACTTGGAAATCGAAAGAAAAAGCTTGGGAGCGAGCTTATTGAGGAGTTAAAAGACTGCCAGATTTATCAGCTTACGAACAGAATTCGTGTAAACAGTGAGATATCAGCGTTTGTTCACAATGTGATAAAGCCGCTAAAGTATAAGCAGCAGAGGCTGTATCCATCGGTAAAGCTTGCTTATGCAAATGACGAGAAAGAGGCAGGTATTATTTTAGATAATTATAAGAAAAATGGATATGTTTTCATATATGACAACAGGATTAGTAAAGGCGAGGAGAATCAGGAGCACAGTGTTGAAGTAACTGACGCTGTCTGTCGTGAATTTGAGCGTGTTGTTATGATGATAGATGATACATTTTATTATAATTCTTATGGTTCACTTGATGCTTTTGATGATGAAAACTATGATAATTACAAGGTAAGATGCCTTTTTCACGGGCTTAGCAGAGCAAAAGAGAAGGTGGCTATTATAGTATTAAATAATATAGATGTATTTAATGTAATACTGAGTAATTTACAAAAATAGATTTTTTAGAGAAAATATTTAAAACATTAGGTCGTAATAAAGTACTAGATTTTATAAAAAAGTGCCAAGCATAGAGTTGTAGTGGCACTTTTTTTGTGCATTTTCATATAGTGATAGTAAGAAGTCTGAAAATTTGTTCACATTATTTTGAAAATCAGATTTATATCTGATAAATTTGGTGAAAATCGTCGAAAAAATACGATACTTTGCGTGTATACAATATTTTGACAGATTAAAAGTATGATGTCATAATGCAGAAGTAATACTTGTTGATGATGATATTTTGAAACTAAAAGTGAAATGGTTTCATGTAATGAAAAGGCAGGTGTATTTTATGTATGATACGGTAAGGACACTACAGTTTGAGAAAGTCGAAGAAATCGAAGAGTTTGTTAATGCGGCTTCTAAGTGCGATTTTGAAATTGATATCAAATGCAACAGGATGTTTATTGATGCTAAATCTATTCTTGGTGTGCTGGGAATCGGACTTGGTCATGACTTCTTAGTTTGCTATGGAGGCGATAACGCAGATTTTGAAAACGTGGTTGATAAATTGGCTGTCGCATAATACAATAATTGAATAGACATGATGATTAATGTCTTGCTTCTTAAATAATATAGAGGCAAGACATTTTTCTATGTGGTTCGTAACTACGAAGGGTCTGAATAGTTACAGATTAGATTTACAGGAGATAGTATGGGAGAGATAGCAAAGACACAACTTCATATTTCGGTGCGTAATCTTGTTGAGTTCATTTTCAGAGAGGGCGATATTGATAACCGTGCAGGGAAAATTCAAAGTGCTGATGCTATGCTCGAAGGTACGAGAATTCACAGAAAAATTCAAAAGAGTAAAGATAAGAATTATCAGGCAGAAGTACCGCTTAACTATGTCGTGCATAATCCCCTTTTTGATTTGACTATTGAAGGCCGTGCGGATGGGATTTTTACAGAAGAGAATGAAAACGGCGAAGAATTAGTTTTTATTGACGAGATAAAAGGAATGTACAAGAAGGTTCTGCTTATGGAAGAATCTGTATTTGTACACAAGGCACAGGCGATGTGCTATGCATTCATTTTTGCATATGACAACGAACTATCAAATATTGGTGTGCAGATGACATACTGCAATCTGGAGACTGAGGAGACGAAGTATTTCAGGGAAATATATACGTTTGATTACCTGCAGACATGGTTTGGCAGGCTTATCGAAGAATATGGCAAGTGGGCTGAGTTTCAGTGCAAGTGGCATGAAAAAAGACAGGCGTCTATCAAATCATTGCAGTTTCCGTTTGAATATAGAGAAGGACAAAAGCGTCTGGTGGAAGATGTTTACAGGACAATCTTAAGACACAAAAATCTGTTTATGCAGGCACCTACCGGAGTTGGGAAAACGATATCCACTATTTTTCCGGCGGTAAAAGCAGTAGGAGAGAATTTGGGTGACAGAATTTTTTATCTGACTGCAAAGACTATAACAGCATCGGTGGCGAAGGATACATTCAGGCTTCTGTGCGAATATGGATATAAGGCGAAGCTTATACAGCTTACGGCGAAGGAGAAGCTTTGTTTGTGTGATGAGATGGAGTGCAACCCGGTTAACTGTCCTTATGCCAAAGGTCATTATGACAGAGTAAATGATGCTGTGTTTGAATTGCTTACGTCATCTGATTTTTTCACAAGGGATGAAATTGTGGAGCAGGCAAATAAGTATATGGTGTGTCCGTTTGAACTAAGTCTTGATGTCTCTTCGTGGGTTGATGATATAGTCTGTGATTACAATTATGTCTTTGATCCAAATGTTTATTTAAAGCGATTTTTTCAGGAAGGGATAAAGGGAGACTATATTTTCCTGATTGATGAGGCACACAATCTGGTCGAGAGAAGCCGCGAGATGTACAGTGCACAAATATATAAAGAAGATTTTCTGATGTGCAGGAAAATAATAAAGCCTTATAGCTCCAAAATAGAAAAGATTCTTGATAAATGTAACAAAGCTCTTCTTGAGTACAAACGGGAATGTGAGACTTATGT
>JAXELM010000058.1:0-15026 GCA_034100525.1 Agathobacter sp.
ATTAAGCCAAAGGGAATTAGCAATCCAGACAGATATTCCGATTAAGACAATTCAACAATATGAGCAGCGTCAGAAGAATATTAATAAAGCTCAGGCTGAGTATGTTATCAGATTGAGTAAGGCACTGGCATGTAGGCCCGAAGATTTGTTAGAGAATTAGCGCGGAAAGCGGCTGAACTTCTAAAGGAAGGATATATTACTCTGTATGAATATAATACAGAGATAAAAGAACGTGAAGAAGAGCAGAAACAACACATGAAACATATGTCTATGATATTTGAGTGGGAATTAAGTGTGATTGCATTTAACTCCCGCTTTTCAGTTTTATAAAATGGTGAATCTGTCCTCTGTCCATAAATGTCTGTGAGATAAATAATTGTGACAAAAAATATTTGACACATGTGGAAACTTAGTGTACAATAATGACAGAATGAAAATGACACACGATGGGAGAATAATATGACATTAAAGGAAGCAAAGTTACGAATTGAAGAGTTAGAGCGTGAGAATGAGGAACTTAGGAATAAGCTCAAAGAGTATGAGGGGCGTAAGTTCAGCGGAAGGAAGAAACATGATGAAAAGTGGATGAAGTCATATAATGATTTTGTTGTACTTTATGAAGAAGGAAAGACAATTATGGAGATTGTTGAATTGTCTGATTTTAGTAGACGTACGGCATATAGATATAAAGAGTACTATGATAAGCTGAAAAAAATGGGAAGAGATGAGAATACTGACAAATAGAATAAGCATGGAATGGCAAAAAGTAATCAAAATGATTATAATTTTATCGATAAAGTAATCAAAATGATAACTATTTCTTTATCTTTTTGCAAAATTATGATTTAATAATGTTGAGGTGAAGACTATGAAAACAAAAAGCTTTATTATTCCCCAATATATTACTGCAAAAGAAATTAGAGATTTTAGAAAGTCATTGGGGTTATCACAGAAAGAATTTGCTGATTTAATGGGTTGTTCAAAACCTACAGTTGTAAGGTGGGAAAGTAGTAAAGAAAATATTACTGGACCAATAGTATGTGCAGTATTTGCAATAAAAAATAATGATAAATTAAAATCAAATCTGGTTTTGTCAGAAATGAAGTTTAATTTGCGGTTAAAATATATGTACAGACAACAGATTTGCACAGTGATAGATATTGATGAGATGAATGAGAAGGTCGAAATAATTAATTACGAAGACAATGTTATGTTTCGAGCGTTTGGAGCGAATGAGAATCCGAATTATGCCGATTTCGAAGTTTTTTTAGAATCAAGGTGTTTTCCCAGAACACGAGATAAAATGAAGTTGATATTGGAGGATTTGAATTTGCCATTTTATAATCCATTAATGATAATTGAAAAGACACAGGGAAGAATGGCCGAGGATGATTTTTGGATTGATGTGGAGAGAAAATAAATGATAGAGTTATTTGAGCAAAATATTAGAACAAATGACAGACAATCATCAAAAGGAAATCAGCTTAAATGGAAAAATGATGGAAAATGGTACAAAGCGGACTATACGGGATATGAGGGATTAGCAGAATATGTTGTGTCTCATTTATTGCAGTATTCTTCTCTAGATGAATCTGAGTATGTAGTATATGAACTAGAGCAGATAAAATATAAGCGAGCAATATATAATGGGGCGTATAGTAAAGATTTCATAGAAGATGATTGGCAGATAATAACTTTGGAGAGACTTTTCAAGAATGTATATAATCAAAGCTTTTATGAGTCTGTGTGGCGTGTGAAAGGAGTTGATGAAAGGATCAGATTCTTGTGCAATCAAGTTAAGAATCTGACGGGGTTGAAGAATTTTGATAAATATCTGAATAAATTGTTTACTCTTGATGCGTTTTTCATGAACGAAGACAGACATTTGCACAATATTGCTGTGATTATGAATTCAAAGAAGGAATTTGATTATTGTAGAATATATGATAATGGAGCATGTCTTTTGTCTGATACTACAATGGATTATCCAATCGGAGAGAGTGTATATGACTTGATGAAAGAGTGTAGTGCTAAAACTGTAAGTAGAGATTTTGATGAACAGCTAGATGTGTCAGAGCAGCTTGCGGGCGAGAATCTGCATTTTTATTTTAATAAGAAAAACGTCGATGAAATAATTGATAGTATAAAGATTTATCCGATAGAGATAAAAGAAAGGGTTAAGACAATGATATTCGAACAAATGAGGAAATATCAATATTTGTTTGTGGTCAATGAACAATAGATTGTTTTGTGACAAAACATTTGGTGCAGATAGGAGATGGATATGGCATTGAGGAAAACAAATATTGAAGCAAGAATAGCAGAGATTAACAATAGAATAGCAGAATTGCCCAAAGGAAATATTTCTTATCACATAAAGTTTTCTGATAGATTTAATACTTTGATGCAGATAGAAGAGCGTAGAAGGCTTGAGGATGAGAAGCACCTTATTGAAAAGTATGCACAGTATATTAATCTTGTGGTGGCGAGAAACCCATATTTGAAAAATAAGGGAGGATTAGGCGGGCAGGATTTTGAGTACATTATAAAGGAAAATTATTTTTATGTAGACAAGACTCATTTTATAAAAGAATGGATTGATTCGGGAGAAATAATATCACTTATAGTCAGACCTAGACGTTTTGGAAAGACGTTGATGCTTAGCATGATGGAATGCTTTTTTTCAGTGCGATACGCTGATAAAAAGTGGTTGTTCGAGAATTTATCAATTGGAAGAGATAAAAATGTGATGGAACTTCAGGGAACCATGCCTGTGATTTTTATGTCTTTTGCAGGGATAAAGGGACAAACATTCGAGAAAGCATGTAATGATTTATGTTCGGATATTTCATTTTTATATCGCGAACATGATTATCTATTACAAAGTGCTAATATTTCTGATGTTGAAAAGCAACAATTCCACGATATTATAGTTAGGAGTTACAAGGGGGATTGTTCTGTTATTCGGGATGCATTCAAGAATCTATGCGAGCTTATGTATCTTCATTATGGTCAGAAGCCGCTTTTTCTTTTAGACGAATATGATACTCCAATGATAGAGGCATATGTTAATGGTTATTGGGATGAGATGAGCGCATTAATGCATGAGATTTTCAATAGGACTTTTAAGACTAATAGATGTATTGGCAAAACTGTCATGACAGGGATTACAAAGATTACGAAGGAATCACTTTTTTCTGATCTGAATAATGTTTCTGTAAATACTATTACATCGGGACGTTATGCAGATTGCTTTGGTTTTACTGAGGAGGAAGTTATGACAGCGCTACAGTTGCGAGATTGGGAAGAACTTGCAGCAGTTAAGGAATGGTATGACGGATATACAATATGCGGTGTGAAAGACATATATAATCCGTGGTCAGTATCATATTATCTGTCACATAGAGTGTTGCAGCCATATTGGACTAATAGTGGAGGCACAAAGCTGATAGAGGATATTATTCAGCATGGAAGTATGAAATTGTTGCATGAAATTGAGACCTTGATGATGGGTGAGAGTCTGCACAAAGAATTTTATGAACATTTCTCTTTCAGGGACTTAGATAAGGATGAGCAAAATATATGGCCACTTCTGTTGGCGTCTGGTTACGTAAAAGCGGATAATGTAGTGTCGGACCAAAGCATTGAATGTGACTTGTCCTTTACAAACAAAGAGACGCGAATTGCGTTTATGTATATTTTCAGCAGATGGAATGAGACCTCATATGAATATAGATCGTTTTGTGATTCTTTTTTAAAGGGTGATCTTGAGAAAATGAATGAGTGTATGAGTGAAATCGCGATGAGCGTTATCAGTATATATGATGTTGGCAGAAAGCCGTCTGAGAAAGCACCAGAGCGCTTTTATCATGGATTTGTTTTGGGTCTTCTCCTTCCGCTTGAGAAGAAATTCAAAATTACATCTAATCGAGAGAGTGGCTTAGGCAGATATGATGTAAAGTTTAAGCCTAGAAATAATCAATACGATGCAATAATTGTTGAGTTTAAAGTGAGGGATGAGAAAAAGGAAGAATCGCTTGAAGAAACTGCGAGGGCGGCATTAGACCAAATTAACGAGAAGAATTATGCACAAGAGTTGATTAATGAGGGCATAGAGGAAGATAGAATTAGAAAATATGGATTTGCATTTGAAGGAAAGCGTGTTTTGATCAGTGCAGACAAAAGCGTGTAAATTCTATTAATTTGCTTTTCCCAAGCAATAGATATAAACTAAACATATATTTACACATTTAATAATGAGATGTAGTGCCACGAATGAAATAGAGTTGGGAGAGATGTTTGTAATGTATATAGACCTACATACACATACAACGGCATCAGATGGACAATATACGCCATCCGAGCTAGTTACTATGGCAAAAGAAAAAAATATAGAGCTGCTTTCGATAACAGATCATGATACAGTTTCTGGTTTGGAAGAAGCAGTTGAAGCAGCGCATCGGTGTAACATTGATTTTATTCCGGGAATAGAAATAAGCACACACATGGGTGTTGAAATTCATATACTTGGATTTTATGTTGATTATAAAAACAAGATACTCGTAGAAAAGTGTGAAGAGTATGAAAGAAGCCGTTCTAACAGGGCAATCAGAATTTGCGATTATCTGAATGGTATAGGAATTCCGGTAGTACTTGATGAGGTGGAAAAATATGCAGGTGATGGCTCAATAGGCAGACCGCATTTTGCGCAGTGGCTTCAGGAACACGATTATGTTCAAACGAGAAAAGAGGCTTTTTCAAGATATTTAGATACTCCAAGATTTAAAGAGGCAACTGAGAGAACGAAGCCTACTCCGGAGGAAGCAATTAAGCTGATTCATGATGCAGGAGGAATTGCGGTCATGGCGCACCCGGGTTTACTTAAGCTTGGAAGAAAAAATCAGGAAAGTATTATTCGTGCATTAAAGGCTGCTGGAATGGATGGTCTTGAGTGTTTTTATAGCAAGCATGAGAAAAAACAGGAAGAGTATTATCTCAGACTGGCAATGGAATATGGCTTAAAAATATCATGTGGCTCTGATTTTCACGGAGAGAAAGTCAAACCAGATGTTCCTCTAGGTATGAAGGTAAATGCGAACCATATAGAGATTTTGTAAAGTCATGATTTATTCTCGTCCAGTTCGTATTAGAAACAGAATGCCGATTGCGAGTAATAAAGCTTTTGTTATATTATCACCAATCATGCAGTACCATACATGATTTATGCCCATTCCAAGGATGCGCACAAATATAAATGAACCGAGTATTCGAATTCCCCATCTGGTCACCAGCTCCACAATCAGAGGGTACTGGGTGCGCCCCATTCCGGCATAGATTCCATCCATTACAGCGGCACTTCCGAATATAGGTTCAGTGAATGCAACTATTCTAAGCAGGGTTGTTCCGATTTCAATAACTTTTGTATCTTTGGTGAAAATACTCATCATTGCTTCTGCACCGATGAATAGTGCAGCGCCGGAGACACACATAAGTAAAAAGATAATAGTTATGGATAATACCATTACGCTATGTTCTTTTTTTCTGTTTTTTTCACCGATTGCATTTCCAATTAGTGTAGAAGTGGCTGCCTGCATTCCGTAACCTGGGATATAGAAGATGGTTTCAGCAGTAATCGCAATGGAATGAGCTGCATAAATAGTTGTTTTCATAGAAGAAACCAGACTGGTCGCTACAATATATCCACTGCAGGAAACAAACTGGGTAAACATTACAGGGATGCCGATTCTTAGACAATCCCACATTACAGGCTTATGAAATTTAATATGCTTATAGTCAAAGTGCAAAATGGGATTTTTTGCAAAAGCGATAATTGTTAAAATACTTCCAACACAATAAGCTATCGCCGTAGCAATGCCGGCACCAATAGCTCCATATCCGAGCATATATATAAACACATAGTTTAGTCCTGTGTTTAGAACATTCATAAATACATTAATGCGCATAGGCGTTTTGGTATCGCCGGTTGCTCGTATTACTGAACCGAAAATAACCATCGCGGAGCGGAGGAGTATAGGCGCATTTATCAGTGTAAAATATATAGAGGCATCACGGCGAATTTCTTCATCGGCACCCATCCATGCAGGCATATGCGGAGCGATTGACATGGTAATAATTGTTAGTATTATTCCAACTGAAAATGCTGCTATGACAGCCTGATTGGCTGCACGTGATATTTTGTCCTGATTTTTTTCTCCAATTGCACGTGCGATATACGACAAAAATCCAATCCCGATAGAATAGATTACGCTATTAATAGTCCAACCATAGGTTGAACTAAGCGATACAGTTGCTGTTGCGTTAGCACCAAGTCTTCCAACCATGGCGGTGTCCACATACTGTACAACTGTTGAAAGAAGTTGTTCAAGTACAGTAGGCCATGCAAGTGTAATAAATGCGATTAATACAGTTTTATTTTCCTTAAAGTAATTTCTCATTTTTGACTCCATATATTGTGTTACAAGAGCATAGTATAATTCTATATCGTCAATTCCACAATACCTATGTCACAAAACAGCTTAATTTTTCAAAATGAAATACAAATATTAATGCATATATAGTTTGTTTTAGGAGATAATGTTAATAATGAAATTTAAAAATGTGGAATTGAAGGAGAGAATATGGAAAAACAATTAAATAAAGACACTGTCTCATTACTTCAGGAATGTAGTTCGGGATGCAAAATGGCGATGGAAAGTATAACACAGTTAAAGGATAAAGTAAGTGACAAACAGTTACGACAGATAATGGATAAATACTATGCAGGACATTCTCAGTTAGAAGCTGAATGCCGTCAGATACTAAATGACGTAGGTAAACCAGATAAAGAACCTGGTATGATAGTTACTGCGATAGCAAATTTTCAGTCACGAATTAAGATGGTGATGGATGACGATGCAAAGAAGGCTGCAGAAATAATGACAGATGGTTGTAACATGGGGATAAAATCGTTGAGCGGTTATATTAATGAGTACAAAAATGCTGATGCAAAAAGCATGGCAATTGCAGAAAAATTAAGAAGACTTGAAGACAATATGCTTGGGGATTTGCAGCCATTATTATAAGATAAAAAGAGACATACCCATAAAATGTATATTATATGAGTGTGCCTCTTTTATAAATTATTATGCATAATTATCTAACATCAATCCTGAATAGATGGATGTAATATAAGGAGTATTAAAATTGTGTCCAGGGTTTTTATATGCAACCACTATTTTATTTACATAATTCATTGGATTAATTGCTGCATCATCAGCTTTATTGCCAATTGCATTTTTAAATTCACGTAGTGTGTTGAAAGTCGATTCGGCGCGTTCTGTTGAAAGTGCACTTGAAAGAATGTTTTTATCTAATGATATAGACCCGTCTTTGTCAACCATAAGACCTATATATTCCAGCTCACCTTGTCGTTGTTTTGAAACGGAGCTCATATCATTAAGAAGCTTGTTGCCTGCACTGGCTCCGGAGTTAGAATAATTTTCTGCCAATGAAAGTATATTATTATATGCATTAACTAAGGTCTGGATATTATCAGCTACAGCATCAGTGCTTGTTTTAAATCCGATATGGGTAGCTGCTGAATCAGTATTAGCATTTTTAAGAGTAAGCTCAAATGCATTATTGATGGTAAAAGTATTTGAAAGTGATGAATGTTCTGCATCATTTAGCGTAAAGCTTGAGTTTGAAGCAGGTTTGCTTATATTATTAATACCTAATACATTAATTGCTGTTATTGATTCCTGTGTTGGCTGTGGAACAATTGAAAATAGTGACTCCTCATTCTCACTTAATCCTGTTTGTTTTGAGGTTAATTCCAGCGCACTTGTACTATCATCACCATCTAAAACTCTTGCATTAATTCCAAGATTGGAATTATTTACAAGATTGGCAAGCTTATTCAATGTATCTCTATTGGTTTCACCAAGGTTTACATTGAATTGGAATTCGTAAGAATTCATGTTGGTGTTGAGGTCGAATGAATATGAACCTGGTAATAATGAGGTTCCATCATTTTTGATATAGTTGCCCGTATTTACCTGTGGAGTAGCCAGTTTGTTTACACGAATGTCAAATTGTTCAGTCTGGTTATCTTCAGTTCCGTCTCCGATATATTTAACTGCAACTGAATCTTCATCCGAAGAAATAGCTACTTTTTTCTGAAAAGCACTGACCAAAGAGCCAGACTCTTCAGAAAGCTCTGCCACTACATTCTGAATACTTTTAGCGTTTTCTTTTATATCAATAGCAAATCGCTTTGCCTCATCTGCATTTGAAAGCTTATACAGAGGAGATTCTTTGTTTGATTTAACTATTCGATTATAAACTTTACGCAGTTCACTTTTTTTGTGAGAATCGTATCGTGAAACTTCGGATTTTGAATAATTGGCTACATAGTACTCATATGCGTTATCAATTTTAGCCATTTAAATCCCCTCCTTTCTTCCATGAAATCATGCCTGCATGCATAGGGGCAAAATAAATCCATTTATACATATTTATTATATCGCGATTTATTTCAAGGCGCAACAGCTACATATAATAAGAAAAAAGTAGTAAATACAATATTTAGTATATAAAGAAATTCAGCACACTATTTTATTAAAAGGTATTGACGGAAAATAAACTGTTGTGATATAGTATACGAGCTTGGAAAAAGGTCTTTTTTTTATGCCCTTTTTTAGGGCGGAGACTAAATTAAGAATTTAAACGGAGGTGGAAGTCGTGCGTACAAAGATTACATTAGCTTGCACAGAGTGTCAGCGTCGTAACTACAACATGACAAAGGACAAGAAAACTCATCCGGACAGAATGGAAACCAAGAAGTATTGTAGATTCTGTAGAACACATACAATGCACAAGGAAACAAAATAGTCTAGGAACGAGTAAAGGAGTATTATAATGGGAACTGAAAAAGTTGAAAAAACTCCAAAGACAAGTTGGTTCAGTGGTTTAAAAGCAGAATTTTTCAAAATTATCTGGCCTACCAAGGAATCAATTGCAAGACAGACTATAGCGGTAGTAGCTGTATCAGTTGTTACAGGTCTTATCATCGCACTTATAGACTGGTTAATCCAGTATGGTGTGAATTTCCTTATTGGTTTTAAATTTTAACGGAGGCAAAGTGAATTATGGCAGAGGCAAACTGGTATGTAGTTCATACCTATTCAGGCTATGAGAACAAAGTCAAAGCGAATATTGACAAGGCAATTGAAAACAGACATCTTGAAGACCAGATTTTAGAAGTTCGTGTTCCTATGGAAGACGTGACAGAGGTTAAGAACGGTGTTCGTAAACAGGTTTCCAAGAAGATGTTTCCGGGCTATGTACTTATTCATATGATTATGAATGATGATACATGGTATGTTGTTAGAAATACCAGAGGCGTTACTGGATTTGTAGGTCCGGGAAGCAAGCCGGTTCCGCTCACAGAAGCCGAGATGAGACCTTTAGGTATTAAGACAGAGAGTGTTGTGGTTGATTTTGAAGAAGGTGATATGATTGTCGTTATCGGTGGTGTATGGAAAGATACATCAGGAGTTATTACTTCAATGAACCATAGCAAACAGACAGTTACAATCAATGTAGAACTGTTCGGTCGCGAAACACCAGTAGAAGTAAGTTTCGCAGATGTTAAGAAAACAAATTAAGGAGGCAATTCCAAATGGCAAAGAAAGTAGAAGGATACATTAAATTACAGATTCCTGCTGGAAAGGCAACACCAGCTCCTCCAGTTGGACCTGCTCTTGGACAGCATGGTGTAAACATCGTAGAGTTTACAAAGCAGTTCAATGCTAAGACAGCAGAAATGGGAGATACAATTATCCCTGTAGTAATTACTGTATATGCAGACAGAAGTTTTAGCTTCATTACTAAGACTCCTCCTGCACCAGTATTAATCAAGAAAGCTTGTAACATCAAGTCTGGTTCAGGTGTACCTAACAAGACAAAGGTTGCAAAGATTACAAAGGCACAGCTTCAGGAAATCGCTGAGCAGAAGATGCCAGATTTAAATGCAGCTTCATTAGAGGCAGCAATGAGCATGATTGCAGGAACATGCCGTTCAATGGGTGTTGAAGTAGTTGACTAATTAGTCTGACTATATGACCCGGATTTAAAATGAAACAATTAGTGGGAGGGTCCTCTCCCGATATTACCACCAGGAGGTTATTTTTTCATGAAAAGAGGAAAGAAGTATCAGGACGCCGTTAAGGCTTTCGATAAGCAGAATCTTTATGATGTTGAAGAGGCTATCTCAATCGTAAAGAAGAATGCAACAGCTAAATTTGACGAGACAATCGAGCTTCATCTTAGAACAGGTTGTGATGGACGTCATGCTGAGCAGCAGATTCGTGGCGCTGTAGTTTTACCACACGGAACAGGAAAGACTGTTAAGGTTTTAGTTTTCGCTAAGGGAACTAAAGTAGACGAGGCAGAGGCAGCAGGAGCTGACTATGTTGGTGGCGAGGAGTTAATTCCTAAGATCCAGAATGAAGGATGGTTAGACTTCGATGTTGTTGTTGCTACACCAGATATGATGGGTGTTGTAGGTCGTTTAGGACGTGTACTTGGACCTAAGGGCTTAATGCCAAACCCAAAAGCTGGAACAGTTACAATGGATGTTGCTAAAGCAATTGCAGATATCAAAGCTGGTAAGATTGAGTACAGATTGGACAAGACAAACATTATCCATGTGCCAGTTGGAAAAGCATCTTTCACAGACGAGCAGTTAAACGACAACTTCCAGTCTCTTATGGGTGCAATAAATAAAGCAAAGCCTGCTAGCTTAAAGGGTCAGTACATTAAGAGTGCTACATTGACATCAACAATGGGACCTGGAGTTAAGCTTAACACAGTTAAGATTACTCAGTAGCAGGAAACAGGGAAACCTGACAGAGATGGGGCATATGGTGTCCTGTCTCTGATGATTTGAAACATTATAACCGAAGACCAGGTAAACCAAGCAAAGATAAACTGGTGAAATATTTGTTATAGAATATTGTTGACAGTTTAAAAATCAAGTGTTATAATATGCAAGCATATTGCCGTAGACAGTAGGTGCCGCAAGGCGTAACTCGAAGACCTACCGAGGGAATTTAGATTATTTTTAGTAAATGACTATTACCTCTCTGTCGTCCGGCGGAGAGGTTTTTTATTTAGATATATACCTCAAGTAATATGCGAAAATAAAATAAGGAGGTAACTATTGTGGCAAAAGTTGAACTGAAACAGCCTATCGTTGATGAGATTTCAGCAGCTATCAAAGACGCACAGTCAGTAGTAGTAGTTGATTATCGTGGACTTACAGTAGCAGAGGATACTCAGTTACGTAAGCAGTTAAGAGAAGCTGGCGTTACTTACAAGGTATACAAGAATACTTTAGTAAGCCGTGCAGTTGAAGGAACAGAGTTCGAGAGCTTAAGAGATGTTCTTGAAGGACCAAGCGCATTTGCTGTATCAGCAGATGATGCAACAGCTCCAGCAAGAGTATTAGCAAAGTTTGCTAAGACAGCTCCAGCATTAGAGATTAAAGCTGGTGTAGTTGAAGGAACATATTATGATGCAGAAGGTATGAAGGCTATCGCAGCTGTACCTAGCAGAGAAGAGCTTCTTTCTAAGTTACTTGGTAGCTTACAGAGCCCTATCACAAATCTTGCTCGCGTTCTTAATCAGATCGCAGAGAACGGCGGTGCAGCAGATGCAGCTGTAGAAGCAGCTCCAGCTGAGGAAGCACCAGCAGAAGAAGCACCAGCAGATGCTGAGTAGTTTCTAGTTTTTATCGGAATTTTTATATTAAATTTAAATGGAGGAAATTATAATGGCAAAGTTAACAACAGCAGAATTTATTGATGCTATCAAAGAGTTAAGCGTATTAGAGTTAAATGATTTAGTAAAAGCTTGTGAAGAAGAGTTCGGTGTATCTGCAGCAGCAGGTGTTGTAGTTGCAGCAGCTGGAGCTGACGGAGCAGCAGCTGGAGAAGAGAAGACAGAGTTCGATATCGAGTTAACAGAAGTAGGACCAAACAAAGTTAAGGTTATCAAAGTTGTTCGTGAGATCACAGGTCTTGGACTTAAAGAAGCTAAAGAAGCAGTTGACGGTGCACCAAAGGTTATCAAAGAGCAGGCTGACAAGGCAATCGCTGAGGATGCTAAGGCTAAACTTGAGGCTGAGGGAGCAAAAGTTACTCTTAAATAATTTTCGCAATAGTCAAGTTAATCAAAACAGAGTCGATTTATCGGCTCTGTTTTTTTTGTGCAAAATCCGCTCATCAGAAATTTAAGGGTTGCAATAGAGTTGACTTTGTGGTATAGTATACGTTGCACTATTGTGGTGCAATAGGCATTTTGTGGATAATTAGTAATATAAATGCTTTGTCAATAGGTATTTTATACTAAAACCACCACATAAATTTGTGCAGTTGAGAATAACCACAATATATAGTTTTTTAGGGGTGGATTTTTCAACAAAAGCTGACCATTGGTCAGTTCAAATAAAAACGAGAGGTGAAACGTCAATGGAGAAAAACAGAATACGTCCGGTCAAAGCTGGAAAAGACATACGTATGAGTTACTCAAGACAGAAAGAGGTATTAGAGATGCCTAATCTGATAGAGGTTCAGAAGAACTCTTATCAGTGGTTTCTTGATGAAGGTTTAAAAGAAGCATTTGCTGATATCTCTCCAATCGAGGATTATAGCGGAAAGCTTAGCCTTGATTTTGTTGATTTTACATTGTGCGAAGATGATGTGAAATACACAATTCCTGAGTGTAAAGAAAGAGATGCAACATATGCAGCTCCTTTAAAAGTGAAAGTAAGACTTCATAACAAAGAGACAGACGAAATCAACGAGCATGAGATTTTCATGGGTGATCTGCCTCTTATGACAGAAACAGGTACATTCGTAATTAATGGTGCTGAGCGAGTTATCGTTAGCCAGTTGGTACGTTCTCCTGGTATTTATTATGGAATTGCACATGATAAAGTTGGTAAGACTCTATATTCTTGTACAGTAATTCCTAACCGTGGTGCATGGTTAGAGTACGAGACAGATTCCAATGACGTTTTTTATGTTAGAGTAGATAGAACACGTAAAGTACCTATTACAGTATTGTTACGTGCTCTTGGTGTAGGAACAAATCAGGCTATCTATGATATGTTTGGTCCTGAAGAGAAGATTGAAAAGTCTCTTGCAAAAGATCCTTCTATCACAGATCGTGAGCCACAAGGAAGCTATGAGGCTGGTCTTTTAGAGTTATATAAGAAGATTCGTCCAGGTGAGCCTTTATCAGTAGAAAGTGCTGAGAGCCTTATCACATCAATGTTCTTCGACCCAAGAAGATATGATTTGGCAAAGGTTGGTCGTTATAAATTCAATAAGAAGCTTCATTTAAAGAACCGTATCAGCGGACATGTTCTTGCAGAGGATGTAGTAGACCCTTCAACAGGTGAGGTTCTTGCAGAGGCTGGTACTGTTGTAAGCAGAGACTTGGCAGAGCAGATTCAGAATGCCGCAGTTTCATTTGTATGGCTTCAGACAGAGACGAAGAATGTAAAAGTTCTTTCATCTATGATGGTTGATATTAAGAGCTGGATTCCAGAGATAGAAGATCCAAAAGCACTCGGAATCAATGAACTTGTATACTACCCAGTACTTGCGCAGATTATGGAAGAGAATGAGACTCTTGAAGAGCGTATCGAAGCTATCAAGAGAGATATGGCAGACCTCATTCCAAAGCATATTACAAAAGAAGATATTTTTGCATCAATCAATTACAACATGCATCTTGAGTGGGGTGTAGGAAGCGATGACGATATCGATCACCTTGGAAATCGTCGTATCCGTGCTGTTGGTGAATTGTTACAGAACCAGTATCGTATTGGTCTTTCCAGATTAGAGAGAGTTGTTCGTGAGAGAATGACTACTCAGGATTTAGAGGGAATTTCACCACAGAGCCTTATCAACATCAAGCCGGTAACTGCAGCTGTTAAAGAGTTCTTCGGTTCTTCACAGCTTTCACAGTTCATGGATCAGAACAACCCTCTTGGTGAGTTGACTCACAAGAGACGTTTATCAGCATTAGGACCTGGTGGTCTTTCAAGAGACCGTGCAGGATTCGAGGTTCGAGATGTACACTACTCACATTATGGACGTATGTGCCCTATCGAGACACCTGAAGGTCCTAACATCGGTCTTATTAACTCACTTGCATGCTATGCAAGAATTAACGAGTACGGATTTGTAGAGGCACCATATCGTAAGATTGACCTTACAGATAAAGAGAATCCTGTTGTCACAGACGAAGTTGTATATATGACAGCAGATGAAGAAGATAATTATCATGTAGCACAGGCTAATGAGAAGCTTGATGCAGAGGGACACTTTGTTCGTAAGTCTGTATCAGGACGTTTCTTAGACGAGACACAGGAGTACGACAGATCTAAATTTGAGTACATGGATGTATCTCCTAAGATGGTATTCTCTGTTGCTACTGCACTTATTCCATTCCTTCAGAACGATGATGCTAACCGTGCCCTCATGGGATCAAACATGCAGCGTCAGGCCGTTCCACTTCTTACAACAGAAGCACCTGTTGTAGGTACAGGTATGGAGACAAAGGCTGCAGTTGACTCTGGTGTATGTGTGATTGCAAAGGCTGCAGGTACAGTTGAGATGGCTGAGTCTAACCGTATTATTATAAAAGAGGAAGACGGAAACAGAAGAGAGTATATCCTTACAAAGTTCTCTCGTTCAAACCAGTCAAACTGCTACAACCAGAGACCTATTGTATTCAAGGGTCAGAAGGTTGAGGCAGGTGAGGTTATCGCAGATGGTCCTTCAACATCACAGGGTGAATTAGCACTCGGTAAGAATCCACTTATCGGATTCATGACATGGGAAGGATATAACTACGAGGATGCTGTTCTTCTTTCAGAAAGATTAGTAGAGTATGATGTTTATACATCTATTCATATTGAAGAGTACGAAGTAGAATCCCGTGATACAAAG
>JAXELM010000068.1:0-4487 GCA_034100525.1 Agathobacter sp.
CTGCTCATCAAATACCATCAAGAGCCGTCTCAATTATGCCAAGAAATTCGTTCGCGAAAAAGTAGAAACCAGGGAAAGGCAGGACAATGTCCGACTTCATTCTGTCGGTGGTGTTTCCATCTTTTTCCTTGGAATACATCAGCTTTTGTCATTGCCGAAATACACAGTATCGCAGGCAATTTCAGGACAGATTCTTTCTACTATATATGATTTTTTGAAAATTGATTATAAGAGCTTAGCAAGTAAGAGTTTTACAGCCAAAAGCTTGTTAGCGGCAAAAACGGCACTTATTATCGGAAGTGCAACTGTCGGAACATTGACTATTGTAGCAACAAGTGTTGCTGCTTATAATCATGTATCCCCATCGAAGGCAGACATAATAAGCACTCCTGCAGCTGTTGTCATCGACTCAGGGGCGCAGATATCCTTTGAAGTGCCTGAAGTATCTGAAGATACTGAGGTTAGTGAAGATACTGAGTTTACTGAAGATACTGAGTTTACTGAAGATGCTGAGACCACTGAGATACCAAAGGATACTAAAGAGCCAGAGAAACCGAAAAAAGAAGAGGCATCCGAAGATTCCAAAAAATCTGAATCTAAGGACACCTCTGATAATAAGAAGAAGCCTAAAGAGGAGAATACTTCTTCTGATTATTTTGATGGTGAAGATATAGAAATTAATGTTGAATAATCTCTGTCAGCAGACTTGCAAATGGCGAGTTCCAGTATATGGTTACCTCGTTTGTTGCATAGCTCTGCTGATTGTCAGCATAACACTTAGCCGGTGGCATATCCTTTAATACATTTGCTGCGTAAGGATCTTCAACACCGCTGTTTGGTCCTCCTACCAGCATCGCTTTCATCGCCTGTGCTTTTACAACAGATGGTCGATGATGAACATCCTTTGGTGCATTTGTTCCGTAGCCTGTTACAAATGAATACGACATTGAATTCTTTCCAAGTAAGTAATCAAGTTGGTTCTTTGCCACTGAGATATACTTGTCATCTCCCGATATCTCGCTTGCCATTATCATTGTTCTTGCATTATTGCAGACACCAAGGTTACTTCCCCAGTTATATCCCTCGATAGAAAGACAACAACCGTATCCATCACTGTTAGCATTTTTCATAAATTCATCTGCCTGTTTTACTATTTCATTCTTGATAATTTTTTCACACTCTTTGTCCTTATCAGCATCATCCATTGAAAGATAAGCGATGTCACCATAAGAACCCATTTCAATCCATCCATATCCTGTTAACACCGAATTTTTAATCTGCTTGTTGGCATAATCAATATACTTATTATCGCCTGTAGCTTTATAAAGCTCAACTGCTGCCCAATATCTCTCATCTTTATCTGATTCGTCAGGATATTCTCCGGTTGATATTCCTGATGGATTTTTGAATCCTTTTCCTCCATCAGTTACTTCTAAATATTTCCATGCATTCTCTGCCGCATTCAAACACTTCTGACTAAAATCTTTATCATATTCACTATATACTACAGATGCTTTTGCCATTATAGCTGCAAAATCACCTGTGGCTGTAGTTGAAATTGGAGAGATAACAAGTTCATCCTTATCATCCTGTGGCATGATAAATGCCGGGAAATTATATGTAGAAACCTTGTGCCAAACTCCACCAGTACTTTCATCCTGCATTTTCAAGAGCCAGTCTAATTCGTATCGAACTTCGTCAATAATGTCAGGTATTCCATTTCCAGACTCTGGGATATTCAAATCATCTCTACTCCACATATCTTTGTTATCTTCATAGCAAAGCAACAAGTCGATAGCTGTCTGTGCACCAGTAACTACATATTTACCATAATCACCTGCATCGTGCCATCCACCTGATACATCCTTCTTCTCGTCAGTTCCATATATCACTGCCTCTTGCGTATGGCATGTCCCATGTGCAAAATCCCCTGCCATGCTCTCATCTAAATCCATTCCACATCTCTGCAGATACATCATTCTTACAACATCTTCAAGCAGCTGATTATATACCTCTGCTGACACTGTGAACTCATATGATTCATTCTCTCCACATGTAATCTTGTAAGATCCATTTTCTTTTACTTCGGAAAAATCTGCTTCGCATACATCCTCTGCTGCAGCTTCGCTTTTCTTTGCCTCTGATAATTTGCCTTCATATACAACATCTCCAGAACTGTTCTTTACTTCAAAAGCATCTCCCGCTTTACAGTTCTTGACAATCGCTACCTTCTTATCGTCTGGTCTGTATCCAACCTGATTTACGTTGATATTTACCTCTCCATTTGACAGTGCTGAATCATCCACCTGACTGTCATCGACAAGCTTAAGAGAAACATCATCGATATCTATTCTATGTACCTGATTCTCAAAGCCTTCTGCCACCCCGAGATTAAAGCAAAGTCTTGGTGCAAGATCCGTCTCATCCTTCATTGTGAATCTATGTGTAAAAGTCTGCATTTCTTCAGTAAGGTCAACTGTCTCCTCCATATAGGCATGGTAATCTCCACCATTTAGCTGAATTCTTATGTTGAACTTTCTGGCATGTGAAGCATCCATTTTATACGAAAGCTCATATACTCCACCTTTTTTCAAAGAAAATCCATCATAGTACAACTGATTTGAATAATTTAGATTTCCGTTATTTGTAATCAGTAATAATCCTGCGCCGTTCTCTACGGTAAGTGTCGATGCACCGCCGTCCTCAGTATAGACGCCCCAACCGGCTGACCCCTTTGAAAAATCACCATTTTCAAGCATATTACCATCTGTTGCATCTGTTGCTTCTGTTATTTCAGTGGTTTCTGTTTCAGTTGCTTCTGTTTTAGTTGTTTCAGTTTTTTCTGTAGTTTGCTGTTTATCATTTCCACAGGCAATAGCCCCTAAACTCATGCAGCTGATAAGCATCAAAGCTACTAATTTCTTTTTCATACATTTCCCTCCAAATAATTTAAGGTCAAAGTCTTTCCCAAAGATGATACTATAAATGCATAAAAATGAACTTAATATATATGAACAAAATGATATTTTCATGTCGGAAATGTGATAATTATGGTTCTACCCAGTCATCAGTTATCCCATCAGGATGCCACCTGTCATTCTCAGGATTATATCCATCTATTCTGAGGTATTGAAACTTGCTTATGGTCTTAAGCGCATCATACACATATTTAAGAGGTATTTCGCTTCTATTGTTGGTTGGTGAACCCGGCTCGGCAAGAAATACTTTGTCCGTGCTTTCGTCATAGAGCCAGATATTCACATAATGTCCACTTGTGTGCTTCCATAATGTATCATCGTCGTTGCTTGAGACCAGTACTATCATCGACTTGCACTCCGCCATCTGCTTTTGAAATTCTTCGTATGTATCCGGCTTATAATACAAATCACATTCCATTCCCATTTTTCTAAGGCAGTTCTTCAAATCACCCCAGCCAATAGCTCCACTCTGTGGAGTCGGAAGATATCCAGACATCTCTCTTGCAAAATAATATGCGTCCAAGGGAGAACCCTTATCCTGCGCGAGTGTGTCATAGATATTCGCCATACAGCACATTCCACAACCGAATGAGCCAAAATAATTCCCCTCCAGATATTCATAACACCATACCCCAGACCAATCAACTCTCGCCTCCCATGATTTGGGTCCCTGGAGAAATGTATATACCTTCTCCATCTCCGCCTCTCTTGAGGTCGGCTCTAGCTCTCCGCTTTTTATTTTCTCATCATAGTCACACAAAAAATAGGATACTCCACCATATAATTTCTGATTATCTTCTGTGGCTGTTATGAGTTTTTTATTATCATCAGTGCCGTTTTTATTACTTTTGTCAGCAACAAACCAACACACTAATAGCACAACAAATACAATTATAATTGTCCCTGCCGCCAATAACTTTTTCTTCATATTCAGCTCCTAAATCTGATACTCCATGTTTGTGTACAGCGGTTTCATTCCCAAATGCTCATAGAATCCATATGCGTTTGGATTGCACTCCCACACATGAAGAGTGATTCTGTCACAGGCTTCTCTTTTTGCCTCTTCCTTTAGGAATTCAAATAATTGTTTCCCGACACTTTTTCCTCTTGCTGTCTCATCTACACATAAGTCATCTATGTACATGCTTTTGACTGCGTATGTGCTTGTGGACTCTTTAGTCTGCTCATACCAGATAAATGCATATCCCAATATTATTTCATCCTCATCATATACAAAAACCGGTCTTGTCCTATCACTTATTATTTCTTTCAATTCGTCCTCTGTGTATTTTATGCCTCCTGATTTGAATAAATCCGGTCTCCCGTCTGCATGTACCTGATTTACCTGATATAGTAATTTTCTGATACCTTCAATGTCTTTTTCTTCTGCGCGTCTAATACTCATAATTCGTCCTTTCTATGCAGATTTTATTTATCAGCCTCTGTGTCTACAAACTCAATCAAATCGCCTGGCTGGCAATGAAGTGCACTGCATATCGCATTCAATGT
>JAXELM010000125.1:0-16457 GCA_034100525.1 Agathobacter sp.
TGTTGGTAAAATAGTACTAACTAGGATTTATATTTATTGGGGTAAATTTATATGAAGGAAAAAATTAAACAATTTACGTTTACGCTTGAGACAAGCTTTTTTCTTACTGTGATTAGACATGGACTTGCTATGATGATTCCATTTGTTTTAACTGGAGGGATTGCATGTGCCATTCTTAATTTTCCGCTTGATTCTTACCAGCGGTTCATTACAGACAGTTACTTTGAACAGTTTCTTAACACCGTCTATACGGGCACCTTTGGTTTGTTTTCACTTGCAATGGTTATATCGCTAAGTACAAGCTTTTGTATGGAGAGAAATATGACCCTTGATAAAACTATCATGTATATACTTGTTGCCATGGGAGCTTTCAGTTCACAGTTTTATACTCCAGGCATAACCTACGACATAAGTATGGTTGGTATAAAAGGATGCTTTTTCGCAATAGTTACTGCTCTGCTTTCCTGCTATTTGCTTGAAAAAATAACTAAGTTACCATTTGTAGGTTTTCGCGAATACACAAGCGGAATGGAGAGAATCACCTCCGTTTCTATCAGCATGATTCTTCCTGCTGCAATCGTAATTTGTATATTTGTGTTTGTTACAGAAATATTATTACACGCATTTGATGTGACATCGCTATATGAATTAGTCTCAAATACTATGTGTGGCATTTTTGATTATATAAACAACGAGTTCGCAAAAGGATTGATTTATACTTTACTGCTACATATAATGTGGGCATTGGGACTTCATGGCAGTAACATTCTTGCACCAGTTTCTACAACAAACTTTGCACTGGGTGCTTCCGGTGAGGTCTTCAGTAAAAGCTTTTTCGATATCTATGTTGTAATGGGTGGCTGCGGAACAACAATATGTGTATTTATAGCTATATGTTTGTTCTTCCGCAAAACACGTTTATTCCGCCTGGCTCAGGTATCCGCATTTACGGTAGTATTCAATATAAATGAAATACTTACTTTCGGAATTCCGATTTTACTCAATCCAATACTAATTATTCCATTTATATTAACTCCGTTTGCATGCTACATAATAGCATTTACGGCGACATCAATAGGATTAGTTCCTCCGGTCATAACAGATATTCCGTGGGCAACACCAATTCTATTTAGCGGCTATATGGCAACAGGCTCTATAAGAGGAAGCCTGCTACAACTATTTATGATTGCAGTTGGTGTAGCAATATATGCTCCTTTCATTCGCATGAACATCAAATTACAGGAACAATTTGCTAAAGACCAGATATCAGATGTTGTAAAACTTCTTCAGGAAAAAGAAGAGCTTAATGAAAATTTCGATTTGCTTTCTCAATCAAATCGTATAGGTCAGATTAGCCGAATGCTAAAGCATGACCTGAAGAGTGCGATAGATAATGACGAACTATATCTTTTGTATCAGCCACAGGTTGATGACAAAGGCGTTTGTATAGGTGCAGAGGCATTACTTCGCTGGAACCATCCACTTTATGGTTTTATTTATCCTCCGCTTATCATATATCTTGCAAAAGAAAGCAACTTACTCGAAAGACTTGAGAAAAGAATTATTACAAAAACAATTTCTTCTATCGCTACAGTTCAAAAGGAATGTGGCAATGATTTCAAGATTTCCATGAACCTTACCGCCAAGTCACTTCTTTGGAATATTGAAGAATATATTGATAAGACTTTGAAGGAATACGATGTAGAACCTTCTAAGCTGTGGATAGAGATTACAGAACAGGATGTACTTTCAAAGGCAGCCATCGTAGTAAATAAACTAGAACGCCTCAAAGCCAAAGGACATGTAATGATGATTGATGATTTTGGAATGGGACACACGTCAATACTGTATCTTCAGTCAAGCAGCTTCGGCGTTGTCAAATTAGATGGTTCACTTGTCAAAGATGTACTTGATAACACTACAAACCAGCAGATTATTTCTTCTATTGTAACACTCGCTGAGAAGCTTAATATCAAGATTATTGCAGAGTATGTCGAAGAAGAAAAACAACGTGACAAGCTACTTGAGCTTGGATGTAAATGGTATCAGGGTTACTTGTATGACCGCCCTGTTCCACTTGAAGAATTCATCGAATTCATGAAGGCACACCGTTAACAAAAATTATAGAGAGGTAGGCTAACCATTAGTTGATTAGCCTACCTCTGTTCTTTCCGCTCAATTATTTGTAAGGTTCAATTGTCTGAATCGTACCATCCTCATTATAATGAAGTTCCGTGAACTTTACACATCTTCTATGATTAATTCCACCAGACAATTCACAATCATGATAGAAAATGTACCATTTCCCATGATATTCAATAATTGAATGATGTGTTGTCCAACCAATAACAGGCTCCATTATTCTTCCACGATATGTAAATGGACCTACTGGACTATCACTTGTTGCATATACAATATAATGAGTTGTTCCTGTCGAATATGAAAGATAATAAACTCCATTATACTTATGTACCCATGGTGCTTCAAAATATCTTCTTTCTTCATCACCTGCAGTTATTGGCTCTCCATTCTCATCAAGAATTGATATATGAATTGGTTTATCAACAAAAGAAAGCATATCATCACTCATTTTCGCACACAAAGGACCTATTGCGGGTTCATCTCCTTTTGGTCCAACCCCATCTGGATCAAACTTACCTGTCTGCCATTTTTCTAATTGTCCACCCCAAAGTCCACCATTGTATACATATACACTTCCATCATCATCAACAAATACTGCCGGGTCTATACTATAACTTCCCTCAATATAGCTTGATTCTGGAACAAATGGACCCTCAGGTCTATCTGAAGTAGCTATTCCTAATCTAAATATATTATCTTTATCTCTGGCTGGAAATACTAAATAATACTTTCCATTCTTATATGCCGCATCTGGTGCCCACATCTGGTTACTCACCCATGGCACATTATCCATATGTAAGGCTTCTCCATTATCTATACATTCTGATTCAATACTATTCATTGAAAGTACATGGTAATCCTGCATCAAATATTCATCGCCATTATCATTATCCTCTCCATCATGTGGAATATCATGTGATGGGTATATATATATTTTGTCATTAAACACATGTGCAGACGGATCTGCAGTATAAATATGTGTTACAAGTGGTTTTCTTTCTTTACTCATTAATATTTCCTCCTAACGTTTAGCCTTTTACAGATCCTGCAGTAAGACCCTCAACAATTTGATTACTAAATGCACAATATACAATTATTGTTGGAATAATTGCAATAATTATGGCGGCAAACATCTGTGAATAATTTGTATTGTATGGACCTACGAACTTCGAAAGCGAGACGGGAAGAGTCTTTTTGGCTTCATCAGAAATGAATACCATTGCCATTAAAAGTTCATTCCAATTTGCTACAAAGGTCATAAGACCTGTCACAAATAAGCCGGTTTTTGAAAGTGGTAACATTACTTTAGAAAAAATCTGATAAATTGATGCTCCATCAATACAAGCAGCCTCAATAAGTTCATTTGGCAAGTTTTCAAAGAATCCTGTCATAATATAAATCGTTACAGGAAGTGAAAATGTCACATATGGAATAATTAATCCTAAAAGATTATTTGATAATCCTATTTTTGCAAACCGTGTAAAAAGAGGTATCAATACACAGTGTATTGGAATCATCATTCCTATAAGAAAATATGTAAGACATACTTTCGATAGTTTCCAGCGAAGTCTGGAAATAGCAAAAGCTGCCATAGAGCCAATTATCATACTTAAAATAAGTGTCGTTATACACACAATTGCAGAATTAAGAGTAGCCACACCTAATTTTCCTGCTGTCCATGCAAAAGTAAAATTATCCAAATAGAAACTCTCAGGTAATCCAAATGGATTGGTAAAAATTTCACTGTTTGTCTTAAATGAAACTAAAAATACCCAAATAAGCGGTACTATATATATAATTGCCATCAAAACTAAGAAAGCATATATGATAGCTTTAGAAATCTTTGCTTTTTTCTTTTCTTTACTCATCATATACTCCTCCCTACATTTCATAATTTTCATTCTTAAACGCTTTATTTACTACTGCTGTTACTATAAGACACATAATAAGTAATATTACGCCAATTGCGCTGGCATATCCGTACTTATTATATTTAAATCCCTGTGTATATAAATGTGTCGCAAGTACCTCTGTTCTATGATTTGGACCGCCCTCTGTCATATTATAAATCAGATCAAAAAACTTAAGTGAACCAATTGCATTCAGAGAAACTGCCGTTCCAACCATCGGTTTAATAAGCGGCAAAGTAATATGCCAAAACGTTTTTGCTTTTGTACATCCATCAATATATGATGCCTCATAAATAGATTTACTTATTCCTGCCATTTGCGCCATATACAGCATCATGGACTGTCCTACATATTGCCACAATGACACAAATGCAATAACCCACATTGGCATAATAATAAATCCGCTTGTATCCATTAGCCATAAAGGACCTTCAATCCCAAATTTTTCTAAGAGCTGATTTATTCCAAGCTTAGGACTGAAAATAAACATCCACAATAAACCAAGCGCCGTTGATGAAAGTACACAAGGTAAATAAATTATGTTTTTAAATAAATTTTTACCTTTCTTTATATTGGTAAGAAGTACGGCTAAAAACATTCCCATTACCAATTGACTAACACAAGAAAAAATCAGAAAAAATATAGAATTTTTTAGTGCAAAACGCATTGTTTTATCACTAAGTAATTCCTTATAATTTTCAAACCCAATAAATTTTGGTGCTGTAAGTCCTTTATATTCGCAAAAAGAATAATAAACCGACTGACATATAGGAATAAATAAGACTACTGTAAACAAGAGCAAAGCTGGCGTCACAAAGAAAATAATAGCTTTCTTATCTTTTAATAACTTCTCCATCCTGTCCCTCCATAATTCTAAAACAGGGCGTCCAATAGTATATGGCCGCCCCGATAATTCATTTAATTACTAAATACTTACGATAAATAATATTATTACCTATCTACAATTACTTGCATAAAAATCTTCCATATCCGCCGCGGCCTCAGCAGGTGTCATGTCTCCCAAGAATACAGCAACCATGTCATCATCAAAATGTGCACCTGCCTCTGTTGTAGGCATTGACTCATTATAGAATCCAAAGGTTCCCTTAGCGCCACTAAATACATCCATAACATAAGCTAGCTGTGCAGGTGCTACATTTGCATCATACTCTACTTTTGTTACAGGAATCTTTCCACCTACTTCTGCAGTGTACTTCTGTGCTTCATCGTCTGTAAACATCTTCATAAGTGCTATACATGCTTCCGGACATTTAGTAGATGAACTCATTGCTAAGCTGTCAGATTTTGCAATAACTCTATCCACACCTGGGAATTGGAATACTCCACATGAAGATTCGAAATCTGGATTTTCACCATTAATCTGACCAATTGCCCATGAACCCTGAATAAGGATTGCTGCTTCCTGATTGTAGAAACCTGCTGTCGCTACATCATTTGTATCTCCAGCTGCTGTCTTCTGAAAATACTTTGAAAGCTCAAGTAAATCAGATGCTGCTGCCTCAAGCTTTCCATCTTCCCATGAGGCTGATCCATCTGCTAATGCAGCGAGGTCTACACCTTGACTCTCACAAAGATATCCAGCTACCATTGACAAACACCATGCTGTACCCGCAGAGATTGAAATTGGTGTATATCCAGCTGCTTCAAGCTTCTGGCACGCATCGAGCATCTCACTCCAATTTGTTGGAACTTTAGCTCCTGCTTTCTCAAACATTTCTGTATTATAGAAACAACAAGCTGCTGCGATGTTCAGAGGTACTGCATAAATCTTGTCATCGTATGTCATCTGTGAAAATACAGCATCACTTGTAAATGTATCCTTCCAACCATCTGCGAGATAGTCATCAAGTGGAGTTGCTACTCCAGGCTCAACATATTCTGTCAAGTTTGGTCCTGGTGAAACAATAAATACATCTGGTGTATCTCCTGATGCCACTAAAGCATTAAGCTTGGTGTAGTACTCTTCAAGGTTTGTTGTAATTGGTGTTACATGGTACTTACCTTCATATTGTTTATTATATCTCTCGATTACATCAGCATAACCTTTTGAGATAAGGTCTTCCGTTGCATTTAAATCATCCCAAAACATCCATGTAATCTCTTGTACTTCTCCATCTGTTCCGCCACTTTGTGTTGTTGAGCCATCAGCTTTGCCATCGGATCCAGAACTGCATCCAGCGAATAGACTTACTGTCATTGTAAGTGTTAATAAAGTAGATAATAATTTCTTCTTCATATGTCCCTCCCAATAAAAAAATATATATATGTTTGTTACATAAATACAGTAACATATATAATTGTATTATTCTTTAGAATTATTGTTATTTAGCTATTAATTCTTGCTCTATTTCATTATTGTATTTTGTCCAATTATTACTTTTTCATAATATTTACTACATATTTTTGTTGAATATGCACATATTTTAACTGTTTTTGCATTGTACAGCTTTACATTTAGAGCAATTTTTAAACATCATATATTGATATATACTAAACTAATATGATATCATATTATCTGACAAAAAAATTATGGGGAATTAATTATGATAGAACAGTTAGACGGAATTTTTGAAACAGTAAACTATAAAGATGCAACAACTCTTAAGCTCTATTACAACAACGAAAATGAGAATTATCCCTCACATTGGCACATGAGCTGCGAAATAATTATGCCAACTGATAACATATACACCATTGAAACTCCTGAAAAAACAGTTACTCTTCGAAAAGGAGACATTGCAATTATTTGTCCCGGATGTATACATGCTCTTTACGCTCCAGAAGTTGGGGAACGAATAATTTTCCAACCAGACATTTCAGCATTAAAATTTATGCGTGAAATTGACACCTTAATTACAACAATGTCTCCACTATTGGTAATCACTCCTAAGGAATATCCTTCAATATATAATGACTTATATCAAAATATGCTTGATATTAAAGATATTTATTTTAATGACAACACATATATAGAGTCCAAAATATATGCAAAATTTTTATATATGCTTACACTAATAGGACAAAACATACATCTAAATATTTCTGACGAACTATTTAGAAATAATGCAAAAAGAGAAGAATATTTTGAAAAATTCATAGAAATTTGCAACTATATAAATGACCACTGTGCAGAAGAACTATCACTAGATGATGTGGCAAATAAATGCGGCTTTAGTAAATTCTATTTTTCAAAATTATTTAAACAATTCGCAAATGTATCTTTTTATAAATATGTAAATCATAAACGAATTGCCAAGGCTGAAACACTTTTGCTTAATCCTAAGAATTCCATTACGGATGTTGCTCTCAAATGTGGGTTTTCGTCCTTATCTCCTTTTATCAGAATGTTTAAACTTATAAAAGGATGCACACCTACCGAATTCAGAAAAATGTATCGTTCAAATAGTACTAAATACGATAAAGAATCAACTTTTCTAGAATAATACTAAAAGAGCGCCATACACATTAGTATGGCGCTCTTTTCTTTATTAAATGTTTAATAAATCGCTGTATACGGCAAGTGCTCCGTCTGTCTCATGAGCAAGTACCTTCTTTGCAAGTACTTTTCCAAGCTGAACACCTTCCTGGTCGAAGCTGTTGATATTCCATATAAAGCCCTGGAACATTACCTTGTTCTCGAAATGAGCAAGGAGAGCACCGAGTGTCTCAGGTGTAAGCCTATCACCGATGATAATGCTTGAAGGACGGTTCCCTTCGAAGTTCTTGTTATTGTCATCATCTTTCTTTCCACAAGCAAATGCAACTATCTGTGCTGCAACATTTGCGCAAAGCTTCTGCTGGCTTGTACTTCCCTGAATATCTACATCATTGCCAATCTGGCTGTTCTTAAATCCAATAAACTGAAGTGGAATAATTGTCTTTCCCTGGTGAAGTAACTGATAGAAAGAGTGCTGTCCGTTTGTTCCAGGCTCACCAAAGATTGTAGGACCTGTAACGTAATCAACCGGCTCTCCGAATCTGTTTACTGATTTACCATTTGACTCCATATCAAGCTGCTGTAAATGAGCCGGGAAACGGCTAAGTGCCTGTGAGTATGGTAATACTGCTGTTGACTCATATCCGAGTACATTTCTCTCATATACACCGATAAGTGCATCAAGAAGTGCTGGATTAGCTTTGATATCTTTGTTCTTTGAAAGTTCGTCTTCTGCAGCTGCACCGTTTAAGAAGCTTGCAAATACTTCTGGTCCGAATGCAAGTGAAAGAACTGCTCCACCTACTGCTGATGTAGATGAGAAACGACCTCCAATATAATCATCCATGAAAAATGCTGCAAGGTAATCATCACTCTTTGCAAGTGGTGATGTCTCACTTGTTACAGCAATCATATGCTTAGCTGGATCAAGTCCTGCTTTTGTAAGTGCATCCTTTACAAAGGATTCATTTGTAAGTGTCTCAAGTGTTGTTCCTGATTTAGAAACAAGTACGAAAATAGCATGAGCAACATCTGTTGAAGCAAGCACTGCTGCTGCATCATCAGGGTCAACGTTGCTTATGAATTTAGCATCCATGAAGAATGTATTGTTCTTCTTTGCCCAGTTCTCAAGTGCAAGGTACATAGCACGTGGTCCTAAATCACTTCCACCGATACCAATCTGTACAACAGTTGTGAACTTCTCACCTGCTGCATTTGTGATTTCTCCAGAATGAACCTTCTTTGCAAACTCTGCGATATTATTCTGCTGAGCTACATAGAAATCTCTCTTGTTAACATCATCAGCGATTACATCATTGCCAAGCTGACCACGAGTAAGCTGGTGAAGAACTAAACGCTTCTCTCCTGTATTTATTACTGCTCCATTGTAGAGCTCCTCGAACTTCTCAACAAGCTGTGCCTCATCTGCGAGTGTTGCAAGCTTATCTAAAATAGAATCATCAACCTGCTTTGAAGCATAGTTGTAAACCATTCCCTCTGCCATTGGAACGCTGTATGACTTAACACGAGCTGCTCCACCTTCTCCTGCCATTGCATCTACAAGGTTAACCTTTGTTGTAGCCTTGAGATCATTGAACGACTTCAATGTGTCTAAATTATTCCATGCTACCATTAATTATTTCCTCCATTTGTCTGATTGAAAATCCACCTATAATTATGGCGCAAAATCAGCAAAACTTCAAGAATTATTTAATTATAAGACTTCAGACATCTTTTTATTATTTTTTTCTTCATACATAAGTTTGTCTGCCATCTTAAAAATAGTATCAAAGTCATCAATTTCTTTATCTCTGACCTGAAGAATACCCATACTAGATGATACCTTATATGGAACCTCATGCCTGCTATTATAATCCAATAAGTATTGCTGAAATTTTGCTCTTATCTGCTGTGCGTCACATTCGCCTTTAATAACTGCCAGCATCTCATCGCCACCAAAACGTACACACAAGGCATTCTCAGGGCAACTTTCCTTCAATGCATTTGCGACTGTATGAATTGCCATATCTCCTGCTACATGCCCATAATTATCATTTATCTGCTTTAGTCCATCTAAGTCAGTCATAATAACTGTAAGAGGGTCTCCTCTTAACTCATCAATTATCTTTTCAAGTCTTTTACCAAATCCCAGACGATTGTATAATCCGGTCAATGCATCATGCTCATAGATATGTTCAACCCGATTGGTCAGATATCTCTGATGCCGCTGATTCATCCAGCCGCCAATTCCATTGTTGAGTGCACTGACAATCTGAGGTATCTTCTTGTAATATATGCTGTCACAACACTTATAGAAAAAGCATACATAGCCTAGCGGAACATTCATATAATCAAGCTCTGTAAAAATAATAGGAGCCTTTCTCTCAAAAAGCTTTTCTAATGCTGGTACATAATCCTGTCTTGAAAAATCATATATATCATGAGGCAGCCCATCTCTTGATTCAAAAAACATAAACATATCATCATCTATTCCACTATGACTTCTGCATATTGGATTAATCGAAGACTCCTTACACCAGTTATTCAAAATGATACATGTATGCTTCATAACACGATTTCTCATGTTTTCCGATACATCTTCAACAGACTCATACCCCTGCATACTTTCAGCCATCTGCATAAGAATCCGGGCATCCTCCTGATACTTATAAAATCTTCCGTTCAAAATCTCCGGATTGTCAAAAATATTATTTTTTTGAGTGTTATTACAACCGCACGACTCCAAAATCAATAATTCAGGAACAACAAAACAATCTTTATCTGACTCACCATTCAATATTGACTCTATAGCCTTGTCAATGAGTATGGAATGATTACAGTAGCATGTAGTAATTTCAGGTTTTGTAAGATGAACCGCTTCAATTCCGTCAAATCCGGTAACTATAACATCATCCGGCACTTTGTACCCGTTTTTCTCAAGCATACCAATTACACTTATTGCCATGATGTCATTTGCACAAATTATTGCCCGTGGAACCCGTTCTTCATCGATAAGCTTCTTCGTAGCTTTAATCGCAGGCATTGCCCAGAAATCACCATAGCTTACCATACTCTCATCGAACCTGATTCCATATGCCTCTATTATATTCTTAAATACTTCTATTCGCTGTTCAGAAAAACTATTTCCTCTAAAGCCAGCAATAAAATGAACAGTTTCTGGCGCATGCTCCTCCATAACATGTCTGACAAGCATCTCAAAACCAGCTCTGTAATCAAATCTGATATTTACACAGCCCTCATAATTTCCATCTATAACGATTACCTGAACATTTTTCTTCTTTGCTTTTGAAATAATCCTTTCAGATAAATGTCTGTCCTTTATCTGTTCATCAAGAATAATGATTGTATCAGTAGTATCATAATCTATTAGATCAAATACCAGAATCTCAGAATCTTCATTCTCCTTATTCCAATTTAAATCTGTACCAATATTAAAAACCAGCAGTCTATATTCCTGTGGAACAAGTGCCTCATTCAACCGAGAAATCAGCTTAATATTTGTTTCATCATGTATCCCCGCTAAACACACAGCAATTATCTTCTTTCCAAATAACATCCTATTTCCTCCGCTTTCGCACTACACTATTGCAGTGCATACTACGTATAAAGCGTATCACATAATATACCGAACTTCAATGTAATTGAAAAAACCGCTGTAAAAAATACAGCGGTTTACATATCTGGAATTTAAATTACAAACTTCTCAGCTTCCTGACTTAGTGAATTTGCTACTTCTTTGTTCTCAAGTATCTTGTTTGATATATTTGAAATCTCGAATGACAAATTCTCTGTATTTGTAGCCGCATTATTGATTCCTTCTGAACTTTCAAGTACTGAATTCGAAATACTCTCTGCATACTCCTGAACATTCTCTGTCTTTATTCTAAGTTCATCCGACATTACATGGAATTTATTTACAATTTCATTTATATGGTTAGCGTCTTCATTATACTGAACACCTGCATTTACAAAACTGTCATAATCAGGAAGAATTGTCTCCTGTATATAATTTACAAGATCATTTGCATGATCTGTTAGTTCATGAACAGTCTCAATTACAAGAGTGTTAATGGTCTGAATATTTGTCGCAGTATCTCGGCTTGAGTCTGAAAGCTGACTGATTTCAGATGCAACTACTGAAAATCCTTTTCCCGCATCTCCCGCTCTTGCTGCCTCGATAGAAGCATTAAGTGCCAGAAGATTTGTCTTGCTTGCAATGCTTAGGATATCATTTGTGAGCTCCTGTATCTGCTCAACCTTCTTACTTTCCTCCATTGCGTTCTGTAATTTTGAAATAATTTCTGATGTAATATTGCTTGTGTCATTTTTGTTTCTAATTGCATTTTCCTTGAGATTAGTTGCAGACTGCTCCATCTCATCTGTATATTTTAGCAATTCATCTGATCCATTTGAAAGCTCCTGAACACTGTTGCCAATTCCGGACAGCTGGTCACTGATTCCTCCAACTGAGCTAGATACATTTGCCATTGCTGCCGATAGCTCTTCCATTGCTGCTGAGATATCCCTTGCACTGTCATCTGAAAGAGTAACCTCTTTTCCTACCTCATCCACAATTGCATTCATATCAAATGAGCTCTCAGTGATACGTCTCATCACTTTTTGAAGTGTCTCAATAAATGAGTTTACACTTCCTCCAATTATTCCAATTTCATCCTTACCTGTTATATTTATTCTGACTGATAAATCACCCTGATTGTTATTTATATCTCGTATCATTGTATCAAGCTTCTGGCTTATATATTTCATTGGCTTGATTATTCCATTTGTGCATACGTACACTGCTGCAACCATCATAATAAGAGCAATACAAACAAATATAACTGATGATAATACTGCAACAGTATAGGCGTTCTTCTGGCTCTTTAATGCTGTCTCCATTGCTTCTTTTCGTAAATTAATAAGACTGTTAATTTTGTATATCAGATAATCCTCAGCCGGCTTTTCTACTACGTTTATCGCTGTTCTCTGTGCCTCAAGGTCATCCTTCATACTATTTTCGAGTACAGTATTTACACCTTCGAGATATTTGTCGAATTTCTTCTTCATCGCACCGATATATTCACGTTCCTTATCTGTGAGCTTCTGAGCCTCATAATCAGCGAAATATTCCTGCATGGCTGTGATTTCCTGCTTTATTGTATCTCCGTACTGACTCTTGGTTGTAGCATTATCTGCTCTACAGTGCGCATACATGTTTTTTCCAATAGCCTCAAGATTAGTCTGCATATCAAGCAAAAGCTCTATACTCTTTGAACATTCATCTGAGATTACATAACTGGTATTGAGCAGATTCTTCTCATTCATCATACTAAGCCCGCATGATAAAAAGATGACTATAGACAAAACAATTATTGGAACAAATACTTTTATTTTGATACTGACGTTATTCATTCATCTACCTCCCGAATCTGACTGTTAGCGCGATAATTCCGGATACTTCTGCGCAATCTCACTGTAGAACCTCTCAAGAGCCGTATTATAATCCGATTTTCCGTCAAAGTAATCATGCATGGCTTGCTGGAATTTCTCATTTAATCCGCTGTCATATTCTGTAATATTGCTCATATCAATCTTCTTTGCTGCTTCTGCAAATAAAGCTATATGATTCTGTCCGCCTAAGAAATCTGATGAATAATCACTGTTTGCTATCTCCTCCATAGCGGCCTGATTGTTTGTATAATCAAGCGTATCAAGTGTAATCTGCTTCATTGTTCCTGAATCACAGGTAAGACGAAGCATCAAATCCTTGATAAATGGTATATTATCCGAACCGCTTGCTGCACATATCCATGTTCCGCCCCAATAGTATGCCTGTGGTCCCTCGCATACTGCATAATCACCATAGATACCGTTTCCAACTTTAGCCTCTGCATCACCATCTGCAAGCGAGTTACCCATGAGTGTGAAATTGATTCCCCATGTTGAATAAAAGAAACCAAATACATTTCCCTCTGGCCCCTGATCCATGCTCCATCCAGGAGACCAAAGTGTTGTCCTGTTATTATAATTTTTATCTGTATATGTCTTTGTCTGCTCCACCCATCTGAGCATGCTGTCATCGACATTTATTTTATTATTAGAAACCCATGGTGCTGTCATGTTATTTGAAAAAGTTCTAAATGCGTCATCATAGCCTGAAAGCATCTTGTATCCGGCACTATTCATCTCTTCTGCCACTTTATCAAAGCTGTCCCAGTCCTTTAACTTTTCCTGAACGGCTGCAGGATCATCTGTACCAAGAACCTTTTTGGCAATTGATCTTCTGTATGCAAAAAGTCCCGGTGTTGCCTGCCATGATACGCCTTTTAATGAATCACCCTCAGATACAATATCTTTGGTGTACTGGTACTGCTGTGATAAATCACTCTCTGACAATCCGACATCTTTTATAACATCAAGTGTACAGTCTGATTTGACATATTTAGATGCGTAGTCTGCCTCAACTAAGAAAATATCGACTTTATCATCATCAATTGCATTATTCTGTTCCGCTAATGCCTCATCAAGATTGGTCTGATATGCTGAATAGTCATTCGTTATTACAATGAAATTAACCTCTACATCATGCGCCTCTTCCAGATCCTTTGCATATGCTTCATATATGCCTTTAAACTCAGTATTCCAGCTATAAATATTTACAACTTGTCCTTCTTTTCTTTCAGCCGTTTTACTGTCCGATGAAGCACCACATCCACTAAGACACATACAGGCTGTAAGTGCCGCAAGGGCAATACACATCATTCTTTTCCTCATTTTGACCTCCATGATATCCATATTCTTTCAGAATTTATCTAGTAGTATTGTACCTTCGTTCTAAATTTTTGTCAACAAAACAAGTACTTTTATACTAGCTCTTATGAAATTTGCAAATGATTATGCTTTATCATTATTAGGATATAATGGCGAAGATTTTCTGAATTCGCACTGTGCTTTATTCGCTAAATGCGAAGAAGATCAAATTCGAAGCGACTGTATCCGGATGCGGCGCAACGTGCCTTCTGGAATCTGCATTTTTGATTTGTATCAGAGCCAGATATCTGACAATACAGATTCGTATGATATGTATGTGCTATTCGACCGCACAAAGGAAGTCTCTATGCGGTCAAAGCTTCAGTGTAGTTATATGCGTATTGTTAATATTCTTCAGAGCCTTATCAACAACGAATGGCTGGATGCAGATATGACGTCAAAAGAAAATTTAAATAACCTGCAACAGCAAGTAGAGACACTTGCAAGTAAATATCAGCTTTGAATTTTGATATTCTTTTGTTTGAGTTTCTTGTTTGTATTTTCACGTAAAAGAGTATAAATAACTGCAACAAACGGAATGAAGAAAATCATTCCTACTACACCAAACATGTTGCCACCTATAAGCACCGCTAAGAGTGTAAGTAATGGTGACAGACCTACAGAATTTCCAACCACATATGGATATATGAACTGGTTCTCTATAAACTGTACAACCTGATACACAATAAAACACATGATTGCCTGCTGCGGGCTTGATATTAATGTTAACACAACTCCAATACCACATGCTAAAAACGCTCCGATATAAGGAATGAATGAAAAAATAGCTGTAAGTATGGCAATAAGTCCCGCATATGGCAATCTAAAAATAGTAAATGCTATAAATATCAATACTCCAAGTATAACAGCCTCTAAACACTGTCCTGACAAGAATTTACTAAAAGTATCATATGTCAGTTCAATAATATATTCTATTTTCTCAGCAATTTCTTTCTTCAGGTATGCGTACATTAATTTTCTACCCTGACGCTGCAACTCTTTTTTACTAACCAGCATATAGAACATTATTACGATAGAGATACCTATTGTCGCAAACACAGATATTGTGGATGTTGCTGTCCCTACAAGGACATCAAAAAAGGCTCCCGCACCACTTAATACATTCTGGACTATATTTTCGAGCTGGAGTGTCTGTAACCAATCATTAATCGGCTTCGTATCTATGTTATATTTCTTAAGAACTGCCGCCCATTTAGGCCACTGCTCATTTACCGTTGTCGCAATACTCTTTATTGACTCAACAATCTCTGGTATAGCAAGCTTGCCAACAAGTACAAAAATTAAAAGAATACATAGAATCGTCAGGAATAAGCTTATAGCATTTACTGTTTTTTCTTTTAATTTGAACCCTCTCTTCTTGAATATTTTCTCAGACATTTTAACAGATAATTTATCAATAATCTTTGCAAATCCATTCATTGGAACTGACAATACAAATGCAATTGTGAGTCCCAGAAATATAGGCAGGAACAAACCTGCAATATCCTTTAAAAATATCATTACATAATTCAAATGCATAACTGCTGCATATAAGATTACGCCTGCTGCTACCAGCATGAAATTCTGTTTCATTCTTTTATCCATATATCCTCTCCTTTATAACTCTTCTGTCTTATATGTTGTATATCCTTCATAATAATAACTATAATCAATACCCTTCATATACACTTCGCGGTCATCAATTTTATCTGTAAGTGCCGCTTTAAGTAAATATTTAATCTCAACATCCTTTATTGGGCTTCTCTCCATCGCAAGTAAATAATCATTCATATCAACACAGCTCCAATCAATTACTTTTCCAAGTTCTGCTTTTAATATCAAATCGAGCCAAATTCTTGTACTTCTGCCGTTTCCCTCAGCTCATGTCAAGGATGGGACAAAAAAAAATTAACTTTTTTTCATTTTGTCCGGAATGCCCATTTCATAAGACATTCCAGACATAAATACTTCAACTGGCTCATCTTCCCACCAGCCATAACCATATGCCAAACGATACGCTTTATCAATACTGTATGCTCCGCCCATTACAATTGTTTTTAGTCCATTAAGGTTATAAACTTCTCCGTCCTTAGCAAACAATATGCTCGGAAATTCTT
>JAXELM010000158.1:0-3353 GCA_034100525.1 Agathobacter sp.
ATGTACGGTACTGAAGGCTATAGCAGTTGATGAGGATGGAAATCAAAGTGAAATTAAGTCTTCATCTTACTATATAGCTGTTGGAGATAAGAGTTTATATGATAATATTCCGGTTGTTTCTATTGTTACTAATCCGGAAGATATGTTTGATTATTATAAAGGATTATATACACTTGGACGCACTTATGATGATATGCTTGCTCAGGAAAAGGATGAGAAAATATATGCCAATTATCTACAGGGATGGGAGACCGATGCTTTAGTTCAGTTTTTTGGTGCAGATCATTATAATACGAAGAATATCACGACTAAGTTAAAAATATATGAAGATGAAGCTGTGGATTTAGGACAAAAGAGTTTGCAGCTGACTACGGAAGATGAAGAATATGTATTAAGCAGTTGTAAATATGATTATATGTCCAAATCAAGACAGGGATTTGCTAATAGACTATTAGAAGGTTCCAATATAATTATTCCATCAGAGATGTATATTGTCTTTATAGATGGTGAGTTCTGGGGATTGTATCAGTTTGTAATACCGTTTGACAGTGAGTTTGTTGCATCACAGACTGATGGAAATGATGAGGATATTGTAACTGCGGTCAATGGTGTTACTGACAAGAGCAGTAAGCAAGGTGAATATGATAAGCTGCGAGAGTTTGTTATAAATAGCGACATGAGTAAATCAGGAAATTACGACAAAGTATGTAAGATGATGGATGTACAAAGCTATGCGAATTATATATGCGGAAGTGTGTTTTTGGCTAATTATGACGAAAAACTGACAGAATATATGTGGAAAGATTCTTCGGATAATTTATGGAAATGGGCTATTGGAAATCAGACCAATTCGTTAGGAGGAAATCAGCTGTCTAAATCAAGCATAGATACATTTTTACGTCCTGCATTTGCAAAGAACAAATTTTTAAATAAGATGATGCAAAATTCTAAATTCCGGGAATTGCTGCTTGATACGATGAATAAAATGTGCGATACCTGCTTCAATGAGGAAAATGTTGAAAAGGTAACAGAGGATTATAGTAATTTATATGGCAAAGCAATTGTTGAGACCTGGAATAGATTCAGTGGAAGCTATGCAATTGATTCGTATAAGCTGGAATTAAATAGTATCAAAGAATTTATTGCTGATAGAATAGAATATATTAAGTTCTATACAGAAGAATATGTAGAAAAAGCATCTACATCAAAAGTAGGAGGAACAAAAAAAGAAGATGATTGAGACAATACTTAGTAATTTCCATTTAGAGAAAATATTTTATATTATCAGAAAGCGAATAGCACTTATGCTTGTAGTAGGTGCGCTTTGTGGTGCCTTTGGTGGTGCATATGCTTTTTTTACTAATGTAAGTACATATACAGCAACAACTTCTTATTATGTATATAGTAATCCGGATTATGCCAATGACACTTCTGTAAATATATCTGGAGCAGAATTTGCGACTGCAAAAGCCTTAGTACAGAGTTATCTGATTGTGTTAAAAAGTGATACAGTTATGAATGCTGTAATTGAAGAATTAGGTGTTCCATATAGCCCTAAAGCACTCGCAAATCAAATTAGTTATCAGATGGTCGAAGAAACATCGATATTTAATATTTATGTTAATAACACAGATCCGCAGATGGCTATGGATATTGCAAATGCGATTGCTGACATAGCACCAGAGCATATCTCTCGCATTGTTAAGTCAGGAGGAATTGAGGTTATTGATTATGCAACACTTCCAACTACTCCATACTCATCTACAAGTGTGGCCAAATTCGGTATTATTGGATTTGTTGGTGGATTTGGAATTGTTGCAGTTGTTGCTCTATTCTTAGGCTTACTTGATACAACTATCAGAAGAAGATATGAGATTAGGGATACATATAATATTCCGATTCTTGGTGATGTTCCTCTTATAGTAGCTGAAGAGGATAAGAAAATAGAAAAGGTATTAAATAAAGATAGTTCTTTTGCAATGAAAGAATCCTACAATAAGATTCGTTCAAACTTGCTTTTTACAGCAAAAGGTGAGAAGTGTCCTGTTTATGGTTTTACAAGTTCAGAGCAGAATGAAGGAAAAACACTTAACAGTGTAAACGTTGCAAAATCATTGGTTCAGTTGGGTAAGAGAGTTCTTTTGATAGATGCAGATATGCGTAACTCATCAGTAAGCAAAATACTAAACGTTAAAAAGTCAAGAGGACTTAGTGAATATCTTGCGGATATGGATAAGGAACCAAACTGTATAGAACTCGGGGATGGACTTATTCTTTTGTCGGCAGGAAAGATTCCGCCAAATCCGGCAGAGTTATTAGCTTGCAATAAGATGGATGCTCTTATTGAGTCTGCTCGGGAAGATTTTGATTTTGTGATTATTGACCTTCCGCCAGTGGGCGTAGTATCCGATGCACTTAGTCTGGTTGACAAAATTCTTGGTTATATACTTGTTATCAGAGCAAATGTCACGAAGAATGCAAAAGAAAAAGAGACTGTTAGCACATTAGAGGGTGTTGATGCTAATATTTGTGGATTTATCTTCAATGCCGTAGATACAAAATCAGCAGACTATGCATATGGTAAATACGGATACGAATATAATTATGGAGAAAATGGGGAGGACAAATAATGAAGCTTGTCTTTGCTGCATCATCAGGTGGTCATTATGAACAGCTGATGATGTTAAAACCGTTAATGGAGCGACATGATAGCTGTGTTGTGACTGAAAAAACATCATATAATGCAAAGTCTGATATAAGGACATATTATATGGTTCAGGTAAATAGAAAAGAGATTCTGTTTATTCCGAAGATGATAATAAATTCATTTCGTGCTGTCAGAATCATTTTCAAAGAAAAGCCGGATGCCATAATATGTACAGGTGTGCTTGCTATGATTCCATTATGTCTTATTGGAAAAATGAAGGGATGCAAGCTGATTTATCTGGAATCATTTGCAAAAGTTACGTCGGCTACATTAAGTGGCAAACTCTTATACAAATATGCAGATAGATTTTATGTACAATGGGAGAGTATGTTGGATATATTCCCAAATGCAGTGTATAAAGGTGGTATTTATTAATGATATTTATTACGACAGGTTCGCAGAAGTTTCAGTTCAACAGACTTCTTCAAAAGATTGATGAATTGGTGGCAGATGGAACAATAAAGGATGAAGTATTTGCACAGAGTGGATACAGCGATTATGTTCCGAAGCATTATGAATATAAAGATTTCCTGAACAGAGATGAATTTGCCCAGAAGATGGGAGAGAGCACAATTGTTATCACTCATGGTGGAACAGGTGCGATAATAGGTGCCGTCAAGAAAGGCAAAAAGGTGATTGCTGTTCC
>JAXELM010000168.1:0-6753 GCA_034100525.1 Agathobacter sp.
AGAACCAGAGACACCAGCACAGCCGGAAACACCAGCACAGCCAGAGACACCAGCACAGCCGGAAACACCAGCACAGCCAGAGACACCAGCACAGCCGGAAACACCAGCACAGTCAGAGACACCGGCACAGCCAGAAACTCCAGCTGAGCAGGAAAGTCCAGCCAACAATCAGCAGAATGAAAATGTTGATAATGAAGATAATGATAATGCAGATCATGATAATAGTGCCAACCATAACGTAAATAGCGATAACGCAGATAATAATAACGGAAATAACAACAACGCAAATAACACAAATAACACAAATAACACAAATAACACAAATAACACAAATAACACAAATAATACAAATAACACATATGTTAATAACAACAATGTCAACGGTAACGCAGTAAATGTTGCAAATGCTGGAAATATCCCAGATATCATAAATGATGAAGAGGAAGCCACAGATACTGATGTTACACAGATAGTGGAGGAAGCCACACCACTTGCTGATTCTTCAGATGAAACTAAGGAGACAGCAGTAGAAACTATCGAAGACGAGGATGCACCTCTTGCAGCAGCCGAAGATAATTGTATAATACATTGGTTAATTTTGCTGTTGACTTTAATCGCTGCAGGATATACTATTATTAGAGTAGTACTTGTTAATAGAAACGAGCAGGAAGAGGAAAAACAACAGGAAGCATAGGAGGTAGAGAATGAAGATAGTTGATGGCATTGTGTTAACATTATTTGTGATAGGCCTCATAGTACTTTGCTTTTTCCAGCAATGTAGTCTGGACATATATTTTCTTGTATTTGGGTTTGCAGTAGCACTTATGTGCGGGATTACCTTATATCGCCTTAACAAGAAACCAAAAACTAAAGAGGATAGTTCAAATCAATAATTAAGTATGGGAAGATAGCTGGTAAGCATCGAATTCTACGAATGGTAGGTTCGATGCTTATTTTATGATTTGTTAAGAAAGTCTTTCGTTGCACAATGTATATAAAAAGGCTAAAATAAATATTATGTTACAGATATTTGTAATAAAGAGGTAAAAGACATGGCAAAAAAGAAAAAGAAGAAAAAGCAACATCGCTTTTTCTGGTTTATGATTCGACTTCAGATAGTTCTGATGCTTCTTGTTGTAGCGGGAATGGCATACTATTTCCTGGGTGGATATGCGGACGAGATACAGACTCTTAAGGATGAAGCACTTAAGCTTGTTGCAGAGTCTGATGAGAAGACGTTCATTCCGGCAAGAGCCAGTTCACTGTATGATGTTGACAATAATCTAATATCGGAACTTAGGAGCGAAAAAGATTCCAAATATGTTCGGTATGAAGATATTCCAGCTTATTTTTCTACAGCAATGGTAAGTATCGAGGATAAGAAATTTTATAAGCATAATGGAATCGATTACAAAGCGATGATAAGAGCTGCAAAAGCGATAATTCAGGATGGAAGAATCAGTCAGGGTGGAAGTACCATCACAATGCAGCTTGCAAGGAACATTTATCTTGATACCGGTAAAAACTGGCAGAGAAAAGTCAAAGAAATGTTCATAGCAATTGAACTTGAGAAGATATATAGCAAGAATAAAATTATGGAATTTTATCTTAACAATATAAACTTTTCAAATGGATATTATGGTGTTGAGGCGGCATGTCATGGTTATTTCAACTGTGAGCTTAACGAGCTTGATTTGTCGCAGATTGCATTTTTGTGCGCCATACCAAATAGTCCGACCTATTATGATCCGTTGGTAAATATGGATCATACTCTCGAGAGACGAGACCGTATTTTGAAAAATATGTATGAGGATGGCAGAATCGACGAAAATTCATATAAGCAGGCAGTGGCAGAGGAGATTGTTCTCAATGTTCCGCAGGCGACAAAGACAGTGAAGAATAATTCTGTTGATACATATGCATATTATTGTGCGACAAGAGCGCTTATGGAAAATGCAGGATTTACTTTCAAATATTACTTTGACTCGGAAGAAGAGGAGAAGGAGTATGATGAAGAATATGATGATTTATACTCATATTATCAGAAGCAGTTGTATTCAGAGGGGTACAAAATCTATACATCAATTGATATGACAAAGCAGGTAGAACTGCAGAATTCAGTGGATACTGTGCTAGGCGATTTTACGGAGACGGATGATGATGGCGTATATAAAATGCAGGGGGCAGCTGTCTCTATAGATAATGAAACTGGATATGTTGTGGCGATTGTCGGAAGCAGGAGTCAGGACTTTTCAGGTTATACTCTTAACAGAGCTTATCAAAGCCACAGACAGCCGGGAAGTTCCATTAAACCTTTGATAGTATACACACCTGCATTCGAGTCAGGGTATGATCCTGAAAGCAAAGTAAATGACCACAAGTTTGAGGGAGGACCATCCAATGCCTCCAATGTATATTATGGAAATGTCACAATTAGAACCGCAGTTGCAAAATCATTAAATACAGTTGCATGGCAGCTATACGATGAGATTACACCGAATGTTGGTTTGCAGTATCTTAAGAATATGAATTTCTCCAATATAGTAGATAGTGATTACGTTACTGCAACATCACTTGGTGGATTTACGACCGGTGTGTCACCGCTTGAGATGGCATCGGCTTATGCCACATTGGAGAATGATGGAATATACAGAAGTCCAACCTGCGTTAAGGCAATTATAGATTCAGACGAGAATATAGTTTATACATCTTCAATGCTTGAGCAGATTGTTTATTCTGAGACTTCATCGAGAATGATGGTTTCGTGCATGGAAGATGTTATGAAAAGCGGAACTGGAAGAAGTATTAAGCTATCCTCAATGCCTTGCGCGGGTAAGACAGGTACAACAAATGACCACAAGGATGGATGGTTCTGTGGATTTACAAGGTACTATACCACCTGTGTCTGGGTTGGATATGATATACCGAAGAAGGTTGATAATTTAACAGGTTCGTCATATCCGGGAAAAATATGGAAGATGTATATGGAAGCAATACATGAGAATCTGAAAAAGATGGATTTTCTTCCATATGCACAATTGTCGTCGGATTTTAACAAAAATGATGAAGAAAACGAAGATGATAAAACAAATGAAACTGATGAGTCTGAGGATGACGACGAAAATGTAAACGACGATAACTCAAATGCTGATGGTAATGATGCAAATGCCGAAGATACAGCTGATAATAATGCAGATGCTTCAAATGACAACAGCAATAATAACAATAATAATAACAACAATAATAACAATAACAATAACAATAATAACAATAACAATAACAATAATAACAATAACAATAACAATAACAATAACAATCCGTCCCCTGATGACGGAGGTAATGCTACGGATGAGGCAAATGACGGAGCAGCCGGTGATGGAACTGGTAATGATGAAACTCCGGATGGAGGAGCCGCAGATGGAGAAGCCACAAATGATGGAGCCACGGATGGTGGTGCGAACAGTAATGGCGATGGAGGTGGAAATACAGTAGATCCGCGTGATTATGATAATGGCGGAGGCACTCTAAATTAGCTGGATATCTATAACTATATAAAAACATTTGTTGTAGATAGTGAATTATATACCTATATTTGTTGACGAAAATGCATCAAAGATGGTTAAATATAAGTAAATAGAAATGTGATAAGGAGGATTTTTTGTGAAAAAATATGGATTTGGTGTAGACATAGGTGGTACTACAATAAAGATGGGATTCTTTGAGACAACAGGTAATCTTATCGACAAATGGGAAATCAAGACTAATACAGACAATAAGGGGGAGAGTATTCTTTCAGATGTTGCACAGTCGATTGATAATAAGCTTGCCCAGGAAGGAATCTCGAAAGATGATGTACAGGGTGTTGGAATTGGAGTGCCAGGTCCTGTAACAAGCGATGGAGTAGTAAACAGATGTGTAAACCTTGGATGGGGTGTTAAGAATGTGCAGGAGGAGCTTAGCTCACTCACAGGCTTAAAAGTTAAAGTCGGAAATGATGCAAATGTAGCTGCACTCGGTGAGATGTGGCAGGGAGCCGCAAAAGGAAGTAAGGATGTAATCGTAGTTACACTTGGAACTGGAGTTGGCGGTGGAATAATTGTCGATGGTAAAATTGTAGCAGGAGCTACAGGAGCCGGCGGAGAAATCGGACATATTACAGTCAATGAGGCAGAAATTGAGCCATGTAACTGTGGACAGTATGGTTGTTTAGAGCAGTACGTATCAGCTACTGGTATCGTACGTATGGCCAAAAGAAAGCTTGCAAAAAGTGATGAGGCAACTATTCTTAGAAATATGGAAGATCTTTCAGCAAAAATTATATTTGATGAGGCAAAAGCCGGCGATGAAATCGCAAAAGGACTTGTTGACGAGCTTGGAAAGATTCTTGGTTCAGCATTGTCTAATATAGCATGTGTTGTGAATCCTGAAGTAGTTGTAATCGGTGGTGGCGTATCAAAGGCTGGAACAATACTTACAGACGTAATCAAGAAATACTTCATAGAGACATCATTCTTAGCATGTAAGGATGCAAAATTTGTACTTGCCGAGCTTGGAAATGATGCAGGAATCTATGGATGTGTACAGATGATTCTGGATTAATAATATCTCTTGTTTATCGGGGGGGCGGGCAACCGCGTTATGGTTACCTAAACTCGTCATGGGAGATATGCTTGTAGAATTTATTGATAGCACATTTTACATATTATTTGGATTTGCAGAGGGTAAACAATGTTTTGTGCGTTAAGTCCTCGCTCCTAGAGTCTCTAGGTAATTCTCTTAGGGTATTAATCAGTGACGCTGTCGTTCATAGTCGTCGTCCTGACTCCTATTCACTCAAATTGCCGTCCGTGGCAATTTGCCAGCTGACAGTGTATGAATTACCAAGACACTCTACGTCGCTGTGGAAACACTTACAAAACATTATTTACTCTCTGCAAATCTTTTTACGTTATAAGATGTGCTGGCAATAAATTCTACAAGCATATCTCCCATGACGAGAGTAAGGTTGTGATGCGGTTGCCTTGTGATTCGATAAACGTTCTTGGAATTTCTCAGATTCTCCACAATTATTTAATTAAAAAAGAATATATTGACAATCTGGTTTATTCAGAGTAAACTAGTGGTAGTTTATTGGGAATAGACCAAAAGGAGACAATACCATGGATATAGAATTAGGAGAAATTCAAGAGCTGTTTGCGGAAATAATTTGGGAGAATGAACCTATTGCGTCTGGCGAGCTTGTAAAGCTTGCAGATGCCGGATTTGGATGGAAGAAATCGACGACATACACGGTTCTTAGGAAGCTTTGCGAAAAAGGATTGTTTCAAAATAATGATGGCATAGTTACATCAATTATTTCAAAGGAAGAATTTGAAGGGGCAAAGAGTTATAAGTTTGTTGATGATAATTTCAAAGGTTCGCTGCCATCTTTTATTGCAGCTTTTGCTTCAAAGAAAAAGCTTTCAAAAAAAGAGATTGATGAGATTCAAAAAATGATTGACGAATTTCGAGGGGAGGAATAGCTTATGAATCATATATTCATTGAAATATTAAATAATTCCCTGATTACAAGTCTCTTAATTATTGCGGTAATTATTGTCAGGATGATTATAAAAAAAGCACCAAAATGGTTCTCATGTGTGTTATGGGGACTAGTTGCAATAAAGCTAGTGTTTCCATTTTCTATTGAGAGTGTATTTACTCTTGTGCCAAGCGCTAAGCCAATTCCGAGCGATATTGAGTATTCTGCGACGCCGCAAATTGAGTCGGGGGTTGATGCAATTAATCGGGTAGTTAATCCTGTACTTGAACAGAACTTCGCTCCTCAGACAGTAACTTCAATCAATCCTCTGCAAATTGTGATTATGGTTTGCTCGATAGTATGGATTGCGGGAATCATCGGATTGTTGATGTATTCATTTATTTCATATCTGCTATTGAAGAGAAAAGTAGCTGCTTCGCGAAAGCTTAATGGAAATGTATATGTTTGTGATGAAGTTGTAACTCCGTTTATCTTAGGGATTTTGAGACCGAGGATATATCTTCCTACAGGTATTTCGGACAAAAACAGGGAATGTATACTTGAACATGAGATGGCGCATCTAAGAAGGTTTGACCATTTGTGGAAACCATTGGGATTTGTGATTTTGGCGGGATACTGGTTTAATCCACTTTGCTGGGGGGCATATATTCTGCTATGTAAAGACATTGAGCTGGCATGTGATGAGAAGGTGACAAGAGATAAGGATAAAGAGTGGAAAGCAACATACTGTCAGGCACTTCTTGCTTGTAATACGCAAAGAAGAATAATAGCAGCATGCCCGGTTGCATTTGGCGAGGTAAGTGTCAAAGACAGGGTTAAGTCGGTTCTGAACTATAAAAAGCCTGCATTCTGGATTATTGTAATTGCGATAGTTGTTAGTGTTATTATTGCAGTTTGTTTCATGACCAATCCGAAGACGTTATCAGGTAAAAATGAGAATAATGAAATTACAACAGAAGACAGCACTAAGATAAATGATACTAAGGAAGTGGATTATACACAGGCTAATGTGGATATAAATACTGTGCCAGGTGCGGATGGTGCGCAGATTGATTGTGGCAATGATAAGTACATAGTATTCCATGATTACTATGGATTATTTGTTTATAATTGGCCGGAAAGAAAATTGCAGACGAGTCTTAGTCTTGCATCAATTGGGTGTGATGCGACTCAGGGAGATGCAGTTTGCGAGGTATTCATGACGGAGGATT
>JAXELM010000184.1:0-6162 GCA_034100525.1 Agathobacter sp.
TCCATCTTTATCAAATAATATTCCATCTATTCTCATATATCAATTGCCTTCCTTGCATCCCCAAAAGTAATAAAATTATGTTCTTTTTTTCCTCGTGTAATTGGATTAACATACAACATAAATTCATTATCTTTAGTCTCAGCTCCAAATCTTATACATACATATTCGTCCCGTGGCAAATCAATACACCCGTGCCCTTTATATGTATTCATATCCTCATTTCGCAATTCAAGGGATGTCCTGACTCCGTTAATTAATACAAATAATTCTGGTTTCTTCCTTTTAGATTGTAATTCTATATTCCAGGTTATTGTATTTACACAATTATCAATTATTTCACCTGCAGCTATTTTATTGTCTCCAGCTTTTATTTCTAACTCAAACATCTCTATATGCCTTGTCACACAACTTTTGCATGACTTTAAAGCTGTATAACAATTATCAGCTGATAAACCATCCATAAAAAGCCATGTCGCTGGGTCTCCGGCAATTGATGGCTCCTTAGCATTTTGATATCTTTCATCCAGGAGATTATGTGAATCACTTCCACCGATTGCACAAATTCTATAACCATCCTCCCACAGTAAGTCGGATAGTTTTACAGCTGATTGATTTGCTTCTGTAGCAAATTCACCTTCCACACATTCGTATGTTGGATCATTGATTATTTCCAAACATGTAAGGTATTCTAAAGGCAATTCATCAATCTCCCATTTCCATGTAGAGAGAAAAGGGTGATTGATACTGAATAACCAATTCTGCAATTTACATTCTTTGGCAACAACAATCATAAGTGCTTTAATCACTGACTTATTTCTCTCTTGCAATACTGACTCTATAAAATCTGGCCGTTTACTTATTCCAAACAAATTTGCATGCCCAACCGTTGTTGTAATTTCTGTTCCCGGCAACACTAACAAATTACTTTTTGGCCATCCCGTATGCAATAAATTGTGCTCAGTTGCAGTATAAAAGTCTAAATGCATCAAATAGGCTTTTTCTAATACACCCTCAGGCAACTCTTTGCCATCGGAAAGTCTTGTATGAGCATGAAAATCACCTTTATACCATTTCTTTCTCATATTAAAGATTTTATTGTTGTCATATTTAGAATATTCAAAATCTTTATCTACCCATACATCTTCACCCAGATGTTCTTTTATCTCTTCGTTAGATTCATATATGTTAACTGAAAATTTGATTTGTTCATCCTTTATATACTTTTGCACATATTCTGTAAAAAGAAAAATTTTTATACTCCAATTTCCATTCTCAATTATTCCGGGAATTCCACCAATCGTTGTATCCTTGTTTTTCTTTCCAATACCTATTAGCTTATCGCTATAGCCCAATTGTTTCTGAAGTCTAACTCTTCCCTGCGAATCTACTATCTCCATTACCACTAGTAACGATAATGGAATCTCCAGATTATGTTCAATTTTTATTGCATCACAGGCAATCGGCACTTCAAAAAATGCCGTTTGCACTGTGTCTACATCACTACTAATTAAAAAATCAAATGCGTAATTCATTAATTTCCTAATGCCTCATCCAGAGCAGCCTGCGCTGTTTTCTGTGCTTCATCTAACGCTTCCTGCGCAGAAACTCCATCTATTTCAACCTTATCTGCAGCTATTTTTAAAGAATCATAGATTGCTCCATTTGTAGGATCGTATGGATATACAGAACCATGTGATGCCTGATTAAATGGTACAAGTGCCTGTGGATTTTCCTCAGTATATGCTTTATATGAAGCATCATCCATAACGTTCAAATTTACTGGTACATATCCTGTTGACATAGACCATTTTGCCTGATTCTCAACATTTGTAAAATATTTCATAAAATCATATGCTCCAGCCTGTTCTTCTTCAGAAGAAGCTGCTACGGCACTCATTGTAAGTGCGACTGCCATTGGAGAAGATGATGTTGTATCTTTCCATGCCGGCTGTTCGATTGCTCCAACAATAGAAAAATCAAGGTCTGCCTGATCTCCTGAAGAACCGGTGTATCCACCTGCGGTATTTGCTAATACATCATCGATTGTATTGTACCAATACTCCCATCCTTGTCCACCTGAGTGAATTGCCATTGTCTTATCCGTATGAATCCAGTTTCTAAATGCCTCCCATACTTCTACCCATTCTGGAGAATTAATATTAACCGTCTTTCCATCTTCGCTAAAAATTGTTGCGCCATTTGAAAATGCAGCATCAATTAAATTGTCTGGTCCCCACATTGGCTCCCATCCATATGTATATTTTCCACCTTCTGTAATTTTTTTAGCAGCTTCGCCTAAATCCTGCCATGTTTTTATACTTGCAGGATCTACTCCAGCTTCCTCAAAAGCTGCAATATTGTAATATAATACCTGTGTTGTACCATAGGCAGGGATTCCAAATACCTTACCTGACCCATCTTTTACCTGATCAAAAAAGGCACTTACATAATCAGACTCTTTAAATTCGCTATCCTCAGCCATCATTGCTGATAAATCTACTACCAGCTGTTTATCTGACAAACTTCTCGCAGAACCTTTGTCAAGTAATACCAAGTCCGGTGCAACCCCGCCTGCAATTCCGGCCTGCAGTTTCTCATATGTTTCGGCATAATCAGCCTGTGTTACAGTTGTAACTACGTATTTATCCTGTGACGCATTATATGTATCTACAATTTCCTGCACAACTCCTACAGCTGTTTTTCCTCCTGAATACCAAAATTCTATTTCTGTTTTTTCACCTGATTCATTAGCATTAGCTGTTTGATTTTTTGACTCTGAAGTACCTGTTTCGTTCTTTCCACTATCTGTACTGCCACATCCACTTATCATTGTTGCAAGCATTGCACCTGCTAACAATAAACTTACTACTTTTTTTCTCATTTTCTTTTCCTCTTCTATCCTTTCATTCCGGTGTCTCCACCAATTCCATTGATAAACCATTTCTGCGAAAATGCAAATAATACTAAAAGCGGCAGAACAATCACTGCACTTGCGGCCATAACAAGTGCCCACTCTGTTCCGTAGGCCCCGCCCTCTATAAAAAAGCTTCGCAAGCCTTGTGATACCATATATTTTGATGAATCATTGGTAATCAAAGAAGGCCACATATAGTTATTATATGTTGAAATGAAGCTCATCAATCCAAATGTAATAAAAGACGACTTTGTCATTGGAAATACCACATGGATGAGGACTTTAACGTTAGATGCACCATCTATTTTTGCAGCCTCTATCATTCCGTCTGGTACCTGCATGAATGCCTGTCTTAGCAAAAATATTCCAAAAATACTTACTGTACTTGAGATAATTAGTCCAGTAAAAGTGTTTAACAATCCACTATGTGCCAAAATAATATAGCTTGGTATATATGTTGCAGCTACTGGGAGCATGTATGTTGCCATAATAATCGCAAATAATAATTTCTGTCCTTTAAAATTCATATACACAAGTGCGTATGCTAATAAAGCTCCGGTTATCACCTGAATTGCAACAATTATTATTGATAAGAACAAGCTATTAAATATGTACTTTGGAATCGGCGACTCAAATAATATACTTATAATATTCCCCCACTGAGGATTCCTTGGAAAAAATATACTTGTATTCATTATCTCTTCCTTAGTCTTGAGCGCACTTATAATCATCCATACAAATGGAAATGCTGTTATTAAACACGATATTAGTAAAATAAACCACTTAATTACTGTGTCTATTCTGTCCCGTAATGTTATTTTCTTTACCATTGTTTTCTCCTAGTAGTTAACCCATTTTTTTGAGACATTAAATTGTATTGTTGATAATATAACCGTAATAATTATCATTACCACTGCAATAGCAGTTGCCTGTCCCATTTTAAATTCCTGAAATCCCAACTGATAATACATATATAGCAGAGTTCTCGTACTACCACTCGGACCTCCCTGAGTAAGTATCTGAATCTGATCATATGCCTGAAGGGAATTTATCATTGTCACTATCATCAGGAAAAATGTCGTCGGAGATATACATGGTATGGTAATGTAGAAAAATTTACTCCACTTTCCACCTCCATCTAATGCACAAGCCTCATATAATTCTTCTGGAACTTTTTCTAAGGCTGATAAATAAAATATCATTGCATATCCGATACTTTTCCAGACAGTTACAATAATTACTGACAGCATTGCTGTTTCAGAGCTGCTTATCCATTTCAAAGCTGGAAGTCCAAACCATGATAGTACCAGGTTTGCCAATCCATCGTTTGGCTGAAAAATCCACGTCCAAACTATTGAAATTGCAACAGTTGGTGTTATCCATGGTGAAAAAATAATAAATTTAATTATTCCATTTCCTCGAAATGGGGTTTGCAAAAATACTGCAAGTCCCAATCCTATAATTATGGTTGGAAATAATGTCCCTATTGTAAAAATTAATGTATTAAATAGTGCATCATAAAATCTCGTATCTTTAAATAATGATATGTAATTTTTTAAAAATACAAAATTATATTCTGGCGTCATATAATCCCAATCAGTGAAACTAATCCATACAGTTCGGAAAATAGGATATATCCAAAAAACCCAAAGTGGAATTAATGCAGGTAAAATAAAAATTAAGACGTTCAAATATTTATTCAATGACTTATTCATTAATGTAAAACTCCTTTAAAAATCTCATAGAAGGATACTAGCAATGAAATGTAAAAATTATAAGCACACATCTGTAAAATATTAGAAAAAAAATTGCAAAGCCTACAATCTTTTAACCGCATCCATCGCCAGTTCAGATATCTCACATTCGTCCTATCTGCTTCGGATCTCCAAGGAGAATTATTTTAGCAGAGCCTCTGTCTGTATTATTCCTCGCTCAAAAACTTCCTCAATTTTATCCGATAATTCAGCCTCATCCTCATATCTCTTCTCTGAATCAGAATCCAGAATTTGTTCCAAATTATCTATGATTGGACGCATAAGTGGAGCACGTTCTGCATCAGTCATCAGTGCCTCCTGCATAAAATACTGTCCGACATTTCTTGGCGAGATTCCATATGGACAACTCTTCTTATACACTAAAGGTACAATTTTCTTGCCCTCTACTCTTCCTAGAAGGGTTTTTCGCGTCGATGTATCTGACTTCAAAATAATAAATTCGTTCTCTGTAAGCTCCACCGGAATCGCATTTCCCTCATCATCTGCCCGTATCTGCTCTGTTGTATAATCTTCTGCATTCAGGCCTATAATCTGCGCTTTGAGACGTAAAACAAGATCCTTTGTCACAAGACAGACATATGCACTTTTATTGTCCTCTTTCAAACCTTTACACACTTTTAATATACGATTATCAGATTTATCCCAAAATTCTTTATCGCATCAGGTGATTGAATTAACACATTTGTATCTATTACATAAAATTTTTCATATTAGCTCTCCTATAATACCTTCGCTCCGTTTGCCGTTAATTTGAAGGTTACTCCAAGCAGTTCTGCCGCTCCTCTGCACATCATCATTCGTCCCAGGAAGATATCAAAATATTCATACATTGTGCATATATTTGTATCCAGCTGTAGATTAAGTGCAATTGTCTTTTTTTCAGGATTTACCTTGAGTTTTGCCTCTGTGACTGCATAATTTACTCTGTCATGTATATCAAAACTTGCCTTTGGCTTTTCTCTCACTCTGTTCCTTCGTACATCAGTTTTATCCGCGATAATAAGTGCCGCTGATATTGCATCTGTTGCACCACCTTCAGCTTCATCATGGTGTCCGATTGCTGACACAATAGTTATCCTGTCTGAAACTGACATGTCAGTTTTCTTCAAAATTTCATTTGCAAGAATTGCTCCATACTCTGCATGGTTACTCCTGTTAACCGCATTTCCGATATCATGCATAAATGATGCAATTTTTGCTAACTCAATATCCTTTTTAGAATATCCAAGCTTGCTCAGTATTCGTGCAGCCTGTTCTGCCACAACTGTACAATGCGCCTGCGAGTGATCTGTATAACCTAACACGCCCAGATTCTCATTCCCCTTTCTTATCAGTGCACATACTTCTGCATTTTGTTTAATTTTCTCAAATGTCATTTGATTTCTAATACTCCTTTTTCTACGATATATTGTTATTCATATCTAATATAAAATATATTTTGTAACTTCTTCTATCTTCTTTATGTAAAGTTTT
>JAXELM010000006.1:0-7767 GCA_034100525.1 Agathobacter sp.
GATTATCACCTGACTATTATTCTCGGAAATTTGCTGGATAATGCACTAAATGCATGCAAGGATCAGATTGGTGCTCAAATCAAAGTAGCCGTCAGGACTGTAGATGGCACTTTTACCATTCATGTTGCCAACACATATGTGCTCACAGATTCAGCCAATGCACCTAGTGATTTTGAAAACATAGATTTTATTCATGGATATGGGCTTAAGAATGTAAAAGACTCAGCAGCGGCATGTGGTGGTTTCTGTGTAATACAACATGAAAATGATGTATATTCTGCCACCGTTATTATTCCAATCCTAAGTCCTGATAAAATTCATAAATTTTAATCTTTCAATCTTTCATAAGACTGATATTGGCGTTGTTTGGCATTTCCATACATAAAGTCCATGCACTTTTTTCACAAGTACATGGACTTCTGTCATTACATTGATATTCAATATGTTTTATCTCGTTTTACTACACACTTTTTGTATTAAACTACACTGTTTTACGATAAATTACGATAAGCTTCTACTTTTATCAAAAAGTCCTCAACCCTAGCAAAATCAAGCATTTCTTTATACTGTAAAATTGTTCTCATCATATTTATAACGTATGCCGGAGGATTTCTTCTTTCCTATTCCCAGTCTTTCAAAGTAGAAACTGGAATATCAAACATTTTAGCAAATTTACTCTGGCTTAATCCTGTTTGTAATCGCAATTCTCTTACTTCCATGATAGTCACCTCAATTTATTTCTCTCTATATAATATACGGCCTTGCCTACCAGTATGCAAGGCGTTTCATTAGTTATACAATTTCAAAAATTGCACAATATATTACAAAAAAACAATACTTTCTTGCTTCAATTGCGTTATCCAAAAGATTGGACATTAGCACACATAAATCGATTTTTCAATATAATATAACTCTCTAACTTAAATATAAAAACGGATCCCCCTGTTTAAATTTCAAATTATGGATTATTGTCGATTTGACATGATTAGTATCCCATCTTCTCAAGTTCTTTTTCAAATGTTACTAACGAATCTGCTTTTGCAGCCTTAACCGTAAGTTGCATTATATCCTCATATTCTTTTATTGATGAGATTCTATCCTTAAGATTTACTGAAACAGGCGCAGTTTCACTAAGCAATTCTATAATAATACTTCTTGCACTGTCTACTCTGCCAGCGTTATATTCTTCTTTCATAAGTTCTTCAAATAACATATAACGCCTCCCTATTTCTTTATCAAACTTGATTTTTTCAACAGATTTTTGTAGTCGCTTCACGAACTCGTCTGAGTAATCTTCATTACTTTCTTCAAGCTCTGCTCCTACATATTTCAGAAATTTCACGAGGTCTTGCGATACCTCTCCTTCATTTGTTCCAACTGTACTTAAAAACACGGTATAACTTCCGTCATCATAATTATATGTCAAGTCCTCTTCTATAACCTGCCGTCTAGTATACTTATATTTTCCAAGTCCTATTGGATCAAAATCACATATGAATATAACATACGATTCTGGTAATTGCTCATAATCAATTCCCGTACTTAATAGCTCCATATCTATCTGACTATGATAGTATCTGGATCTTTTGAATATCTCTGTGTTTGCAACCTGCATCTCTACATTAAAATGCCGATTTTTATCATCCTTCAAGTATACGTCCAATCTTATTCCTTTGTACTCAGGATTATAGACTATACTCTTTTCGTATGATATTTCTACATGGTCAATCTGGATACCGAGTGCTCTTTCTACAACCCCTTTTGCATTCTCCTCGTCCAGCATGACTGCTGCAAACATAAAGTTGTCTTTGAATGTTAATTCTTGTAATGTTTTTCTTCTTTTCCCCACATAAATTCCTCCTTGTGTGATTCAGAGGAATCCGTAAGCTCATTATAATTTAGTCCTTTTATTAGTGTCAACTAGTTGTTATATTTTCTTAAATTTTTCCATCAACAATCTCAATTACCCTGCCACATCTTTTAGCTATGGACAAATCATGCGTAACAATAACAACTGTCTTTCCTTGTTTGTTTAATTCTTCTAGTAATGAAATAATTTCATACGAAGTTTTAGAATCCAATGCTCCCGTTGGCTCATCTGCCAATATGATGTCAGGATTATTGACTAACGCCCTTGCAATAGCAACACGCTGTTTTTGACCGCCAGAAAGTTGTGTAACTTTCCGTTTTGCTAAATCATCTATGCCAACGAGCTTTAACTCATCTAAAGATTTTCGTTTCATTTTAGTAATGGGACAATCTGAGAAAAGTAAAGGCACACAAACGTTTTCAATTACCGTTTCTCGCGATAACAAACCAAAATCCTGTAATACAAAACCTACTTTACTATTTCTGTAAGAAGCTAAACGATTTATATTTGTATAGTTCATCATTTCCCCATTATAAATTACATCTCCAGAAGTAGGTGTGTCTAATCCACCTAAAATATGTAATAGCGTCGATTTTCCACTACCAGACTTTCCAACAATTGCAAGAAATTCACCCTGTTCTATAATCAGTTCAATTTCATTTAGTGCAGTTACTGCATTGGATTTTCCATCATTATAGATTTTTGTTATATTGTGAAGTTGTAAAATGCCCATTATTATTCCCTCCGTATATTATTAACAGAAAATGTTCGGCAGATACGAATCATATTAATTATGCCAAACACTAACATTGTTCCAAAAAATACACTAAAGCCTAATACAACGTCATTAACAGTAAGTGGTGCATTTTTTGTAACAATTTGGCGAGATATTGCATTTAATAACAAGCCAATAATATAGCTACTTGTGCATAAAATAAATGTTTCACCTAAAACCACACATAAAATGTTTTTAATTGATGCGCCTGTAATCCAATATACGGTATATGTTGATATGTTCACATCATACCAATACTGAATAATAGATGCTAAAAATGTAACCAGCAAAACAATGAATATACTATATTGCATCTGGTTGGATAATGTAATCATTTGCGCCGTTTCACTTGTTTTTTCAGGAAACACTATATTTCCGTGTTCAATATATTTTTTTATAACGGATTCCATCCTTTGTTGTTGTTCTGAGTTTAGTTGTTCTTCAAAGGTAATCCAAATCTCGTCAAAGCATTTATATTTTTCCTTAAATTTATCAAGAAAAATCACCAAGTCTGCAGTGTTATTCAAAGATTCATACACACCGCCTATCACAAAGTCTTCTCCATCAATAGAATACGTCTCCCCTGTCATTTTTAGTCGTCCATCGTAGGATAACAAGCTTTCATTTACAATACATGTATTCTGCTGTTCAGAATCAATCTTTGATGCATATCCCTCAACCCATGCTCCTGTCAATTTGAAATTATTTGGTGACAGTTCTGTTGAACCTACAATTCTAATACCATTCTTTGTATTTGTCATACAACTTACTGCAGTTACATCGGAAATATTTTCATTTTCAAAATCTGAAAATATATTTTCAAGAGTAGAAAAATCAATATTATCTGAACTGAAAATTTTATAGACAGGAAGATTTTCTCCCATATTTTCATCATATAAATTCCCTCTGTATCTAGCAAATGCGTATGAATAATTTATAACGAAGGAACAAACTATCATGCTAATGATTAGCCAGATAAAAACATGCTTTTCCGTTCTATAAAAGTTTATAATATCTTTTACTGCTACATACCAAACCATATTCTTTATCTCCCAATTTAACCTTGTAAAATTTTTAATTCTTCATTCTTTTTTGAAATTTGTAAGGTTCTTATCAATGTTCCTACAAAAATAAAAGTAATAATCACCACCGTAAAAAATGCATTCATAAAATCAACATAGAGACCATCGAATAATTGCTTCCTGCAATAACTGTAAAACAAATTAAAACCTATCACCGCTGGAACATAAAGCTTTAATATACCTTCAAGCAAAACAACTAAAATACTAGTACGTTTGTCCATCCCACAAAGGAAATAAACAGCTAACCTTCTTTTCCCTTTAACAAAAGACAACAAATTACCACATTTCATTCCGACAATACAAATAAGCAATGCAAGTATTGACAATGTTGTTTGCATTTGTATTTCAAATAAATTGGACTGATAAGCTTGATTGGCCAAATATTGGAATGAGAAGGTATCTACAACATCTGCAATTCCTTTTAATACATTTTGTTCCGAAATATCTCGTTTATCATCAGATAGCTTTATGATCAAGGACCCTTGATATTTATTTGACTCTTTTGCTATGATTATCATATCATCTGACAATTGCATGACCGAATTAAGATCTATACCACTTCCACCAACACCAGAATGGAGGAACAATGTGTTTGGCTTTAAAATTCCTGTAACTATAAATCTCTCATCAAATCCATCTAAACTAACAATTTCTCCAATATGATACATTGACTTTAAGTTATATCCTATAACTATCGGTGTAGGGTTATCTCGTAAATCTTCAATAAAATATTCATTAAACCATTTCCCTTTTGCCATAGGAAATGATAAATCTTTTAACAAATCATATCTCGCAAAAAAGAGTTTTACTTCCTTATTCTGATTCCCATCAATCACTGTATTCGTTTCACAAATGTGAAAATAATCACTTATATCTCCATCTCTTTCTATCTCATCCAATACTTTGCGAACATAATTGTCTGCTGCAAGAAACATATCTTCGCCACTGTCATTATAATATGTTTGTTTTGATGGGATTCCGGCATACATATAAGAATCATATAATCCTGAAGATTGCACAAGAGTATTTTGATACATACAGTGACGAAATGACGACAAAGAAATATTCATAAAAAACACAGCACTCATTACAAATATAATTAATATTATATTATGAACTTTATTTTGACCTATATTTTTCAATGATATCCTTAATAGTTTAATTATGTGATTCATATCATTTCTCCGTACTGAATAATATAATTATACTGCCACATATCATGTAACAGTATAATTATATTAAATAAAAACAAATGTCAAATTACCAATTAACTCCAGTAGTTCCAGAACCACTATTACCATTATGAGATGCACCATGATTTCCAACACCTCTAAAGCCAATACCTATAGATGAAGATTTCGCTGTAACAGAGCAACTAGTGCAATTTGTATTATTCGCTGTTTCCTTTACAGTCTTTATTGTTGAACCTTCTGCATAATAAATAGTGGCCGTAGCACTTATGCTGTCCATACTAGCTTTAGCACTTGTTTTTGCTGTAACAGAATCTTTTGCCAAAGGATTATAGTCATTTGTATCTGTATAACTTATTTTTCCAGTTATACTTACATTATTAACCTTAAAGGTGGTACTAGTTGATGCAAAACACGAAATTCCCATTGCGACCGTTAATGATAATGTGCAAGCAATTGCAACACAACTCTTTTTAAAATCTAATATTTTTTTGATTCTCATAAATATTCCTCCGCACTTCTAAAAATAATCTCTCGAAATCTCTATGTCAGCAAACATAAGACTTTTAGTTCCCGAGAGTTCCTTCTATTCTCTTTCTTTCAATAAACGCCTTAAAACCTTCTGGCTCCTTAGGTTGATAAAATTGGTATCTACATATTTCTGATGTCGTAGGAGCTATTTTTTCTGCCAATCTACATAACAGTTCTCCAAATATCTCGTCATTTTTATGCTTTTTCATCACATTTTCCTCCATCTTTTGTATTCATCAGCTGACAGAAATACTTTATCATTTTTATACAATTTTTACCTTATATTGGAATAAGTGGTCGAAATTTGCATCCGAGTGGTCATTTCAATTTCCGTTCATTCTTATTTTTCGACCATTCATTCCATTTCAATTATAGGGATTAATCTTTGATTTATAATTTCTAAAATTAATAACAAACTAAGGAGGACACCATGATATCTTTAGGCACCTATTTGTCCCAAAAATATACAAATAAAAAAATTATAAGTGAAAGTGATACTGAAATATATGCCTTTTTATTCGACTATATATTCGGTTCAGTTTTTTATGATTTGTCTCTTATTTTAATTGGAGCAATTGCAAAACAACTTATTATAACATTAATATTTATTTTAATAACTGCTCCAATTCGCACATTTTCTGGTGGATATCATGCAAAGACACGAATTCGTTGTAACATATTATCTTATTCTGTATTCTTTTCATACCTTTTCATATCCAACATCGTAGATGTAGATTCGACATTATTACAAATAATTATATATATATCAACATGGGGACTTATCTTTTTGATTTCGCCTGTAGAGAGTGAAAACAAACATTTTACATATGAAAACAGAAAAAACCTTAGAAAAAGACTGTTTATTTCATTTATAATAATTACTATTATTACAATTACTATATTTCTGCTAAACTATATTAGAGAAGTATGTTCTATAAATATTTGCCTTATAATATGTACATTAAGCTTATATATAGGTTATTATTCTAAAATGAGGAGTTTAAAATCATGAATCTGAAAATAGCGATATGCGATGATGAGATTGAAGATATTAAAACACTGCAAAATTATATCACACAATTTAATATTCAATCAGATAACAATCTTATTGTAGAAAATTTCTGCGCAGCCTCTGATTTATTAGCACATAATAAAGAAACACGATACGATGTAGTTTTATTGGATATTGAGATGCCTGATATGAATGGCATGGAACTAGCCAGACAACTAAGACAAGTAGATGATGATTTATTCATCATCTTTACTACATCATATCCTGAATACATGCAGGACAGCTTTGAAGTACAACCTTTTCAATTTCTTAGTAAACCAATAACTTATGACACAATCCATAACTTATTTACAAATATTATTCAGAAAATAAATCGGAATCTGCACACCATAATACTTATTGATGATGATAACGAAAAACACTTTGTATACTTAAATGATATATTGTCTATTTCTACTGTAAAGGGTCAGAAATCACGTCTCAGATACCAATTATCTGACCGTGATTATATAGCAAAAGGCACATTTTCACAAATAGAACCAAACCTTCTCTCCCACGGTTTTATATCACCAACCAGAGGAATTCTTGTCAATACTAATCAGATTCAATCTCTTAATTCGACTAGAATTCTATTAAAGAATGGTACAGAACTACCAATAAGCAGACGACGCATGAAAGACATTCAAAAAGTCTTTACAAAACATATAATAAAAATAATGAATTGAGGAATTAGCATGGAAATTATTCTAAATATACTGGATGCATTTTTCATTAGTGCATCACTTTACATCTTTTTTCAAACTTTATTTGATAAAAAAAATAATCGTATTGCATTTTATATTACAATTCCCATATACACTATTAGCTTTATCATTTATTATGCTATAACATATGGTTTTTCCAGAAATACTACAATATACGTCACCTTAATAAGATCTATACTATCGATACTATTAACTTTCTTCCTATCCTTTTTCTTCATTTCCAATATCAAAACCCGAATAGTGGTAACTTTAAGCTATTCAATACTTTCGTATATTTTTGAAGAATTATCGTATTATCTTATATGTTTTTTTTATTTAACCGAGATTTCCGATGGCACTATTGATGAACTTGCTTTATCAAGTATTTCGATTTTTTCAAGCCTCTTCATGTTTATATTTACTATGCTTCTTCATCTATTTTGGAAAAAACAAGCTCAAATTCATTCTGCTACTTATACTATATTTATGCTTGTTGTTCCACTATTATCGCTATGCCTTATTATGTCGAGACCGTTTTTTTATTTGAACGTCACTATGCCTATG
>JAXELM010000210.1:0-21961 GCA_034100525.1 Agathobacter sp.
TCGATATTAGGAAAAATGAATACTGATACAGCAGCTAAGCTTACACAGATGATGAAACCATAATTAAAGAAAGGAGGAGAGAGGTATATAATGACAATAGCAAATATTGCAGATGTTGTCTCTGGTGGGATTGATATTTCAGTTTCTGGCATGAATACAGTTAAAAAGGATGCATCAGCTTCTACAAATAAACAGTTTACAGATTTTATGCCGCAGACGTCTGGTAGAAATCAAAATGAAAATAACAAATTCGCAGAAAAGAATACAGACATATCATCTGACTGCTATAAGTATGATGGCAGAAAAAATATTAAGGAAGATACATCTAATCCTATAAAAGAAAAGATTGATTCTTCGAAAGAGACAATAGAAAAGTTCGAAAAAGAGATAGTTGAAAATATTTCAGAGGATTTAAATGTTGAAACTGAAGACGTTGAGAAAGCAATGGAAGTTTTAGGACTCAGTGCTTTTGATTTGCTTAATCCACAGAATCTTGCAGATGTTACAGTCGAGATAAAAGGTTTGACTGATTCTTCAACATTAATTCTCGATGGAGATTTTCAACAATTATTGAGTGACATTTCATTAGTAGGAAAAAATCTTATGCAGGAGTTGAATGTGACTCAGGATGAATTAGCGGATATTGTATCAATGATGGATACAGCAGCTGATATGGAATTTAATACTGAACTGAATCAAGAAGGTATGAATATTGATAGTAATATTGATAGTAATATTGCCAGTGATATAGATGGTACGGATAATGCTGATTCTTTTTTTGGTTTGAAGGATAATATATCCGACGATAAAATGGAGAATGATATAGCAGTTGCAATTGAAACAACTGAGGACAGCGAACAGAGTCTTGTAAACGAGAATCAAAACAATAATTTGAATGATTCAAAACAGAACAAAGAACAGTTTGGCGATACTTTAAGCGGTGTATTCGAGGAGAGTTCATCAGATAAAAAGGATTCAACAAAAATAAATGCATTTGAAAGAACAATTGAACAATCCATTGTGACAAATTCCAGCACCAATATTAGTACAAATCAAATTGATACATTAAATTCGATAGATACATATTTATCTGTTGATACAATGGAAATAATAGAACAAATTGTTGAAAAAACGAAAGTTTTAGTTGACAGTGAAACTACAACGATGCAGATGCAATTAAATCCGGAAAATCTTGGAAAGATTTATTTGAATATTTCATCTAAAGAAGGTAGTGTCAATGCCCAGATGATGGTTACAAATGAGGCTGTTAAAGAGGCATTGGAAGCCCAGATTGTAATGCTCAAAGAAAATTTAAATCAAGCCGGAGTAAAAGTTGATGCAGTTGAAGTTACAATTGCTTCTCATGAATTCGAGAGAAATCTTGAACAGGATCATTCAAGAGAAGAACAGGAAGGTAACAGACAAGAAGAAAGTGCAAATCGCAGAAGAAATATTAATCTGTCATCACTTGATGAGATTTCAGGTGTTATGAGCGAGGAAGAAACACTTGTAGCACAAATGATGAAAGATAATGGGAATTCTGTTGATTTGACAGCATAAATTAATTGGAAAGGAGTAATATATGGCGATTACAGCACCGGTTGTAGATGGAAAGATAAATGCAAAATATACAGATTCATCTGCTAAAAAGGAAAACACAGGTGGTTCTCAAATGGGATATGATCAGTTTCTGAATCTGCTATGTGCAGAAATGCAGTATCAGGATCCGCTCGAACCAACCACAAATACTGATTATGTTGCTCAGATGGCAACTTTTTCACAATTAGAGGCAACTTTGTCAATGAAAGACAGTCTGACAGAATCAGCTTCAGCGAACGAGTCTTCTGTTGCTAACTCGCTGGTAGGCAAGAATGTAGCAGTTGTAGACCCTGAAAGTGAAACAGGATATACAACAGGAAAAGTAGACTACGTAATGTATGAAGAAGGGGAGATTTATTTGTCTATTGAAAATAAATTATACAATTTGTCTTCACTTGATACAGTTGCAAATGATACATACTATGAAGCTGTTGTACAGGCAAGAACAATCAATTCGATGCTTAAAGATCTTCCAGAGCTTAAGGATATTACAGCTTCGTATAAGACAGCTGTGGAACAGATTAGAGCATTATATGACGGATTAGATGATTATCAAAAAGGTTTTGTAAGTAAAGATGACGTAGAGACTCTTGAAAGGTATGAGTCAAAGATTGCAGAGCTTGTGGAGGCGGAAGGGAACACGGAGGGATAGTATGAATCCTATTTCTAAGCAATTTTTATCAATTGAACAGGTTAATAATCAGATTTTAAATCAAAAACCAGTTAATAATTCGGCTAATACATCAGATTTATCTTTTGAGGATATACTTAAATCCAAACAGGAAATTAAGTTTTCCAAACATGCATCAATGAGATTATCTGAGAGAAATATTTCATTGACAGCTGAGCAGAATCAAAGATTGCAAAACGGTGTAGAAGCTGCAAGCGAAAAAGGTATAAAAGAATCGCTTGTCCTGGTTGATTCTTTGGCATTTATTGTAAATGTTCCAAATAATACTGTTGTTACGGCAATGGATAAAAAAGAAACAAATAATAATGTTTTTACAAATATTGATGGTGCGGTAATTATGTAGCTGGACCTTATGGAAGCTATTGTTTCTGACTGACAGATGAAACAATAAACCGCCCATCCATCATAGGAGGGTAAACAATATGATGAGATCATTGTATTCTGCTGTGTCAGGTTTAAAGACACATCAGACAAAGATGGACGTTATCGGTAACAATATCGCTAACGTTAATACTGAGGCGTTTAAGGCATCTTCTGTACGTTTCAGTGAAATTATGTATCAGACAACAGCAAGTGCATCGGCTGGAAATGGAGCAGCTGGTACAGGTGGTGTGAACGCAAAACAGATAGGTCTTGGAGTCACAACAGGTTCTACAACTGTTTCAATAACATCAGCGGGAGCGGCAGAAACTACTGGTAATCCATTTGATCTTAAGCTTACGGATAAACAGTCTACAAATTTCTTTATAGTAAGTGATGGTGCGAATACATATTTCACAAGAGCTGGAGACTTTTATGTAGATGGGAATGGATACCTTTGCATGAGCTCGACAGGATATACGCTTATGGGGTGGCAGGTTGATCCTGCTACAGGTGATATCAAGAGGGATTTGGTTTCTTCATTGCAGGTAATGTCTCCTGAAAATCAGACATCTCCACCAGAAGCTACAACGAAAGCTTATGTTAAAGGTGTACTTGATAAGAATGAACGTGGTGCAGCAAGTGATGATGGATATACTATTACATTAGGTTTTTTTGATGATCTTGGATATTCATATACCGCTAAATTTGCTTTAAAGGAAATTGCTGACAATGATGGTGCATATTCTATTCAATTAACTGATATTATAGACAGTGACAGTCAGTCGATTTTGTTGGATGGAGATGGAAATATTACGCAGGATGCATTTAATTCTTTTCCTGAAGCAACTAGAAATGCAATTTATGCAGCGGCCGGACTTGATCCTGCTGCAGGTTTTCCAACTACAGCTGAAGGCTTGGCAGCACTTACAAATGCAACATGTAATTCTCTGTTTCAAGCCAATCAGATTGTATTTGATAGAAATGAAGGTCAGTTTGTATCTATTAACGACCCTTCAACAGCAGATAATGACACTGCAATGCTTAATATTTCTTCATTGTTAACAGGTCATTTTTCTGCAGATGGAAATGTAAGTAATTTTGAGAATATTTCAATTGATTTTAGTGCTACACTTAATTACAATAATGGTGGTACATCGACAATCAAAATGCTTGCAGGTGATACACAGGGTGATGGAAAAGGAAAAAAACTTGGAGCTCTTTCAGGAATTACTGTAAGTGATGATGGTCGTATTTATGGTTCATATGATAATGGTAATACCGTTTTGTTATGCCAGATTTCAGTTGCGCAGTTTGCCAATGCTTCTGGTCTTGAAAAGGTTGGAAACAATTGTTATCAGACAACATTAAACTCTGGAGAGTTTGACGGAATTGGTGTTGATATTTCTGCGGATGGAAGTGCTATTTCTACAGGTGAGCTTGAAATGTCGAACGTTGATTTGTCATCTCAGTTTACAGATATGATTGTTACTCAAAGAGGATTCCAGGCAAATTCACGTGTTATTACTACATCAGATACATTGCTTGAAGAACTTATTAATTTAAAACGATAAAAAAATAACGTATTATGATATATATTGGGGAATGGTGTATGCTGTTCCCCAATATTTGGTACAAAAAAGTCTATATTTTTCCTTTTTTCGACAAAAAGAAGTAGACAAGCCGTTTAAAGTCTAGTAATATTATTTAAAGGGGTTATTGTGACTTTTTACCTCAAAATAAATAAATGGAAGGTGTATATAATTGGATATTGCGTCACTTGTTGGAGTACTTTTAGGTGCTGTCATGGTAGTTTTTGGTATCATCTCCAGTGGTGGAGTTGCTGCCATGGGAAATTTCATAGACGTTCCATCAATTCTGATTACAATTGGTGGTTCGCTTAGTTCTGTAATGGGCGGTAACAAATTGTCTGATTTTATCAATGGACTTAAGTCAATTTCTTTACCGTTTAAAGAGAATGCAAAAGATCCTGGGGATACAATTAAGACAATAATTAATCTTGCGAATGTTGGTCGTAAAGAAGGTCTTCTTGCTCTTGAGGAAGCTGCGAATGGTATAGAAGACGATTTCTTGAAAAAGGGCATCATGCTTGTAGTAGATGGTACAGATCCAGAATTGGTAAGGGGAATTTTGGAGACAGATCTTGTATGTCTTGAGGAACGTCATAAAAAGGTTATAACATTCTGGGAATACTGGGGTGAAATGGGACCTGCATGGGGAATGATTGGTACACTTGTTGGACTTGTTAATATGTTAAAGAACCTTGAGGATTCTTCAACAATTGGTCCAAACATGGCTGTTGCTTTGCTTACTACATTATATGGTTCACTTATTGCAAACTGGTTATGTTCTCCTTTTGCAAATAAGTTAAAAGCTAATAATGCTACAGAGGTTACTTTAAAAACAATTGCTATAGAAGGTCTTCTGTCAATACAGGCGGGAGAAAATCCACGTGTTATTGAAGAGAAGCTTAAATCATTCTTAGCACCTTCAGCAAGAGATGCGGTTTCGACCGAGGGAGGTGAAGAGTAATGGCGAAGAAGAGACAGGATGACCCTCCGAAAGGAGCACCTGCGTGGCAAGCAACGTTCTCGGATTTGATGAATCTTCTGTTATGTTTCTTCGTATTACTTTTTTCAATGTCTACTGTTGATGCTGAGAAGTTTCAAATGGTTATTGCATCAATTCAGAGTAGCATAAGTATTTTGCCGGCAGGAGGTTCTAGTATAGGTGATGGTGATTTGGTTTCCGCAGGAGTGAGCCAATTAGAATTCCTGGACAGCTATTATAATGATTTGGCAAATTCCAAGAATCCAAATCAGACAGAAGGTGAGGGCTCTGTTAAAGAAGCTTATGAAGCAGAGGCACTAGCGGAATCAGAGAAAATGGCTGAACAGATTGAAATGCAGATTACACAGTCCGGACTATCTGAGATAGTCGATGTGGAGTTTAATTCACAATATGTACAGCTTAGTTTAAACGGAGCTATATTATTTCCTTCCGGTAAGGCAGAGCTTGTTTCAGATGCCTATCCTATAGTTGATAAAGTGGCTAATATATTAGAGAATTATGATGCAAATATTATTGAAATAGAGGGACATACAGATAATGTTCCGATATCATCACATGGTAAGTATGAAGATAACAATGTTTTGTCTATGTATAGAGCATTAAGTGTAGCTGATTATATCAGAAACAGGAAGAATACAAAGCTTAATCCGGCGTATATCAAATCTTCCGGACGAGGTGATTATGTTCCTGTTGCAGATAATTCGACAGAACAGGGACGAGCCCGCAATCGAAGGGTGGAAATTAAAATATATAATTCTTATAGTTCAGACTTGGAATAAATGAGAGGTATATGATATGAAGAAAAATTTGATGTCTGTAATTATTTTGGCATTGGTATTTGCAAATTTTGTTCTTACAGCATTACTGATGTTTACAGTTCTGCCTGAGACAAAAAAGGCAAATAAGATGATTGAAGATGTGTGTAATGCTGTTGATTTAGAATTAAACAGTGGTGTCGCAACAGGATTATCAAATACTTCCATCGACAAAATTAAAGCGTATACTGTCAATGGTGGTGAGAAGATGACAATGAGTTTTGCAAATGGAGATGATAATAAACAGCATTTTCTTGTTGCAACTATATCATTATCAATGAATACTGAGAGCGAAAACTTTAAGACGTATGGAGAAAGTATAGCTGAGAAGGATTCAATAATTAAAAGTAGTATCACAGATATTGTTCATAAATATACAATGGATGAGTTTGAAAAAGACAGAGATGCTATGTATAATGAGATTTTGAAAGAATTTCAGAACATGTTTGGTGGAGATTTTATAGTTAGCGTTAATTTTTCAGATGTTATGACTCAATAATTTCTGAATGATTTATATTTTTTATTTTGATTACTAGGTGGTGAGAACTAGATGGGTGACGTTTTATCTCAAAGTGAGATAGACAATCTGCTTAATGCATTAAGTAGTGGTGAATTGGATGTAGAGGAAATAAAAGAAAATAATGAAAAGCAGGTCAAAGATTACGACTTTGCTCGTCCATCGAAGTTTTCCAAAGAACATCTTCGAACTCTTGAGATTATCTTTGAACATTATGGACGACTTATATCAACAAACCTTCCTGTATATTTGCGAAAGTCAGTACAGGTTGAAGTTATGAATTCGGAAGCAGTTACATATCAGGAATTTTCAAATGCGTTATCTAATCCGGTATTACTTGGGATTATTAATTTTGCACCACTACAGGGCAACATAATTATTGAGATGGCGACTAATTTAGGATATGCGATTGTGGATAGGATGTTAGGTGGTCGTGGTGATGCATTAGAAAAAGTAAGAGAGTTCTCTGAAATAGAGTTGCTGATCATCGAGAAGATTTTGGTTGTATGTGTGAATTTGCTTAAAGAACCATGGGAAAATGTTGTTGATATATATCCGCATTTGGAAAGAATAGAGACAAATTCACAGTATGCACAGATTATTTCGCCAAGTGAGATGATTGCTATTGTGACAATGAACATCAAAATTGGTGACGTGGAAGGCTTGATGAATATCTGTCTCCCATATATTACAGTGGAAGATGTTATTGATAAATTAAATACCCGATATTGGTATGCTAATATTCAAAGTCACGATTCAACTGATTATGCAGAAACGATAGAAAGCCTGATAAAGAGAGCCAATGTGCCGGTCAAGGCTATATTAGGAAAAAGTGTTATATCTGTTAATGACTTTGCTTCATTACAGCTGGGAGATATAATTAGATTAGATAGAGAAGTAGAGGATGAACTGGATATATATGTTGGAAATATACGTAAATTTACAGCATTACCAGGTTCGTCTGATGATAAATATGCAGTAAGGATAACTTCTGTGATTAGAGAGGAGCAATAGAGTATGGATGGAGTGTTATCGCAGGAAGAAATTAATGCGCTACTCAATGATCCAGGTAGCAGTTCCGCAGATGTTGAAGGTGGAGAATTGCTTTCTGATTCAGAAAAAGATGCAATTGGTGAAATTGCAAATATAAGTATGGGAACAGCGGCTACAACTTTGTTTTCTCTGGTTAACCGAAAGGTAGAGATTTCTACACCTGTCGTATCGTTTAGTACATGGGATGATTTAGTGGCCGAATATGAAAGACCATGTGTTTTTATCAAGATAGCTTATACAGTTGGTCTTGATGGAAGTAATTTGTTAGTCTTAAAAGAGAATGATGTTAAAATTATCACTGACCTTATGATGGGTGGTGATGGTTCAAATACAGACGAAGAGTTAAGTGAATTGCATCTTAGTGCGATTAGTGAAGCTATGAACCAGATGATGGGGTCATCAGCGACTTCGTTATCTTCTATGCTCAATAAGACAATAGATATTAGTCCACCACAGGCTGATATTGTTGATTTGAAAGAGAATGTTGATGAGGCTCAGATTGATAACTTTTTGTCAGAAAAATTTGTCAAGATTTCTTTTAGAATGGAAATCGGTGATTTGGTTGACAGTGAGATTATGCAACTTTATCCATTCTCTTTTGCAAGAGAGATGTGTGAAGGGGTTACTAGAAATATGGAATTAGATAATAGTAGTGTAAAAGAAGAGGCACCAACACCGGCAGCCACTTCAACACCTGACCCATCACCAGCCGCTATGCCTACTCAGTCAGCAGAACAGGGGCAACCAATGATGGGACAGCCGATGATGGGGCAACCAATGATGGGACAGCCGATGATGGGGCAACCAATGATGGGACAGCCGATGATGGGGCAACCGATGATGGGGCAACCGGTTAATGTACAACCAGCACAGTTTTCAGCATTTGGTGGTACACCTGTTGGTTCATATCAGCCTGAGAATATTAATTTGATTATGGATGTTCCACTTGAGGTTACAGTTGAATTGGGAAGAACATCTAAATCTATTTCAGAGATTCTTGATTTCGCACCGGGAAAAATTATTGAGTTGAACAAGATTGCAGGTGAGCCAATAGATGTACTTGTAAATGGCAAGTATGTTGCAAAGGGAGAAGTTGTTGTAATTGAGGAAAGTTTTGGTGTTAGAATTACAGAGATTGTGAATTCTAATGTACAACCGCAGCAATAGTTATTGAGGTGTAATTATGAACTTATTACTTTCGAGTTCTTTAGATAGTTTTTTTAAGCTTATTAGTGTTCTTTTGATTTTTGTTCTCGTTCTTGTTCTTACATATGTCACGACATATTGGATGGGAAATCTTCAAAAGAAAAAATTTTCTAATAAGAATCTAAAGGTGATTGAAACAATAAGTGTTGGAAGCAATAAATATATTAGTATTGTGGAGGTGGGAACTGTTTATCTGGTTGTTTCGATTGGAAAAGATGAGGTACATATGCTTACAAGACTGAGTAGAGATGAGCTTACAGATTTTTCTTTTGAGGAAGATAGTATGGGAAATGGTCAGGAAAGTTTCCAACAGATATTAAACAAATTTAGAGATAAAATGCCACAGAATAGGAAGAATGATGAGTAAATTGAAAAAGATTTATTATATTATTTTTTTTGTGATATCACTCTGTATGTGTAGTCCTGCGACAATATATGCATCTGATGTTTCTCCTGAAGAGATTACTGATAAAGCAGATGATATGAAGCTGTCAGATGGGGCTAAAGGTGTTACTACAGATGCTGATGGAACTAATGGGATTTCCATACAATATAATAATGATTCAGGCTCTATATCAACACCAGTTAGAATGCTTTTAGTTCTAACGGTTCTAACTTTAGCACCATCTATTTTGATATTGATGACATCGTATACGAGAATAATAATTGTTCTCCATTTTGTTAGAACTGCTATTGGAACCCAATCTACACCACCTAATCAGGTACTTGTAGGATTAGCCTTGTTTTTGACCGGCTTTATTATGTGGCCAACTTTTCAACAGATAAATACAGAAGCAATTAAGCCTTTGGATGAAGGAAAAATAAATACAGAGCAGTTTATAGAAAAAGCAGAGGAGCCTCTTAGGGAATTCATGTATGGTCAGACTCAGACCAAGGATTTGGCACTGTTTGTCAGTATGTCTGATGAAAAATATGAAAGCTATGAGGATGTGCCATTTATGACTCTTGTTCCGGCTTTTATATTAAGTGAACTTAGAACTGCGTTTATTTTAGGATTCTTAATATATATACCATTTATTGTCATAGATATGGTGGTTGCGTCGGTGCTTATGTCAATGGGTATGATGATGCTGCCACCGACAACTATATCGATACCATTCAAGGTCTTATTGTTTATTTTAGCAGATGGATGGGATTTGATAATCGGAAACCTGGTAAAAACGTTTCTATAAGGAGAGTTTATATGATTACTCAGGAAGCAGTTGTTGATATTGCTCGCGATGCTATTTATACAATGATTATTTCTTCAGCACCACTTCTATTAGTATCTTTAATCGTGGGACTGATTATTAGTATATTTCAGACGGTTACATCTATTCAGGAACAAACGCTTACTTTTGTTCCAAAAGTATTAATTGTATTTGTAACGCTTATGATATGCGGTTCCTGGATATTGGACAATATATCAGGGTTTATGATAGATTTGTGGTCAAATTTTAGTTATTATATAAGCATGGGTTAATGTATGATCAATTTTACTTTTTCACTTAGTAATTTTGAATATTTTTTGTTGATATTGGTGCGTATAGCTTCTTTTGTTGTTGCAGCTCCAATTTTTGGGGAGAGAGGTGTTCCAAACCAGATTAAGATAGGTTTATCTTTTTTTGTGTCTATATTTATGTATGGTATGATTGAGCGTCCAACACTTGAATATGAGTCAGTTGTTGGATATGCGGTTATTGTATTGAGTGAGGGAATTACGGGGATGCTGATTGGTTTTGCGGCGTATATCTGTAATTCCATTATTTTATTTGCGGGTAATATTATTGATATGGACATAGGTTTATCGATGGCAACTGAATTTAATCCGGCCATGGGTACTGAGTCTACAATCAGTGGTAATTTTTATTATTATTTGGTTTTATTATTGTTGCTTATTTCAGATATGCATTCATATATTCTGCGTGCTGTCTGTGACTCGTTTTCTGTTATCCCTATTGGAGGGGCAGTTTTTGACTGGGATGGATTGCTTGCAGCTATGACTAAATATATTACAGATTCATTTGTGATTGGATTTAGAATATTTCTACCATTTTTTGCGGTGATTATGATACTTAATTGTATATTAGGCATTATGGCAAAGGTTGCACCGCAGATGAATATGTTTTCAATTGGAATGGAGTTAAAGATTATTACAGGTCTTGTTGTTATGTTTTTAACAGTATTTCTTTTGCCGGAAATTGCTGAATTCATTTTTGACGAGATAAGGACTACGGTGGTAGGGTTCATTGAAGGGTTATATTGATAAGAATACAGAAATAGAATATTTGTTGAAATATAATCTCCAGTTCTTTGCAAAGGATGGAGAAGGCGGAGAAAAAACTGAACCAGCAACAGATAAAAAGTTAAAAGAAGCAAGAGAAGAGGGCAAGGTTGCAAAAAGTCAGGAGATTACATCGTCGTTTAATTTAATTGTACTGTTTCTTGTTTTGAAATTTTTTGTTTCATATGTTGGAGAAAAGATCATAACAGTAATCACATCTGTATATTCAGGTATGGCTGAATTTGTACAGGTTAACAGGGCAGGAATATCTTCAATTGCTATCTCGGCGTACATGGTTAAAATTATTATTCAGTGGTTGCTTATAGTTCTGCCGTTTTTTATTTTTGGTGTTTTGATTACATTTTTGATAAATGTTATACAGGTTGGGTGGAAGGTTTCTGGTAAGACTATTCAACCGAAGTTTGATAAATTTAATCCTATTAATGGATTTAAAAGAATATTATCAAAGCAATCGTTGTTTGAACTGGTAAAGTCTATTGTAAAAATAAGTCTGATTGCATTCGTTGCATATACATCTGTAAAAGATCATGCTAGCGATATGTTTATTTTATACGAAATACCTCTTAAGCAGGCTTTGACACTTGTGGGAAATATAATAATTGATACTGGCCTAAAGATTAGTCTCGTGTATCTCATAGTAGGAATTGCTGATTTTGTATATCAGAAACATAAATTCAATGAAGATATGAAAATGACAAAACAAGAGGTTAAGGATGAATATAAGAATACAGAAGGTGATCCACAGATAAAAGGTCGTCAGAGAGCTCGAATGAGAGAAGCATCTCAGAGACGTATGATGCAGGATGTACCAAAAGCTGATGTTGTAATCACTAACCCGACTCATATTGCTGTAGCACTTAAATATGATGCGGAGGTCAGCAAAGCACCTGTTGTACTTGCTAAAGGTGAAGATTTTGTTGCACAGAAAATTAAAGAAGTTGCTAAAGAAAATAATGTAAGTATTGTAGAAAATAAACCTTTAGCGCGTATGTTGTTTAGTAATGTGGAAATTGGAGCAGAGATACCGCCAGAGTTATATCAGTCAGTTGCGGAAGTGCTGGCAGCTGTATATCAGGCAAATAATTAATAGGAAGGAGGAATTGGAATGATCAAAAAATCAGATATTGGTGTTGGTTTATACTTATTATGCGCCATAATTTTCTTTATTATTCCAATTAACTCTACCCTGTTAGATATGATGCTGGCAATAAATATTTCAATAGCACTTGCTATTTTGTTTAATGTTTTATTTGTCAAAGAAGTGCTGGATATGTCCTTTTTTCCGACACTCTTATTATTCACCACTATATTTCGAATATCCCTTAATGTATCTTCTACAAGACTGATATTGATAGAAGGTAATCCAGGCGTTGTTGTTAATACCTTTGGACAATTTGTTGGTGGTGGTAATCTTGTAATTGGAGCAATTGTATTTATTGTATTAGTACTTATACAGTTTTTGGTAATCAACAAAGGTTCTGAACGAGTAGCTGAAGTAACAGCAAGATTTACACTTGATGCTATGCCAGGAAAACAGATGGCTATTGATGCTGATCTTAATACTGGTGCCATCACGGATAAAGAGGCAAAAGAGCGAAGAGATAAAATACAGCAGGAGTCAAGCTTCTTTGGAGCAATGGATGGTGCTACAAAGTATGTAAAGGGAGATGCTACGGCAGGTCTTATTATTACATTTATAAATCTTATCGGTGGAACTGCTATGGGGGTAATCTATCAGGGGCTCGATTTTGGTGCTGCGGTTCAGCAATATGGAATTCTTACTATTGGAGATGGTCTTGTTTCTCAGATTCCATCACTTGTTATTTCGTTATCTACTGGTATACTTGTAACAAAGGGGTCGAATGAAGCTGATTTTAGCGGAGTTTTGGTAAGACAGCTATTTGGAATTCCGCGTGTTATGTATATAGTTGGAGCTGTAATCGTTTTTCTTGGATTAGCAACGCCGCTTAGAGCTGAATGGTGGTTGTTTTTGGGCTTGGGAGCTATATTTTTTATTACAGGAAAAAGTATCAGTAACAGTATAGGTGAAGAGAAGATTGAAGAGGAAGTTCAATCAGCCGAGACTGAAGCTGAAGAGATAAGAAAACCAGAAAATGTTGTTTCACTGCTTCAGGTTGATCCTATAGAATTAGAGTTTGGATATGGAATAATTCCTCTTGCAGATGTTAATCAGGGCGGAGATTTACTTGACAGAGTCGTAATGATCAGAAGACAGATTGCACTTGAGCTTGGTACTGTTGTTCCGATAATAAGATTGCGTGATAACATTCAGCTTAATCCAAATCAGTATATAATAAAAATAAAAGGAATTCAGGTTACAGAAGGAGAGATATTGTTTGATCATTATATGGCAATGAATCCAGGCTTTGTTGAAGAAGAAATTACAGGAATTCCTACTTTTGAACCGTCTTTCCATTTACCGGCAATATGGATTACAGAGAGTCAGCGCGAAAGAGCTGAAAGTTTGGGATATACTGTAGTTGATCCACCGTCGATTATTGCAACTCATTTAACAGAAATAATTAGAAGTCATATTGATGAACTTCTTACACGGCAGGATGTACAGAATCTTGTAAATAATCTCAAAGAATCTAATCCTGTTTTAGTGGATGAACTTGTTCCGAAGTTGCTTGGTCTTGGAGAAGTCCAGAAAGTATTACAGAATTTACTACGTGAGGGTATATCTATCAGAGATTTGCTTACTATTTTTGAAACACTTGCAGATCATGCGCAGACAACAAGGGATACGGATGTACTTACTGAGTATACAAGACAGGCACTCAAAAGAGCTATTTCCACTAAATATTTTCCGTCAAACGAGACGACTAGTGTTGTGACGTTAGATCCAAAGGTTGAGCAGGAGATAATGTCATCTGTAAAGCAGACTGAACAGGGGGCGTATTTAACACTTGATCCAGAAAAAACCAAGGCAATTATGAATTCAGTAGAGACTGAAATACAAAAATTGGAGAGTTTGGGAAAGAGTGCTATAATTATTACCTCACCAATTGTGAGAATGTATTTTAAAAAATTAACGGAGGACTATTTTAAGGATTTAATAGTAGTTTCATATAACGAGGTTGAATCAGATGTAGAACTTCAATCTGTAGGAATGGTGACAGCATAATGACAATTAATAAATTTCAAGGAAAAACAAAAGAAGAAGCACTGGAGTGCGCAAAGAAGGAGCTTGGCGAAGGCATTGTAGAAATGAATGTCAAAATAGTAAAAGCAAAGGGATTGCTTGGCATCTTCAAGGGAACAAGAGTTGAAGTAACCGTAGCAAAGGAAGAAGAAAGTGAGAAATACGGAATATCTTCCAATAAGGTTCCCAGGGAAAAGGAAGTAGAAAATGGGGTATCCGTAAGCCTTAGTGCCGGAAAAATCATACCGATGAAGCAACCTGCAAAGCTTGCGTCAGGGCAGGGAACAGAAAATGTCATGGAGGATGCAAGAGCTATGGGAGAGACGGTAGCAGATGTACTGGCTGCCTTTCCACAGGCAATGAAAAAAACGGTAACAGACAAGGTGGAAACCTCTTCCAAACAGTCTGAAAGCAGAAAAACGGTAGAAGATTCTGAAAGTTCTAAGGGTAGAATACTGGAGGAAAAGCTTGATAATCTGCAAAATCTCCTGGAGAAGCAACTGTCACAACAGGAAGAGAAGGCAGCTGCCGAAGAAGCAGAAAAGGAAGCTGCACTGGAGGCACAGAAAAAGGAAGAAGAGAACCGGACAAGAGTAAATTTCCTTAGGCTTCTGTATAATAAGATGATTGATAATGAAGTAAATGAAAAATATGCAAATGAAATTATTGATGAAATAGAAAAGAACTGCAAACAGGATGTGACCATGGATTATATGCTTTCAGACATTTATCAGAGAATGATTCTGAAGCTTGGAAAACCATATATGATAGAGGAAGAGGAGAAGGGGCCAAAGGTACTCTTTTTCGTAGGACCAACCGGCGTTGGAAAGACAACTACCATAGCTAAGATAGCATCCTCTTTCAGAGTAGAACAAAAGAAAAAGGTTGCACTTTTAACAGCAGATACTTATAGAATAGCGGCGGCTGAACAGCTTAGAACCTACGCAAATATTCTGGAGGTACCATTCAGGGTTGTTTATACAGCACAGGAAATAACAAATGCAATTAATGACTTTAAGGAATATGATTACATCCTTGTAGATACAACAGGACATTCACCAAACAATGAGGCACAAAGGGAGGGCATGAGTGAACTGATTAATTCTGTAGAAACAACTGCCAGAAAAGAAGTATTTCTGGTATTGTCTGCTTCTACGAAGTATAGGGATTTAATGAAAATTGCTGATACTTATAAGGAGATTGCTGATTATAAGCTCATTTTTACAAAACTTGATGAGACATCAACATTAGGTAACATTTATAATCTGAAGATGTATACGGGTGCTTCCTTATCTTATGTTACATGCGGTCAGAATGTTCCCGATGATATAGAATACTTTAATCCACAAGCAACGGTAAAGCAGCTTCTTGGTGGAAGAAAATAAATGGGAAAGGGGTGTATTTATATGGATCAGGCAGAACAATTACGAAATGTCATTAAAATGAATCCAATGCCGAGACCACTTGCAAGAGTGATAACTGTTACCAGTGGTAAGGGTGGTGTTGGAAAATCCAATACCTCGATTAATCTGGCTTGTCAGTTTAAGAAAATGGGGCAAAGAGTTATTATACTGGATGCTGATTTTGGACTGGCAAATATAGAGATTATGTTTGGAACAGTGCCTAAGCATAATTTATGTGATTTGATTTATCAGGGAAAGAGCATCACAGACATCATTACATGGGGACCTATGGATATCGGCTTCATCTCAGGAGGTTCCGGAATTACAGGATTATCTAATTTAAGCCGCGATTATCTGAATTATATTATTCAGAATCTTGCGAGACTAGACGCCATTGCCGATATTATTATTATAGACACCGGAGCCGGAATCTCAGATGCAGTACTTGATTTTCTTGTTGCAAGTGGAGAGATTCTTGTAGTGGCAACACCGGAGCCGACATCAATTACGGATTCCTATTCCTTGCTGAAAGCATTGAATAGCCATCCAAGATTTTCCAGAGAAGATTCCAAGATTAAAGTCATTGCAAATAAGGTGGGTTCTATCGAGGAAGGAGAAGTTATGTACAATAAGCTGAATTCTGTAGTAAGCAGATATCTGAAGCTTCCTGTTTCCTATCTTGGAGCAATACCACAGGACTCTCATCTTGAGAATGCGGTGATGCAGCAAATGCCTGTAAGTATGCAAAGTCCGAATTCTAAGTCAGCTAAGGCATTTGAGAGAATGGCATATACACTGATGGACAAGGAATATGACAAATCCCTTTCCAAACGTGGAATGGCAGCCTTTTTCTCACACATTGTTGCCGGAAATAAGAAAATGGGATAAGGAGAGGATAAAATGAGTGTCTTAGCAAAAAAAATAGAGCAGGAGGCTTCTATGATTGAAAAATTCATTTCGCCGGGCGATAAGCTTGAGATGAAAGCTATACAGGAAGATAATTCAACAGATGCTGCAGAAGAAGTCAAGCTGTATAAAACTACAGTTTATGATGTACTTGATGATGGAAAAATAGAAATTGTCATGCCAATGGAGAAAACAAAACTGGTTCTGCTTCCAACAGAGTCGGAGTATGAGGTTTGTTTCTTCTCACATGGAGGCATGTATAATGCAAATATCAGAATTGTTGATCGACAGAAAATCAATAATACATATGTATTAGTATCAGAGATGATAACAAATCTGCATAAGTTCCAGAGAAGAGAATATTATCGATTTAATTGTATTGTTGAAATGATGACCAGGGAGCTTAATAAGGCAGAATCAGATGCATTTGGAAAAAAGCTTGGTTATCTTGTGGCTGAGAATGATATGGAGCGTGGTGTGATTGTCGATATTAGTGGTGGAGGGCTTCGGTTTGTATCAAGAAAGTCCTTTACGGAAGGAAATGTACTATATCTTAGATTCAGGCTTTCAATCAATGACCAGGAAAAAGAGTTTCGTTTAGCTGCAAAAGTGATCAGTTCTAAAGAAATTGAAAAACGTCAGAATGAATATGAAAATCGTGTAAAATTCCTATACATGGATAACACGACACGCGAAGAAATTATCAAATATATTTTTGATGAAGAACGCAAAAATAGAAAAAATGGAAAAAGGTAGATGAAAAAAGTATGACAATTAACTCTACATTCGTAAGAAGTAAGAAAAAAATATTGATAGTTGATGACTCTGCACTCATGAGAAGACTTATGTGTGATATAATCAATTCAGATGAACGATTCCAGGTTGTTGACTTGGCGTTTGATGGAGAGAAGGCATACGAATTATTAAAAACAAATCAATACGATGGTGTTGTATTGGATGTAAATATGCCAAAGCTAAATGGAATTCAACTCTTACGAATGCTGCAAAAGGATAAGATTCGTGCAAGAATCATGATGGCAAGTACAGATACAAGGGAGGGAGCTTCTGTTACTATTGAGGCACTGGAACTTGGAGCCATTGATTTTATAGAAAAACCGGCGAATCTAAGTTACCTTAAGGGTGATGATTTTAAAACGAAATTCCTGGATATATTGCTGGCGGTTACTACCAGCCGTCAGACGAATATCCAAAAGGAAAGCTTAATTCCAAAGCAGAAGCAGGAGGAGAGTACCAGAAAGCTTGTCGACATCGTAAGAAGAAGCCAACCGGCTGTAGGTGGACAAAAGATTGTGGCTATTGCGAGTTCTACAGGCGGTCCAAAGGCATTACAAAGTGTAGTGCCAAGACTTCCGGCGGAGCTGGCAGCACCTGTTCTGATAGTTCAGCATATGCCGAAAGGCTTTACCCAATCATTAGCAGAGCGTTTGAATTCACTAAGCAAACTGGAAGTGAAGGAAGCGGTAGATGGAGAACCGGTAGAAAACGGCAAAGTCTATATTGCCCAGGGCGGCAGACACATGAATGTTGCCATGAAGGGTGGAAGAGCCGTTATCAGTTATTCTGATGAACCACCAAGAGAGGGTGTTAAGCCTTGCGCAAATTATATGTATGAATCTTTGAAAAATAGTAATTATTCTCAAGTCGTATGTGTAGTACTCACGGGAATGGGAGCAGATGGGACAAAGGGAATCGTGAATTTGGAAACCGCAAAAAAAGTACACGTCATTGCTCAGGATGAAGCAACTTCTACCGTTTATGGAATGCCGAAAAGTATAGCAGCTACGGGATTAGTGAATCAAGTCGTCAGTTTGGATGACGTGGCCCAGGAAATAATAATGAATGTGGGGGTCAAGTAGCATGGATACAAGTCAATATCTTGAAATTTTCCTTGATGAAACAAAGGAGCATTTACAGAACCTGAATACTCAGATTTTGGACTTAGAGCAGGAACCTGATAATATGGATACAATCAATGAAATATTCAGAGCTGCTCATTCATTGAAGGGTATGGCTGGTACGATGGGTTACAAGCGTATGCAGACATTAACTCATGATATGGAGAATGTGTTTTCAGAAGTAAGAAATGGTACCATTAAGGTACAGCCGGAAATGATTGATACACTGTTTAAGTGTCTCGATGCACTAGAGGAATATCTTGCTAATATTCAGCAAACAACAGATGAGGGAACAAATGATAATGCCGATCTGATTAAAGTGTTGAATGATATTCTCAATAATGAAAAGGGTGGAACAGCAGCGCCGGCGCAGGTAAAAGAAGAACCTAAAGCAGCAGAAAAATCTACTGAAAATAACGAGAAGGAAAAATGGAGACAGATTAAGATTAATGATACGGAAAGAATGCTCGTAGAGAAAGCATATCAGGATAGTTTAAAGGTATATGGCATTACCGTGTATGTTGATGAAGCATGTGTATTGAAAGCCGCAAGAGCCTTTTTGGTGTTTAAGGCACTGGAAAAGCTGGGGGAGATTATTGTGTCTCAGCCAACGGCACAGGACATAGAAGATGAAAAGTTTGACCTTACCTTTAGCCTTGTTTTTATCTCAGGGAATACGAAGGATGAGGTTGTGGCAGCAGTAAAGAGCGTGTCTGAAATTGCTGAAGTATATTGTGATGAATTTGTACTTCCTGAAACAGAAAAAAAGGCAGAGAGTGAAACAAAGAAAGTAAGTGAATCTACAGAAACAAAGGAAGCAGCACCTGCAGCAAAGAGCAGCGCTCCTGCACCGGTAGCAAAACCGGATGCAAAGAAGGCAGTATCAAAACCTGTTGTAAACAGAACTGTCAGAGTGGATATTGAAAAACTGGATGGCTTGATGAATCTGGTTAGTGAACTTATTATTGCAAAGAACTCTTTGGTATCAGCAGCGACTGCCTCACAAAGCAATGGTGAGGGTGCAGGCGTTAATGAACAGATAGAATATCTGGAAAGTGTAACAACAAATCTTCATGAATCTGTTATGAAGGTTCGAATGGTACCAATTGAGAGTGTTGTAGCAAAGTTCCCACGAATGATTCGAGATTTGTCTAAGAAGCTTGACAAGAAGATGGAACTGTATATGACAGGTGAGGACACAGAGCTTGACAGAACAGTAGTCGATGAAATTGGCGACCCTCTGATGCATATGTTAAGAAACTCTGCTGACCATGGACTGGAACCAAATGATGTCAGAGTCGCAAACGGAAAACCAGGGGTTGGATCTATTTTCCTGGATGCATATCAGGATGGTAATAATGTTGTTATTGAAGTTAGGGATGATGGCGCAGGAATCAATACAGAAGCTGTTAAGAATAAGGCGATTGAGAGAGGAACAATAACACCGGAACAGGCAGAGAACATGTCTGAGAAGGAAATCATAGACTTGTTATTCCTTCCTAGCTTTTCAACAGCAAAACAGGTTACTGATGTATCAGGACGAGGTGTTGGGCTTGATGTTGTTAAGTCCAAGATTGAAGCTCTTAGCGGCGAGGTTGAGGTTAAGACAAAGCTTGGTGAGGGTTCTACCTTTACAATCAGATTACCTTTGACACTTGCTATTATTCAGGCTCTGATGGTAGTGATTGGAAATGAAAAATATGCTATTTCCTTAGGATCTATCCAGACTATAGAAGATATTTCACCGGAAGATGTCAAGTTGGTTCAGGCAAAGGAAGTAATTCATATCCGAGGAACTGTTATTCCTATTATCCGTCTTAATAAGATACTGGATATCGAATCTGAAAAGAACGATGAAAACGGCAGAATGACAGTAATCATTGTTAAGAAAGGTGACAAGCAGGCAGGTCTTGTAGTTGACGAATTGATTGGACAACAGGAAATTGTTATCAAGTCCATGGGCAAATTTATTAAAGTGCCTAAAATTATCAGTGGTGCAACTATCTTAGGTAATGGCGAAGTAGCATTAATCTTAGATGCAAATGCATTGATTTAGTGTGAATGGAGGGATAACATGGATGAAGTAAAGGTTATGGATGAACAGAAGCGTGCAGAGAGTCTGAATCGTCCTATAGAATATGATACAACCCAGTATATCGTTACACAATTAGGAGAGGAACAGTATGGTATTGATATTAAGCTGATTTCTAACATTGTAAGAATGCAGAAGATTACCAGAGTACCAAAAGTATCTCCGTATATCAGAGGTGTTATTAATCTTCGTGGTGAAGTAATACCGGTAATCAGTTTGAGATTAAAGATGGGGCTCTCAGATGATGAAATTACCAAGAAAACAAGAATTATCATTCTGACTCTGGAGCAGCATGAATCTATCGGTGTACTTGTTGATGAAGTAAAAGAAGTGGTTACTTTAGATGAAGAACATGTTGAGAAGGTTTCCTATGATAAGGATGATAAAGCAAAATTCCTTAGTGGTGTAGGTAAGTATGATGAAAAGTTGATTTCACTTTTGGAGATTAATGCAGTATTAGCAGAGAGTGAACCATAAGTAGAGGATATGGTGATATGGCAGAGAAGATAAGCTTTCAGAAGGTTACAGCAGAATATTATGATGTATTAAAGGAATTAGGAAACATCGGGGCAGGCAATGCGACTACAGCGCTTGCCCAGATGCTTCAATGTAAAGTGGACATGCAGGTTCCACAGGTACGCCTTTTAAACTTTAGTGAAGTTGGCGAAGTAATGGGTGGCGAGGAACAGATTGTAGTCGGCATCTATCTTGCAGTAGAAGGTGATATTACCGGAAGCATTATGTTTATATTAGAACAGAATGCAGGCAAGGCTCTCGTATCAAAGCTTATGGGAATGCCGGCATCAGAAGGTGAATTTAATGAGATGGAGATTTCAGCCATGAAGGAAATCGGTAACATTATTACCGGCGCTTATCTGAATTCTCTATCACAGTTGACAAACCTTAAAATGCTGCCTTCAGTACCGGATTTGAATATTGATATGCTGAATGCTATTTTAAGCGTACCAGCTATTGAATTTGGCATCATGGGGGATCAGATTCTGTTGATTCAGACAAGATTCACAGATGATGTTGACTTGAATGGTTATTTTATTTTGCTGCCGGATTTAGAATCTTATACAAAAATTCTATCTGCATTAGGATTGAGTATATAAACACGCATAGAAAGAGGCATGGTGCCATGAGTAATATTATTAAGGTAGGTATGGCTGATTTGAATGTGTGCAAGAGTCCTGATGGGATTACAACGCTTGGGTTAGGTTCCTGTGTTGGAATCGCAATCAGAGACCCGGTGGCAAAGGTAGGTGGATTAGCACATGTCATGTTGCCGGACAGCACGCAGATAGAAAATAATTCCAATAAGTTCAAATTTGCCGATA
>JAXELM010000045.1:0-10419 GCA_034100525.1 Agathobacter sp.
CCTTGATTCAATAACAAGCAGGACTCCTTTCTCAAATGTAATCAAAGCTGTGTCATCCACGATTTCATTACTTATGCCTAATGAATTAAACCCACCCAAATTATAATTGTCCAAAGGATATTTCATACCTTTAAGTGTCAATCCTTCTACATTTCCACCAAACGGAATAAGAGATACATATTTTCCAAACTGTTTGTCTTTTTCTAATGATAATTCCTTGTCAATCATTCGAATTTTGTTATTTTTATCCAGAAGAAAAATATCTATCCTCTCTTCCAATCCAATTCCAAGCAGACACACATTGCCAAGAACATGGTCAATACGGCTTCCTGTACCACCCAAAATAGTAATACAATCGGCTCCATTTTGAATCGCAAACCTGATTGCACTCTCTGTATCTGTCTCGTCTTTCTCAGGATTTAGCATTATAATTTCAACCATCTCAAGCTGTCTGTAATACTCCAGAATATCCTTATCTGCCGAATCAAAATCCCCTACAATTACATCTGGTGTTATTTCAATACTATGTAAAAAATCCATACCAGAATCGGCTGCAATTATTACTTCAAATCCACCATTTTTAATAACTTTATATGCAAAATCACGGTCAGTCTGTCCCCCAGATACTATTAAATAATTCATACGCTTCTCCTTATGCCTCCAATATCTCTAAAAAATCATTAACATTTTTCCCTATATCACCACTAAAAACTGCACTTCCTGCAACGATAATATTTGCTCCTGCCTCAAGAACCTGGCGGACATTGTCTGTCTTAATTCCTCCATCTACCTCGATGTCAGCTTTATTCCCAGTCTTCTTTAACAAATCTTTTAAATCCTTAATCTTCTGCAAAGTGTATGGTATGAACTGCTGTCCTCCAAATCCTGGATTAACAGTCATTATAAGTACCATATCAACTTTTGGAAGCACATACTCTATTGCAGACAGTGGTGTAGATGGATTGAGCGCTACACCTGCGATAAGCCCCTTTTCTTTTATCATCTCAACAATACGATCAAGATGCTTACATGCCTCTGCATGTACAGTGATTATATCTGCCCCCGCCTCTGCAAATTCATTTATATATCTGGCTGGTTCTTCAATCATAAGATGAACATCAAAAATTCTGTCCGTGCAGTTGCGAATAGACTTAATAATTGGTAGTCCAAACGAAATACTTGGAACAAACATTCCATCCATTACATCAATATGCACATACTGTGCCCCCGCTTCGTCAAGCAGATTAATCTGCTCACCCAGTTTAGAAAAATCTGCTGATAAAATTGATGGTGATAAACAGTTCATAGGGCCTCCTATCTTTATCTCTAATATTTTCTGATATTTTTTAGTTCCTCATATAAAAGACAATAATTATCGTATCTAATCTGACTTATTTTATTCTCCAAAAGAGCCTGCTTCACCCCACAATCCGGCTCATGGATATGACTGCATCCCTGAAATCTGCAATATGGTTCATACTCAGCAAATTCCGGGTAACACTTCCACAGCTCCTCTTTTTCAAGTCCGGGTACATCCATTGAACTAAATCCCGGCGTATCAACAATATATGTGCCATGCGAAATAGGTATAATCTGTGAATGTCGTGTAGTATGCTTGCCTCTTTCAATCTTTGTACTAATCACCCCTGTCTCCATCTGTATCTTAGACTGAAGGGTATTGACAAGAGATGACTTCCCTACACCTGATGGTCCTGCAACAGCAGTTGTCTTTCCTTCAAGAAGTTCCCTTAATTCATCAATTCCTTCCTTTTTTTTGGCACTGGTGAAAATCAATCTGTATCCTGCTGGTCCATATATATCTTTTAGCTTTTGTATCTCGTCTTCTGTCACAAGATCGCTTTTGTTAAAGCATATGGTAACAGGCACATTCTGGTATTCCATCATGCACAAAAATCTGTCTAGCAAATTAAAATTAGGCTGAGGTTTTGCAGCCGCAAAAATCACAAGAGCCATATCTATATTCGCCACTGCCGGACGAACAAGTTCATTTTTTCGCGCCATTATCTGCTCAACATTGCCTAATTTCTTCTCCTCATCAAGCGGGACAATTACAACATCATCTCCTACAAGAGGCTTCATCTTCTGTTTTCTAAAGACTCCCTTAGCCTTACATTCATAAATTCCGGTTTCCTCTACATAAACGTAGTAGAAACCGGAAATACCTTTAACTATTTTTCCCTGCATTCTTTACCTATTGTACTGTAAACGGTACATCATAAGACCTTTCCGCAGTCTGCTCTGTAACTGTACCATCCTCATTAGGAATCTGATATGTCCATACAACTGTAAGTGTACCTGAATCACATGTCATATCAGATGCTGTTACTGTTACTGAGTTTCCATTATGTGAACCACTTGCATAAGTAGTTCCATTGCTACCCTTAAGAATAAAGGTACATGATACTGCCGGATATTCACCATCAAATTCTTTTGTCACTGATACTTTGTAGTATGTCGTCTTCTTTCCAAGACTTACTGTAATTGTGATAGTCTTGCCTTTTGCAACCTTCTTTCCAGCCTCAACACTCTGTCTGATAATCTTGCCTTCTTCAACAGTATCACTATACTCTGTATTAACTGCATACTTAAGTCCGGCATTATCAAGCTCTGTCTGACCTGCTGACTGTGTCAGATTAACAACATTTGGCACGACAACTGATTCCTCACCCTGACTTATAACAATAGTAACAGTTGTTCCTTTTTCGACCGATTCACCATTTGCCGGATCCTGTGAAATCACTGTACCTGCCGCAACGCTATCGCTATACTTATAATTCTTTCTAAACTCAAGTTCGGCTTTCTTAAGCGCATTGACAGCTTCATTCTCAGTCTTTCCAACCACGTTTGGAACTTCAACAAGTGCTGAATTGTTATCTTCTTCACCAGCCACTACTACATTAACAGTTGTACCTTTATCAACCTTAGTTCCCTGCGCAATATCCTGTGAAAGTACAGTTCCCTCTTTGTAGTCAGATTCTTCTTTCTTTATAACAAAGATATTTAGTCCAAGTTTCTCAAGCTTTGCTTTTGCATCATCATACGACATATACAAAACGCTGATCATCTCAACCTGCTCATCTTTGCTTGTCTCTGTCTCTTTTTGAGTCTGAGTCTGTGTCTCTGTAGACTGTGTCTGCTGTGATTCAGAGTCTTTCGTCTTACTTCCTGCACCAAATCTCCACAGTCCAAATACAGCACCAAGCAGATAAATTATAAAGATAACAATGATGACTGCTGTAGCAATTCCCATGATGGTAACTGCCTTATCCATTTTTGGATTTAAAAATCCTTCATCATCCTCATCATCCTCGTCGTCATCATCCTCGTCGTATTCCTGTGGAACTGCCTCTTTGACCTTTGGCATCTTCGGTAATTCAGGTGCTGCTGGTGCATCATTTGCCACTCCTCTATCCTTGATTTGCTTTATTTCATCTGAGCTTATAACCTTTGTCTTTGCATTATCAACAAGTGGTGCTATCTCCACAAAATCCTCATCCGGATTAGTCAGCGACCTTCTCAAATCTGATATCAGTTCAGATATTGTCTGATATCTTCTGTCTGCATTCTTCTGTGTACATTTAAGAATAATTTTCTCGAAGCTTACAGGTACATTTGGTGCATAAACTCTAGGTGAAGTCATCTCCTCCTGAAGGTGCTGTATCGCAACTGCAACCGTAGTGTCTCCATCAAACGGCACGCGTCCTGTAATCATCTCATACATCACAATACCAAGTGAATATATATCACTTCTACCATCAACAAAACCATTTCTCGCCTGCTCTGGAGAAGCATAATGAACTGATCCCATCACATCTGAACTAATCGTATTCGATGATGCAGCCCTTGCTATTCCAAAATCAGTTACCTTTACCTTGCCCTCTGTTGATATAATGATATTCTGGGGCTTGATATCTCTATGAATTATTTCTTTATTATGTGCAGCCTCAATACCTCTTGCGACCTGAATAGCAATACTTGCTGATTCCTTAAATGAAAGCTGTCCCTTTTTCTCGATATATGTCTTTAATGTAATGCCTTCAACGTATTCCATAACGATGAAATGCATTCCATCTTCACTTCCAACATCATATATATTAACGATATTTGGATGTTCAAGTCCTGCTGCCGATTGTGCTTCAGTTCTGAACTTACTTACAAAAGTACGATCCTGTGAATACTCCTGTTTTAATACCTTTATGGCTACAAATCTGCTTAATATATGATCCTTCGCCTTATATACATCAGACATTCCGCCTGCGCCGACTTTACTTAATATCTCATATCTATCTGCAATAAACATTCCTTCTGTTAACATTTCTTCACCTCATCCAAAAATGGTTTTACTATCATAGCTGTAATATTATCACGTCCACCATTCTTATTTGCCATCCTGACTAGTTCATTCACCTGTTTCTGTGGTGTGTCAAGCTGCTTAATAATATCAAATATCTCTCCATCGCTAACCATATTGGTAAGTCCATCTGAACACAACAAAATGACGTCGTCGCTACAAAGCTCGACCTCAAAAAAATCTACCTCTATATGTTCAGCGGCACCTATAGCTCTTGTGATAATATTCTTATCTGGATGCATTCTGGCCTCTGATTCGTCGATTTCACCCATTCTAACCATCTCATTTACTAATGAATGATCCTTAGTAATCTGCTTTATGGTATTACCAATCACATAAAGTCTGCTATCGACTACATTGGCAACATATAATTGCTTTCCATCAATAACTGCTGCAACAATAGTTGTTCCCATACCTGCCTTGGTCTCATCCTCTTTCGATTCAATGACAAGCAATTCGTTAGCTTTCTCTATCGCTTCTTTTAAAATTGTAACTGGCTGATCCCCCGGATTTCTTGCAATTGACGCTACGACTCTTTGAGTTGAGTACCTTGAAGCGTAATCACCTGCCTTATGTCCACCCATACCGTCTGCAACGATAAAAAGGTTTGGGAGATTTCCAACGGCTGTTTCTGACATGAAATAATAATCCTGATTCATTTCACGCAAAATCCCAGTATCCGTCAAGGAAAACGTCTTCATCTATCTGATCCTTTCTCATCCAATGTACTTCTTACGAAGCTGTCCACAGGCCCCGTCTATGTCGCGACCCATTTCTCTTCTAATAGTAACATTTATTCCGTTTTTTTCAAGCTTATTTTTGAAGGAAGCTATTACTTGCGCATTTGACTGCACATAATCCCTCTCCTTTATAGGGTTTACGGGAATAAGGTTAATGTGACAGTTCATCCCCCTTACAAGCTCTGAAAGTTCCCTTGCATCCTCATCTGAATCATTCACTCCACCTACAAGACTATATTCAAAAGTCACTCGTCTGCCCGTCTTTTCAAAATAATATTTGCAGGCATCAATAACCTCTGATATATCGTATGCATTGGCAATCGGCATAAGCTTCTGCCTCTTAGCCTGATTTGATGCATGAAGCGAAAGTGCAAGTGTAATTGACAGCTTCTCGTCTGCTAACTGTCTCATTCTTGGAACAATTCCACAGGTTGAAACAGTGATATTTCTCTGACTAATATTCAATCCATTTTTATCAGTCAGCAACTCAATAAATTTAAGCAGATTGTCATAGTTGTCCATCGGTTCGCCTGTTCCCATGACAACTATATTGGATATTCTCTCGCCGATATCATCACCGATTGAGTATATCTGATCTAACATCTCTGATGGCAAAAGGCCCCTTACAAGACCATCAAGCGTAGATGCACAAAATCTGCATCCCATCCGACATCCTACCTGTGAAGATATACATACAGAGTTTCCATGCTTGTATTTCATAAGCACACTCTCTATAACATTTCCATCAGATAATGCAAAAAGAAATTTTCTCGTTCCATCGATCTTGGAAATCTGAACCTCCACCTTTCTTAGATTTGTAATATATGCCACATCTTCCAAAGTCTTTATAAATGACTTTGAGATATTACTCATCTGTTCAAATTGTCCTACGTGCTTTATATGTAGCCATTCGTATATCTGTTTGGCACGAAATTTCTTCTCGCCTAACCCTACCACAAAATCGGTAAGCTCATCTAAATTCATTGATTTGATATCGACCTTATCTGTTTCTGTCATTTATACTCCTATATACTGGAATTTTGCCAGGAAAAATCCATCATTTCCGACCTCACCCGGAAACATCTGCTCCATCGAAAGCAGCTTGAACTTCGGATATTTTTCCACAAACCATTTCACAGTATCCTCATTTTCTGTTTTGTTTATGGTGCACGTGCTATATACAAGAATTCCGCCTTCTTTAATATATGTATGCACCGTATCAAGTATCTTATGCTGAAGTTTTGATAGTTCCTCTATTGAATCCTGTTTAATCTTATATCTGATATCTGTCTTTTTTCCAAGAACGCCAAGTCCTGAGCAAGGCAGATCACATATCAGTATATCAGCTTTATTAACCGATTCTTCATCAAGCACAGTAGCATCCCATACCTTTGCCACAATATTCTTAAGTCCGCTTCTTGCAATATTGCTGTCTATAAGCTCAACCTTGTATTCTGTCAAATCCCTTGCATCCACCATTCCGCTTCCACAAAGCATCTGTGCTATATGCGTACTCTTGCCGCCTGGTGCTGCACACACATCGATGACATAATCATCCTCTTTGACATCAGCCGCCTCTGCTACCATCATTGAACTTACATCCTGCACATAAAACAGACCTTCTCTAAAAGAATCAAGCCCTTCCAAATAATCAAAACCAGATATGTAAAAAGCATATTCGTCAACTCTTGTTCCTGTCTTAACTTGCTCAACCGTAACCCCCTCAGCTTCTAAGCGTTCCATTAGTTCCTTCGGTGTGCACAAAGAGGTATTAGTTCTTATAGACAGCATCGTATCCTTGTAAAAAGCCGCAAGTATATCTTTTGTCTTATCATACCCATAATCAGCTATCCATTTATCTACTATCCACTGTGGCATTGAATACTTTACCACAAGATAATCGACTGGATTTGTTTTTTCATCAGGATATACAATACCTGATTTGTTCCTCGCGATATTTCTTAAAACACCATTTACAAATCCGGACAATTGATGAAACTTATGTCTTTTTGCCATTTTGACAGCTTCATTACATACTGCGGAATCCGGAACATTATCCATATGCAAAAGCTGGTATACACTCATCCTAAGAATGTTTCTGATAATTGGCTTTTGCTTTTTGACCTTAGTCTTTGAAAACCGGTCAATTACATAGTCAAGCTCTATCAGACGTTCTAATGTTCCTTCTGTCATTCTTGTAATAAAAGCTCTTTCCTGCTTACTTAGGTATTGATACTTATTTAGTACATCGCGAAGTAGAAGATGACTATATGAGCCCTTCTCAATCACTTCAACAAGTATCTCAAGGACTAATTCCCTTGTATTTACACCATCAGTCACGGTCTCTTCCTCCGAACAAAAGAATAATTCTAAGAAGCTGAAGTATTGCTGCTGCTGCACTTGCCACATAAGTAAGTGCTGCAGCACCTAAGACTTTTCTTGTATAAACAAGCTCATCATCACCTAAAATTCCCTGAGTCTTAAGCATAACAAGTGCTCTTCTTGATGCATTAAACTCAACAGGAAGTGTGATAAGCTGGAAAATAACAGCAAATGAAAAAAGTAAAATTCCAATATTAATAAACATCATTGATGATCGGCTGTTAATTAATAATCCTAAAATAATAACCGGCCATGCCAGCATTGAACCAATATTTGCAACCGGTACAAAGGCTGTTCTAAGAGAAAGAGGCGCATAGCCTCTTGCATGCTGGATTGCATGACCACATTCATGCGCTGCAACTCCAACTGCTGCAACAGAATTTGAGCCATATACTGTATCTGATAAATTCAATGTCTTATTTGACGGATTATAGTGATCACTCAAGCTACCTGGCACCTGTCTGACAACCACATCGGTAATTCCCGCTGCACGTAGAATCCTCTCTGCCGCCATTGCTCCAGTCATGCCTGACATACTTCTATATTTAGAATATTTATTAAAAGTAGTTTTAACTTTAGTCGATGCCGCCATACAAATAATTGCACCAATAATAACTAAGATATAAGTTGAATCCCAATAGAAATACATAATCATTCCTCCTATACGTTAAAGATTGTTCCCTCTTCAACAGAAAATCCTCTCAAAAAGGACTCAATGTCCATTCGCTTTTTCCCTTCAAGCTGAACCTCCAATAAAGATAATACCCCATCTCCTGTCATAACATGCATCTCATTCTTAGAGACGCGGCATATACATCCCGGCTCACAGTCATAAGCCTCATCAAGCACAGCTGCTTTCCAGATTTTAAATGTCTTACTATTTAAATGCGTATATGCACTAGGCCATGGATTAAGACCTCTTATAAGTCTCTCAATCTCAACAGCAGATTTGCCCCAGTCAATCTCGCCGAGTTCTTTTCTAATCATGGATGTATGTGTGGCCTGCTCACTGTCCTGCGGAGTATATTCAGCCGTGCCATCTTCTATCATCTTAAGCGTCTCAACACACAGCTTCCCACCGACATCTGCAAGCTTATCAAAAAGACTTCCACCAGTCTCATCTTCTGCTATTCTAACCTGACGCTTTGCAATCATATCTCCGGTATCAATTCCCTCTGCCATTCTCATGGTAGTAACACCGGTAACCTCGTCACCGTTTATAATAGCCCATTGAATAGGTGCAGCCCCTCTGTATTTCGGAAGAAGTGATGCGTGAATATTTACACAGCAATACTTAGGCATATCCAAAATAGCTTTTGGGAGAATCTGTCCAAAAGCAGCTACAACAATTATATCAGGATTAAACTTTCTGAGATATTCTATATTTGCACTCTCCCTTACCTTTACAGGCTGGAAGACTTCAAGTCCATGCGCAAGCGCACATTCCTTTACAGGAGTAAACTGCATAGTCTTACCACGTCCCTTTGGTTTGTCCGGTTGTGTAACAACAAGCACAACTTCATGTCCTGCTTTTATTATCTCCTCAAGTGCCCCCACTGCAAAATCCGGGGTTCCCATATATATTACTCTCATATATTATTCCTCTTCCTCATATGTCACATCGTGAATTGAACCTTCTACTTTTTCTGTATACATATGACCATCAAGATGATCTAATTCATGGCAGATAGCTCTTGCGAGAAGTTCCTCACCTTCTACTACGACTTCATTCATATCAAGGTCGTAGTACTTTGCCTTTACATAATTTGGTCTTGTAACCTGTCCTGCTTTTCCCGGCAGACTCAGACAGCCCTCATCTCCAGTCTGCTCACCACTGGTTTCTAGTATTACAGGATTAATCATAATAAGTGGACCATCTCCGATATCAATAACAACAATTCTTCTAAGAATTCCTACCTGCGGTGCTGCAAGACCAACACCACACGCATCATACATCGTCTCAAGCATATCTGAAGCTAGTGTCTGAATCTTTGGTGTAACCTCCGTAATCTCTCTACATACTTTCTCTAATACAGGGTCTCCCTGCACACGAATTGTTCTAAGTGCCATTTGTTATCCTCCTTTAAAACCCGCTCATTGGGTTAAAATCATATTGAACAGATACATTCCTGAAAAAAGAATTATCTCTGATGTGCTTCTCCACAACATTCTTTAATTCTACAAGTGTATCATATTTTTGTGTCTTTAGATAAATAACTTTTCTATAAATATCATTAATTTTTGATATACTTGCATCTGCCGGACCTACAAGCTGAACTCTCATTTCTCTTGTAATCACACCTCCAAGGCAATTTGCAACATCTTCACTGCATTTATCAACATCTTCATAAGATGATGAAGAACAGATAATTAGCAAAAGATTCCACACAGGAGGATAGAACATCATCTGTCTGTACTCAATCTCCTGTTCATAAAACTTCTCATAGTCCTGCTCCCTTGCCGCCTCTATTGCATAATTATCTGGGTCATAAGTCTGTATTACAACATTTCCCGGCAACTGCCCTCTTCCTGCTCTTCCCGCTGCCTGTGTAAGCAACTGGAAGGTTCTCTCAGCTGCGTGAAAATCATTCACATGCAAAGACATATCCGCTGCAAGGACACCCACAAGAGTCACATTAGGAAAATCATGACCCTTTACAATCATCTGGGTTCCAATGAGTATATCAGCCTCGCCATTTGCAAATGCTGATAAAATTTTCTCATACGAGTCTTTGGTACGGGTAGTATCAAAATCCATTCGAAGAATTCTCGCATTCGGAAATCTTCTTTGAACCATCATTTCAATCTTCTGTGTACCAGCCTTAAAACCACTGATGTATTTTGAACCACAGCTCGGACAGACTGTAGGAGTAGGTATCTCATATCCGCAATAATGGCATACCATCTTTCCATTGTTGTGCTGAC
>JAXELM010000222.1:0-11923 GCA_034100525.1 Agathobacter sp.
GCACTGTAAATTGTGCGGGCTTCTCAAATCTCTCAAAAATTCCATTAAACTCCGTCCCCATTGATTCATTGATTAAAACAACACATGGATACCTTCTTTTAAACTTTTTATCCCAATTGGTATTAAAATACTTGTACAACATAATGCGATTCCAAGACATATTAGCAACAGTCCTGCCGGCAACTTAATTGCCAGCCACACACACGCCTTTAATAACGCTCCTGTAAGTTTAAATACAACACAAAATATAATTATTAATATAACTAGACAAGTCAATAAAATCATCTTTTCCTACCCTTCCGTCATCACAATCACTTCAACTTTTTATAGCTAAAGTATATCTCAGATTTTTTATCAAAAAAATGGATTTATGTGCAAAATACTATTGATTCCATAGTAACCACAAACTACTGCTCCTTTTCCTTCCTGAAAATGCTCCTGCCAAAACTGTGGAATCTGGTGAACGCTTTCGTAAAACTGTCCGGCGAATCGTAACCATACTTCATGGCAATATCAATAATTCTCTCATCGCTTGTCACCAGATCATTTCCCGCAAGAGCAAGCCGTCTGTTCCTGATATACTCTGTAATTGTAAAACCACAAAGCATCGCAAAGCCTTTCTGGAAATAGAACGATGAAATGTGCACATGCTCGGCAATCATATCCACTGTGAGCTCATCAGTTATATGATTTTCAATATATTGAATTGCCGTTCCTATTGCTTCCATCCACATCATTTTCTTTCACCTCTTTCGTTTCGCTATGGCTATATACTATCAAAACGGAGAATCCTCATCCCGACTATCCTTGCCATTATTTGTCTTTTTCGAAATATATCTTTTTCTGCTTCATATCTACTTTTGCCACAGCACCATACTGCAATGCACATCGAGGTGTCGCATGTCCAAAATTTACATTATAAACAATCGGAAGTTTATCATTATCTATCACTTTTATAAGAATGTCTTTATATTCCTGATAGAATGTTTCATCCTGAGGCTTTCCCACCAAAACACCGTTTACCGAATCAAATACACCCCTATTTTTTAGCATGGTTATCTCTTTTTCAAACAATTCTAGTGTTGGCTTTTCTTCACATGTTTCTATAAATAGAATTTTTCCCAACCATTCTTCTTTGGTTGGAAACAATCCGTATTTTTCACAGACATCTTTTTCATCCTCATATCTTGTTGTTGTCAATATATCATAAAGACTTTCCAGACACCCTCCCAACAACTCACCCTGAAAAAATTCACAACCTTGTAAAAGTTCGAAGCCTCGTTCTTCCTTATGAGCTATTCTATTTGTTCCAATTGCTGCTCTTGAAAAATCTGCTCTTTCTTCATACCAAATTTCACTAGCTACAATCTCTTCGCATTCATTTCCTTTTATGTAACTTTCAAATGCCTTTTTACTATATGGCAACATTTCATCTGAAATTTCTCCTAAATCGCATATAAAATTGGGACCATAGTAAGTAGACAAACCAAGTCTATAAAACATCAAATGATTAATTGTGGTATCTGAAAATCCCGTAAATAATTTAGGATTTTTTTCTACCGCTTTAATAAACTCTGCATCTTCCATAAGATATGGTAAGAGTCTATATGTATCATCTCCACCTATAGCACAAATAATTCCTGCGATTGAATCATCTAAAAAAGCATCTTTTAAGTCTTTGGCGCGAGCTTCAGGATGCGCCTTTAAGTATTCAATTCCTTTTAATGCATTTGGCATAAATACCGGTTTCAGTCCATATTCTTCCAATCTCTTTACACCTATTTCTATGTTATGGCTGCAAAATTCTTCGCCTAACATACCACTTGACAAGCTGACTATTGCAACCTTGTCACCTTTTCTTAATTGTCTTGCATATTGCATAGAAATCTCCTATCTCTTCTCAATTATTAGATGATGAAAAACTTTCATTTGCACCTCGCCTTTTTTTGTTTTACATATAATAACATAAAAAAAGAACCAGACACAGTATTTTCCACTATATCAGGTTCTTTTTACTTTTTCTAATGTGTTATTATACTTCCATCTACAGCATTTATATATATTCCAGAATTATAAGTTACGAATAACCATGCTGGTACAAATGCAAATTCATCTTCTTTGTCATCATTTACTGTATAAACATAGTTAAGTGTTGCTTTACTTATCACAGAACTGTCTAGCAGTTTCGGATTATCCTTTAACTGCGTCTTTAATGATGCTATAACTTTTTCAAACGGAAGTAGTTTTACTTTTGCAATACTATTCGTACATATTAATGGATTTCTAATTCTTGCACAGAATACTCCTGTGCCATATTTCTTTTTATGCTTTGATTGCCCATCTCATTTTTGTAGATTTGGCTCGAGGATTTACATGACATTCTTCCCTGGATGGACGAATCACATCCTTAGACACATCTGAATAAACTCCCGCTTTTTGCAATTCTTTAAAAGCCTTCTTCACCAACCGGTCTTCACCAGAATGGAATGTAAGAATTGCCACTCTTCCTCCAGGATTTAAAATGCCATCTAGTTTTTCCAAAAAACTATAGAGCACTTCAAACTCACTATTCACATCAATTCGCAACGCCTGAAAAGTTCTGGCACACGACTTTTTAACAGCCTCATCTCTTTGGGCTTTTGGCACACGAACAAGAGCTTCCTCTACCGCCTGTCGAAGCTCTGTGGTAGTATTCATAGATGCGCCCTCTCGCATTTTATTAAATACCTTAGCTGCAATTTCTTTTGCATAAGGTTCATCAGAATTTTCTATAAGCATTCCCTCAAATTCATCCTGATCAATCTGACGAAGCCTGTCTGCCGCGCTATCTCCATGAAGTGGGTCTAAACGCAAATCCAGCGGGCCTTCCGTCTTGTATGAAAATCCACGCTTTGGATTATCAATCTGCATGGATGATACCCCGAGGTCCGCCAATACAAAATCAAACTTACCATACTCCTTTGCAACTTCATCAATATTTGCAAAGTTCGTCAAACAAAACCGGAAAATATCTTCTCCAAATCCTGCATCACGCAATCGCTTCACAGTCTTTTCCGATTCAATCGGATCAATATCCAGGGAAACTAATCTCCCCTCTCCATGAAGCTGCTCCATCATTTTTCTGGAATGTCCTCCATATCCTAAAGTACAGTCCAATCCCTGCTGCCCTGGTTTTATTTGAAGAAAATCCAAAATCTCCTTCACCATAATGGAAATATGCATTCCTGCCGGTGTCGATCCTTTTTCAATTACACGCTCAATAGTATCCTTATATTTTTCTGGATTGTGCTCCTTATATTTTTCTTCAAATTTCTTAGGATATTTTCCCGAATAACGTACACGACGTTTATGCTGTTTTTCTTCCATTCATATTCTCCTGTTCGTTTCTTTGACTATATTCAGCCGCCATAAAAACGCCCTTTGTTTTTTGTAATTTTTGTTTTTTGACAGTTTTAACTCCGCTTGAAGTCAACTTTTTACAATTATAAATATCAACGTCTTTTAAATCTTTAGCCTTTTTCATTTCTGATGGATCCAACCATCCATCATGATTTTGATTATAATAGCTTTTTACACCATTTCAGTACCTTCATAATTACAAACCGCAAGTGCATTATATTTTATATTTTCCTGATAACCGGCCCTTCCACATTTTCTAATCGCATCCATAACATCCATCAGCTGTACATCCGTAATATTTTCAAGCATTTTTAATCTTTTTTCTGAAAGAATTTCATTGGATTTACATTCTTCATAATCATCTACTGTCATATGCCAATAAATAAATATTCCACCATAAAACCTTGACAACTTTTGAGCAATTAGTAAACCTTCCGGGTCTAAATCTCCAGAATAATATATCATAGTTCCTGACTTCGCAAGTAGTTCAATCACCATTAATGCAGCAAGTCTTGGCTGACCATTCATACACATACATGATTTATCTTTACAAATCATTGCAAACACAGAAGGATTCTCTACAACAAATATCTCATTATTTATGCATTCAATTTTTTCCCATTCAGCTATCACATTTAAGGGTACCTGAACAATATTTTTTTCCTCATAAAAACCCTCTATTCCCTTATGCAGACTTCCGTCTTTTTTTATTGCATGCACATTATATAACAAAGCATAATTTGAAATATCATCAATCATTATTCCAGCAAGAAGATAACTCTTTTGTCTCTTATATGCTGAAAAGATATCTGAGGTTTCGACACTAATATGTCTCATTTCTAAATCAACCTGAATAACTTGATACAAAATATTACCTTCTGTTGTTCCATAATCAAACGCATGCGGATTACCCGTCATTTGTGCAGCAAAAACTGCAAGATAGGTTTTATCGCCTGTTCTATAAGGTAGAGAATTATATATTTCTGCACAACACCACAACAATCGCTTCCAATAATTAATCTCTGTCTCACAATTATCTCTAATATTGGACTTTGTGCTTGTTTTAAGAATAGTCTTAAAAGCGTCTAACATCGATTCAGCTGGTGTATCTTTGAAAGTATCTGCAAACTCAAGCTCAACTTCTCGCTTTTTTTGTTCTTTTAATGACTCAACTTCTGCTTTTGCAATTAATTGATTTCCAAAATAGGCTTCTAAAATTTCTTGCGGTTTTATATCTGCATACTTACTTTTTGACAGTGCCTTCTCGAATTTTTCTGCTGAAATCGTCGCACTTTTCTTTCCATGATAATTCTGTCCAAAGAAACCTTCAAGCTCTCCAATATCCTGAAAGGATAAATTTTTGATTACCACTTTTCCTGAAAACCGTCCGTATGATTCATATTTATTACGAAACCCAGTAAATAACTGCTTCCAGATAGCATTCTGCTTAAAATATAGAATACATTCTTTCTTTAGTTGTTCATGATTATGATTCTTGTCCAATCTCTATACCTCTTTGCTCAACCATCTCTTCATCCTCCAAAAGCTCTTTACTATATCCATTCCATAAATATGGCATTACTGTAACGAATTTTGCATTTTCAGGACGAATAAGCTGGTATATTGCCAATGCATCAAGCGTATCGCAATCTCCCCATAACACCTGCGAATTAATGATAAAATCAAATTCAAACTGCGTCATAAGTCTAAACATATCTCGTATATTTCTGTTATCAACTCCTGCAAAAGCCTCATCTAATGATATTAGTCTAGGTGCATCTTCCCTTCCACCCTGATATTTGGCAACAACAGCTGAGAATAATGGTACATACATAGACATTGCTTTTTCTCCGCCACTAAATGTTCCAAATACACTGTTCGTAAGTTCTTTCTGGCGTTCTCCTGTCTTCTGCGAAAAAAGCTGAAACTCAAACCATTTTCTATAATCAAGAGTGTCCTTCATGATTTGGTAAAATGATATCATTCCTACACTATCTCTTGCACTTCTTCTAGCCTCTTCAACCTTCGATCTAAAATGCGATGATAATTTTGCAGCTTCCTCTTCGCTCATTAATCGATAATCTTTCTTTAAAAGCTCGACCAATTCTCGAGTGTCAAGCTGGTCTTCTTTTTCTGCAGTTTTACTTCTCCATCTAAGATTCAGCTTAAGTCCACTCGAAGTATCCATGCTATTCATAAGGTTATTCATTTTCTGAACCCACATATTTGATGCGTTGATTTTACCTCGTATCTTACGACTTACGGTATTTGCAAGTATATCCTCAAAAAGCTCTCTATCACTATCTTTTATCAGATTTTCTAACTCATTAATATCTTCTTCAAGATGCGACAAAAGACTTGAAAATGATACCTTAACTCCTTTGTATCGTGCAAGAATATCCATACGTTTTGGGCTATATCCATCAGTATATTCTTCATTTTCAATTTCTCTAAACAACTCACTTTGAGTAAGCTGATAGTCAGTTAAAAATCCTCTATTTTCAAAGTATACCTTGTTCAAATTGTTGACTATAGTATCCTTGTCCGAGGCTTTTACATCTGTCGCTAAATAATCATATATATGCTTTGCATCATCACTAATCTCTGGTGGAATTTCGACATAGCCAAGTAATTTTTCCTGCTCATAGCATCTTGAATAATACTCAACTTTCTTTTCATTGGCTATAATTTTTTCCTCATTTATAGATATATTATTTTGAGTAACCTCGGCATCGGACACTGCTTTTGTTCTTTCCGATACACGCTCTTCAAATAAATTTGGATAGGCAATTAACCAACTAATACATTCATCCAATCTTTCTTTGATAGATTCATAATCTGTTAATTCAAGCTGTTTAAGGATAGAATCTCTTTCATCATTATTCTGTCGGATTTTCTTCTCAAATGCATTAATATCATAGCGTACCTGATCCATATCCGAATCCAAATCTTCAAGATATGCTCTTCTGTCCTTTAGAGATTCCACACTTCTAATAAACAATTCGTGATTTGATTTTAATTCAACTAAATTTTTGTCATAACCTTCTGCTGCGTTTTTTGCATTTCGAAAAACATTATATGAACATGCCAAATAAAGCTTTTCGGATATCTCTAAAGCCATTTTCTTTTGTTCTTTAATTTCCTCTGCCAAAGAAGTCAACTGCTCATCAAGTCTTGTCACTTCATTATTTACTAAATCCTGCTCGTGCTCTTTACTTGAAAGTAATTTAAAAGCTTCCCTCATATCAGCGTCTTTTGGAAGTTTTTCTAATTCATTATCAAGTACTTCTTTTCTGTTAGTTAAAATCTCAATATCCTGTTCAAGCTTTGATATTTTATCTTCATGCTCTGCTATCAGACTCTTACATTCTTCTATTTTAGCAAGACGATTTCTTTCTCTGGCTTTTGTTCCTAAGAAGCTGGCTTCATATTCCCCAGATATTGTTCCAGAGATAACACCCATTTTATATGAACCATCAGCAGATACCGATACAACATCATCTGTATCAAAAGCAATATTTCTAAGTATACCTGTAATTCGCTGATTAGAAAAAATATCATTTACTTCATCATTTAACTCTAAAACATCGAGCAAGCTTTTTTCAGCCGAAGTTTTCCCTTTAAAAAGATAATTATCTTCACAGCCTTTAGAATGAGCAAGTACCTGTTGCTTATATTGTTCGTCAACCACTATTGCATCAAGAATTCCCATTCTAAGAAGTGCTTCTTCTAGATGATTGCAAGTTTCGTCATCAAGTCCTGCACCAAATTCAAGCACCTTATAAAATTCTTGATATGGAATTCCTGCTTCATCAAGTCTTTTACGATTATTAATTACCGCTTCAGTTCTATCTGGCCGCGGTTCTTTTTGGTTTTCCCATTCACTCAACTCAGATTTGATTTTCGAGAGTTCATCCTTTACCTGATCACATTCATGTTTATTCGATTCAAGTAATCTCTCTATCTGCATCTTTTTTTCAAGATATGTATCATTTACCTTTTTACGAACAACCAAAAAATCAGAATTTTCGTTATAATAATCTGCAAATTTACTAATGTCACCGAGCGTATCTCTTTCTAATTTAAGCTCAGAGTTAGTATCATTCCATTTATATAAAGCTTCTTTCCATTCATTCTCTACCTGAACCAACATAGCCTCAAGTTCTGAAATCTTTCTCTGAATAGAATCAAGTTCCCTTGTCTTCTGCTCTCGATTTTGAAGAAGTTCATCTTTTTGCCTATCAAGTCTATCCAATTCTTCAAGAAGCTTTTCTCCTTCTATGATGCTCTTATATGTATTCTCAAATTGCTGTCTGTGAAGATCAAACTTAAAAGTCTTTTCCATATCCTGACAAAGTTCTTCTTTCATGAATGCAAATTCCTGAAATGACATTTGATCTGCTTCATCCTGCATTATATTTAAAATTGAATCTAATTCCTTTTGCTTATCGTACTTTCTGTCCTCCTCAGCCTTTATCTGATTTTCCACATCGCGATATTGTTCTTGCTTTGATGACAGCGTTTGTTTTTTCTTTTCTAGGCTTTTTTTATCAGACTCTATCTCGTCATTAAGCTGTGACTCTCTAGACTTTAGTGCCACAGCATTGCTGTTATTTAGCGAATCTTTTTCTTTTTCAAATAATTCCTTTTTTTCATTTATTTGCTGAATTTCTTGTTCAAGGCTTTCTATCTTGTTATTATATTCTATATATTTTTTATGATTTAATTTTTGTTCCTCAGTTAACTGTTGTAGCTTCTGCTTTGCCTGAACATATCTATCTGCCTTTTCTAAAAGCAAGACCTTATTATACTTATCAAAAACCGCATTAATCTTCTCCGCTGCCTGCTTTGCATCCTTTCGATTTTTCAAATTCATATTCATATTGTCCATGCTCTCAATCGCTTCTGACATAGGACGCAAATCTTCATCTGAAAGTGGCTGAAGCGAGTCACTTAATATATCATTAATTACAGATGGTTTAAAATCCTTTGATAGCTTTGGTGTTCTAAGCTGTATTAGTAAATCTACCATCTCTTTGTATTCGTCAGTCGTCTCAAATCCAAATACATGGCGATTTACATATTCCATATATTCTATTTGTCTATCAAATACTCGTCCGCCCTCTGCAACTCTATTTTCTAATTCTTTTTTGGAAAGAGTTACCTTCTCACCAATGTCTTTATACAGGAAAAAATCTTTGCCTACACGACGTCCATCTGTAAGACTGAAATACCATTTATCAAGAGGTTTGCCTTTTCTGGCGCGAATCCCCATTCCAATTGTAAGATATGTATCACTATCTTTTCTTTTAAATTCGAGATATAAATAACCTGTTCTCTCCTCCCTTGAATCATTTTCTTCAAGCAGATAGCTACTCATTTTTCTATCTCTTGAACCAAATGGATCTAGTCTTTCCGGACTCATATTTCCATCAAGCAAAAGTGGAACAACACTTTGCATTGTAACTGACTTTCCTGAACCATTTGATCCTCGTAATAACATTCGACCTTTTACAAAAGGAAATTCCTGCTCATCATAATACCAGAAATTAATAAGTCCGATTTTATTAGCCTGCCATCTACTATTCATGTTCATTTCCTCCTGCATAATCCTTCGGATAGCTTCCTTGTATCTTTCCAACAAGTGGGCATATTTTTATCATGTGTGATTCATCTACTTTCTTCAAAAACATCCATCGCTCCATCTCTTCAATTACCACATTAGCAAATTCACCCTCTGGCATCTGGCGATATGACTTTGAAAAGCCCATACCATATTTACGTTTTACATCTTTAATCAAATTTTCCAAAACTATTGTGTCTATAATACACATTTCATCCTGTGTGATTTTCCACTCTTCTTTTTCTATCTTTTCTCTAATTTCTCTGCAACATAATAGGATTATGTCTGCAAGTGCATTATTTCCCGGAAATGTAGCTCCCATCCTGCACTCTTCACCTGATAAGATATACGCACTTCCACGATGAATATGAACATGGCAATCAAACATCTGCTCTAATTCATCAATTAGTCTGCCTTTATAGTATTTTAGATACTCAAAATCCTCGTCCGAACCATCTTCTCTATACATCGCAGGTGCAAACAGAAGCCTCTTATAGACTCTATGTCTTCTTGCAAATCCACGATCTTCATCTACCTCAAACCACTCACTCTCACGGAAATCATCAGGACTTGAATATTCCATGATATCTCTTGTGAAAACTCGCATAAAATATTTCGATGCACCTGAATTTTCATATAACACTTCTCCATCTGCTGCATCCATAAACACATCATCTGTACCATCTGTTACAAATAATAAGCCTTGCTCTACTGCATATCTAAGCACCTTTATCAAACGCCTTCTATTAATATACAATGTCCAATCTGTGATTTCTCCTGGTAGATTCGCTGATATATACTCCGTCAACTGGGAAAGAATAAACTGCTCCTGCGGATCTTTATCTTCAAGAAACATAAGAAGAATACATAAGTATGCATATTCTTCTCTTGATGTAAACTGATTTATTCCCATAAAAGATTCTGGTACTGCTGGTATTTTCTCCATTTTTATCAGAATAGAATTATCGATTATCTGACATCCCAATTTTTCATTTGAAAACTTTCTTAAATCTCCAACGGCATCTCTTAATTGGTAATAAAGTTCTTTATTATCAGATTTGAGTATCCATCGATTATTTAACAAAATTTCTAGTTCATTCATAATCAGCCTTCCTCTTTAAAAACGATTTTCATCTTTGGCATTGTAAAATTTCCATCTTCACAATGTACTACACATTTTCCATCGTTATCATTTATATCTAAGAAATATGTTCTTCCATCGTCCGTTCTAGCTGTATAATCTACAGCTTCCATCGCATCCGAAATCCACTTCAAAAGTATCTCTCTTATTCTAGATTCTAGAATTGGAAGTTCTGAAAAATCAATTATTCCATCTCTCTCAAGAAGTTTCAGCTTCTGTTGCTCTTCCTTTTGCTGTTGTAACATCATTCTACGAGTTTCAAGTTTTTTCTCTTTAGACTCAGTTATTGAAGATCTATTTGTTTTTTCACGATATGTTCGAATTCTAGGTTTTAATTCTACTTGAAATGGAGTTTCTTCATACACTCCCTTATTTATACTATCCGTCTCCCTAATACTATCTGCTACAATATGAAATGGCCTTTCCATTCCAAAAACCATTGCAGACATTTTATGAGCCTCTGAAACATCATCACATCTCATAAACAGTTCAGCTATTTTTTTATATTCTTCTTTCCTATTTGCCCCAAGTGCATTTTTCTCACTGAGTGCAGCTGCATATCTTGTTATTCTTCGAATTATCTCATTTGTTGCGTCAAAAAGCTTAGTTGCCTCATTTTCCTGCCCCTCACTTCCAACAAACCAATCATAAATACTCTGAAATCTTCCTTCGATTTTCGTTTCAATCATTTCCTTCGAGACTTCACCATCAATACGAGGAATTGACATCTCATAATCAACAATTTTTTGAAATATAGTTTTACGTAGTTCTTCCTCCTGAAATCTTAAACATTCCTCTATTACACCAACATTGCGTTGTAATCCTTTAATAAAACTTCGCAGATATTCTATTAGTCTGTCTTTAAATATCAGAAATTCTTTTGTTCGCATCATTTCTTCTGCTTTTACACTATTAAGATCACGAATATAATCCTGATAATTCTGATTCAATCTAATAAAATCATTATTCAAATCAGTCCACCATGTATAGATTTTAGAACTTTCCTCATTGGACATAGCCGGCATTCTCTCTATATCTATCCTTATTCGTTCCAATAATGTAGGTTCAAGAGAAGACCCCTCTATGAAAAGATTTTCTAAACGCAGCACAAGACGCTCTATCTCAACACTATATTCAGACATCTGGTATCTATATTTTTTATTTCTGAATTCTTCAATTGAAGTAACTTTTCTTGTATCTTGAATCGTATTTAAATTTTTCCATTCTGTAAGCATTGCCAAATCTTGTTGACACTGTTCTAGCTTATAGTCTTCCCATAATGGATCAGATTTCATCTCTTCATACACTTCTTCTTGATACAGCCAATATTTCAATTTCTCATAATTTTCAAAAAAAATGCGCATAATGCAACGATATCTGCTTACATTATCCGCATTTAGATATTTAACTTCTGTTAATGGTTTTATTAATTTATGCGATACCTGCATGCCATTTGTCCTCTTCTTTGTTTATTCAAGAACGCACCAGCGTTCTTGCTGCGTAATGTGCGTCAGCTTTGCTGACATCTTCCTCGGCGCATTCCTGCAATCCGCCGAAGGCTTTATCTCAGTTGGAGAAGACTCGCCACTTATAGAAGTGGGAGTCTTCTCCAACTAGAGATAAAAATATCCCTCTGGCATAATCATTTTTAATTTAACCAGAAAATCTCACTCCAAATACATGATACACCATTTTGCCCCGTTTTTGCAATTTGTTATGTTATATTTTGCCCCGTTTTTTACTTATATTATAGCAACTTC
>JAXELM010000223.1:0-7176 GCA_034100525.1 Agathobacter sp.
GCAATCGCTTCTAAGCCTATATTAGACATGAGTTGAGGCACTTTGGGGGAATGGACTCTCGTGATTTAAAAATGATTTGAGGGAATAGTAATATATTTTGTAAGTGCATCCGCAGTGTTTAGAGGCTCTTAATAATTCGTACGTAGTCAGCTGTGAAATTGCCATGGACGGCAATTTCAGCGAATATGAGCCAGGACGGCGAATATGAGCGACAGCGTCACTTATAGACAACCCCAGCGAATTATTTAGTGCCTCTTAACACGAGGACATAAACGCACAAAATATATTACTATTCCCTCAAATCATATATACAACTACAAAAGCCCCTTCACCCAGAGTGCCTCGACTCATGTCTTCAATAACCCGAAAACGGTTGCCCACCCCCACGAGCTAAACAGAAATTTATGCTGTGATGTCAGCATACTGCCCATTTATCACTTTGAGCAAATCATCAGGATTTAGCTTTATAGTTGTTCCTATTCTGCCACCACTGATATAGATTTCATCATACTGCTTTGCAGAGCTGTCGATGACAGTAGGAAATTGTTTTTTCATACCGAGAGGGCTGCACCCGCCTCGTACATATCCTGTTATAGCAGTGATGTCTTTTACATGAATCATCTCAACAGATTTTTCACCAACAGCCCGGGCTGCGGCTTTTAAATCTACCTCATTGGCAATTTGGATAACAAATACATAGTATTGTTTGCTTTTGCCCTGCATTACAAGAGTCTTGTAAGACTTATCTACAGGTGCACCTGTTATTTCGGCTGTGTGAAGTCCATCTACAAATTCATCACATTCATAAGTAATAAGCTCATAATTGATTTTATTTCTGTCTAATATTCTTACAGCATTTGTCTTTGTTTCTTTTCCCATATTTCGCCTCATAAATTATAATAATAGTTACATTTTGTTTATATTCTTCTTACATAATAATATTTAATTTCAAGATGATTGTCCACTAACTATGTGCATAAACAGGAAATATTTTTTATTTACGTATGCAATGTCAGAAAAAGTTGAAGATAAAAAGACAGAGTGATATAATCGTTATAACTGTTCAGTACAGAAATATGCGGAATCGTTAAATAAAAGCGAGGAGAATGAGTATGAAGACAACACCCCACAAAATTACATTATCTGCAATGTTTATGGCGGCAGGGATGGTGTTGCCATTCTTAACGGGACAGATGCAGCAAGTTGGAAATATGCTTTTGCCGATGCACTTGCCGGTTTTCCTATGCGGACTAATTTGTGGTTGGGAGTATGGAGCAGTAGTGGGATTAGTATTGCCATTATTACGTTCGACTGCATTTGGGATGCCAGTGTTTTATCCTACAGCGATTGCAATGTCATTTGAACTGGCTACATATGGTCTTGTTGCCGGAGTGTTATATGGTCGTTCACAATGGAAATGTGTAAAAGCACTATATCGTGCAATAATTGTGGCAATGATTACAGGAAGAGTTGTCTGGGGAGTAGTAGAGGTTCTTTTGCTGGGAGTGAGCGGAAATCAATTTACATGGCAGATGTTTCTTTCAGGAGCATTGCTCAAGGCCATACCTGGAATTGTGCTTCAGCTTACGTTGATTCCGGCAATTATGCTTGTACTTAATAAAACAGGGCTGGTTCCGCTCGAGCGGAGAGGGATATCTGTGGAAAATGTGGAGAGCTAGAAAATGAAGGATGCATTTTCTACAATTTTGCAGGAAATACAAAGGAATAAGAAAGAACCATTACTGATTGCGATAGATGGAAGATGCGCATCGGGAAAGACGACATTAGCATCCAGAATAAAGGAAGAAATAAATTGTAATGTAATACATATGGATTATTTTTTTCTGCGACCGGAACAGCGAACAGAAGATCGTCTGAGGCAACCCGGAGGAAATGTGGATTATGAACGATTTCTTGAGGAAGTCATAGAACCGTTAAAGCAGGGAAGAGCATTTTCTTATAGAGCATTTGATTGCAAAACAATGGATTTAACAGATGAAATACAGGTGAAACCAAATCCTGTGACAATTGTGGAGGGAGCATACAGTTGTCATCCTTTATTATGGAATTTTTATGATATACACATATTTTTAAGTGTTGATTCAAAAGAACAGTTGCAAAGGATTGAATGCAGAAATGGAGAGAAGGCATTGGCGACATTTCGTGAACGCTGGATTCCATTAGAAGAATATTATTTTTCTCAGTGCCAAATCATGGAACGTTGTGATTATATATTTATGTAGTAACTATGAAGGTACTGAATGGTCACGAAATAAATTAAGAACGAGGTGGTAATATGAAAGATTTTCTCAAAAGAATAAAAGCGGATTACCTCATGTCATCATTTGTATGCATTTTGCTTGGAATAGTTTTTGTAATATGGAAAAATGCCGTACTTGATGTGATGGGCAGTATATTTGCGATTGTATTAATTTTGCTTGGAATTATATATCTTAGTAGTTATTTTCTGGAAGTTGTGACAAATGGATTTTCAGCGATAATGGGCGTTGTAGTCTTAGCGATTGGAATATGGTTTCTCATTCAGCCAGGCATTGTAGTTAGTATCATTCCAATCTTAATTGGCGTTGTCCTTATTTTCCATGGCGTAAGAGGCCTGATTGAGACATTAGTGGCAAAAAGATATGGATATTCTTCATGGGGTATCAATATGGTACTGTGTATTCTCAGCATTGTGTTTGGTATTGTCTGCGTGACAAATGCATTTGGAATAATGGAAAAAGCAACAATTGTTGTAGGAATTATTCTTATATACAATGGTGTCTCAAATATATGGATTGCTTCAAGGTCTACTAAGGCTGAAAAAGCATATAATAAATCACAGACACTTGATGTAGAATTTGTAGAGGACAGGGACGAAGATTAATATGCGTCAAATGGAATTTAAAATGGAACGGCCGGGATTAACCAAGGTCGGAGACAGATTGAAAGTAACGGAGAGCAAACTTCCAACTTCATATTATTACACCATCGAGCATGCGATTGCCATGTCGGGGAATTATGTAGTTAGCGAACGGCTGAAGAGCCGCGAAGGCGTTGTAGTTGATGTTCAGGAAACAGACAAAGGGTTCTTCGTTACGATGGAATTTGATGAATAGGCGGATGGTATATGACAGGACAAGGAAAGACTGCAATTGATACTGTTTTGGCGGAGAGCCTAAAGGAATTATCCCAAAATCAACCTCTTGAGAAAATAACGATAAAAGAGATAACAGATAAAGCAGGGGTGATTCGCCCGACATTTTATAATCATTTTCAGGACAAATATGAACTGATAGAGTGGATAATAGTCAACGAACTGCTTGTTCCGATGCATCCGCTCATACAGGCGGATATGATAACGGAAGCGATGGTACTTCTTTTTACAAATATTGAAAAAGAAAAAGCTTTTTACACTAGAGCTGTTAAGCTTGAAGGACCAGTTACGTTTCACAGCATTGCGATGAAGTGCGTAAAACAGGAATTGCTTGGGATAATTGATGGCAGAATAACAGGAAAAGAACAAAAGCATGTCTGGCTTTCGTCAGAGGTGATTGCTACATATTTTGCGCAGTCGATGTGCTATGTGGCGGAGGAATGGATTAATCAGGGAATGACAGTTCCGCCTAGAGAGATGGCAGAAGCGTATAATTACATTGTTTCCCACTCATTTGATGATGTAATCAGCGAGATGTAAAAGTGATAATTCAAAGACAATATTTGGCATTTGTATAATAAAATATACAAATCAAGCAAAATGTATATTTGTGTAAACACATGAGAGAGATTGAATATTTTCAAATTCAATCTCTTTTTTTATACTCAATTTACAAACGTGAGTGGTTTTAAATAACGACAATGAAAGAAAGAATGGTGAAGCAAAATGATTAAATTTGGAAAAGGAGTAGTAAAAAACAGGGTACTAATAATTATATTGTCAGTGTTGCTGCTTATTCCGGCGGGAATCAGTTTTATCAACACGAGAATAAATTTTGATATCCTGTCATATCTTCCGGGAGAAATTGAGACAATGAAGGGCCAGGATATTCTGGTAGATGAATTTGGAAATGGTGCCGTCTCGTTTGTCATCATAGAGGATATGATTGATAAAGATGTAAAGGTTTTGGCAGACGATATCGGAGAACTTGAAGGTGTGAAAAAAGTTATCTGGTATGGAACAGTTACAGACTGTGAGCTTCCGAGGGAGGCATTGCCGGACGATTTGTATGAATTCTTTAACAACAAAGAAAACAACAGCCAGCTCATGGCAGTAGTATTTAGTGATACGATGGGCTCAGATGAAACGATGACAGCGATTGACAAGATGAACAAGATGGTTGAAGGTCATTGCTTCGTAAGTGGAATGGCAGCTGTAAACACAGATACAAAGAACCTTACATTACAGCAGGCTCCGGTATACGTCCTTATCGCATCGGTTCTTTCGCTTTTGATAATGGGAATAATAATGGATTCAATCATGGTTCCGATTTTATTCCTGTTAAGTATAGGAATGGCGATAATATACAACCTGGGAACAAACTTCTTCCAGGGGCAGATATCTTATCTGACGCTTGCTCTTACAGCAGTACTTCAGTTGGCTGTTACAATGGATTATTCAATTTTCCTGTGGCACAGCTATCAGGAGCAGATAGAAAGATACAATGGAGATAAAGAAAGAGCCATGGCTCACGCAATATCACATACATTTGTATCTGTAATAGGAAGCTCGATTACAACAGTTGCAGGATTTATAGCACTTTGCTTTATGAGCTTTACACTTGGACTTGACCTTGGTGTAGTAATGGCAAAGGGTGTAGTAATAGGTGTGATTGGATGTGTAACAATTCTTCCATCACTTATCCTCTGCTGTGATAAGGCAATTGAAAAAACAAAACACAAAGTTCCAATGCCTGATGTGACGAAGCTTTCAGAGTGGATTACAAAGCATCATGTAATTATGATAATTGCTTTTATAATCATTTTGATTCCGGCACTTATTGGATATAAGAATACAAAGGTATACTATGACTTGGCTGGAACAATGCCGGACAGTGCATACAGCAAACAGGCAAATGACCGATTAACAGAACAGTACGGAATGGGTGCAACGCATTTCATAATTGCACCGGCTGACATGTCATCTTCAGATAGCATTCAGATGATTGACGAGATAAAGGATGTAGATGGAGTAAAGCTTGCAGTATCACTAGATTCAATTTTAGGTGGAAAAATTCCAGAAGCATTTGTACCAGACGATATGAAGGAAATCTTCAAAAACGGAGATTACCAGATGATGCTCATTGCATCAGAATATGCAACAGCCTCCGACGAGGTAAATGAACAGATAGAAAAAATAGACAGTATTGTGAAAAAATACAGTGAAAGTGCAATGCTCATAGGAGAAGCACCATGTACAAGAGATTTGATAACAATAACTGATGCAGATTTTAAGCGAGTAAGTGTTGTGTCGATAGGAGCGATATTTGTAATCCTTCTTTTCGTATTTAAGTCAGCATCATTGCCGGTTATTCTGGTGGCAGTAATTGAATTTGCAATATTTGTAAATATGGGAATTCCGTATTATACAGGAACAGTAATTCCATTTATTGCAAGCGTAGTAATCGGAACGATACAGCTTGGTGCAACAGTAGATTATGCTATTTTGATGACTAACAAATATAAGAAGAACAGATACACAGGTATGGCAAAACAGCCTGCAATCGCAAAAGCACTTAAGGATTCAACAATGTCTGTACTTGTCAGTGCATTGTGCTTCTTCGCAGCAACCTTTGGTGTAGGTATGTACTCAAATATTGACATGATTAGTTCGATATGTATTCTTCTTGCACGAGGTGCAATAATCAGTATGTTTGTAGTAATACTTATACTACCATCAATGTTTATGCTTTTTGATAAATTGATTGTTTCAACAAGTATTGGTTTTAAAAATAAGGATAATAAGTAGGAGGAATTAATCATGAAATTACCTGAGTTAAAAGAAAAGTTGAAAAATAAATATGTAGTACGTATCGTTGCAGGAGTACTTGTTATAGCATTAGCTGGCACTGCTGTTGGTACAACTTATACAGTAAAAGCTGAAAAGAATACAGCCGAAGTGCAGAGTACACAGACAAATGAAGATGAAATTAATGTGGATGACATTCTTGATAAGGTATCAATTTCTTCAGACAGCGTTGATAAAGAGGAAAGTGTATATATCATTACAGATGCATCAGGAAATCCAACACAGACAATAGTAACTGACCGCCTTACAAACAAGAGTGGCGCAGCTACAATACAGGATGAATCAAATCTTAGTGATATTGAAAATGTAAAAGGAAAAGAGACATTTACACAGGATGGTTCAAAGCTTACATGGCAGGCTGATGGCAATGAGATTTATTATCAGGGAACAACAAGCGAAGCTGCACCACTTAAGCAGTCTGTTACTTACATGCTAGATGGCAAAGAAATATCACCTAAGGAGCTTGAGGGAAAATCCGGCAAAGTAACTATCCGCTTTGACTATGAAAATACAACAGAGTACACAGAGAAGATTAATGGAAAAGATGTCACAGTAAAAGTTCCATTTGCAGCACTTACGGCCCTTATGCTTGATGATAATTTTTCAAATATAGAGGTGACAAATGGTAAGGTAAAAGAAAATGGAAATCAGAATATAGTAATCGGATATGCAGTACCGGGACTTACAGAAAGTCTTGATATTGATGAGGATGATTTAGATGATGTAACCATTCCGGAGTATTTTGAAGTTACAGCAGATGTTACTGATTTTTCACTTTCTACAGCTATGACTTTTGCTGTAAATGCAACAGAATATATCTCAACAAATGGTTCAATGACAGATGATATGGAAGATATGATAAATGACCTTTCAGATGCAACAGACCAGCTTATCGATGGTTCAGGTCAGCTTTCAGATGGTGCAGGTGAATTGTCAGATGGAGCAGATACGCTTGCATCAGGTGCAAAGGATTTGAAGGATGGAGCGGACTCCCTTGCAGATGGAGCAGACAACGTGGAGAGTGGTCTTAAAACATTAAAGAAAAGCCTTAAGCCGTTTTCAAGTGGAATGTCATCTCTTAAGACTGGACTTAATGCTTACCTCGATGGTGCAAAGCAGCTTAATGATGGTATAAAAACACTTTATGATGGAAC
>JAXELM010000241.1:0-12705 GCA_034100525.1 Agathobacter sp.
AATAAATGGCGCAGATTACATTATTAAATCAGGAAACAATTGACAAAATTGCAGCCGGAGAAGTTGTTGAAAGACCATGCTCTGTAGTAAAAGAGTTGGTTGAAAATGCAATAGATGCAGGTTCTTCTGCAATTACAGTTGAAATAAAAGAAGGTGGTATTTCTTTTATAAGGATAACTGACAATGGATGTGGAATTGAAAGAGAACAGGTTCCGCTTGCTTTTTTGCGCCATTCTACCAGCAAGATACGCAATGTAGAAGACCTGATGTGTGTCAAGTCGCTCGGGTTTAGAGGTGAGGCGTTGTCTAGTATTTCGGCAATTGCCAGAGTGGAGCTTATTACAAAGACATATGATAATCTGACAGGTACAAGATATGTTATTGAAGGCTCAAAGGAGCTTGCAAATGAAGAAGTAGGGGCACCAGAAGGAACGACTTTTCTGGTACGTGATATTTTTTTTAATACTCCTGCCCGCAAGAAGTTTTTAAAGTCGGCTCAGACTGAAGGTGCTTATATTAGTGATATGGTTGAGAAGCTTGCGCTTTCGCACCCAGAGATATCTTTTAAATTTATAAATAATAATCAGACAAAGCTTCATACATCAGGAAATGGCAACGAGAAGGATTTGATTTATCATATATACGGAAGAGATATTGCGGCATCAGTATTAGAACTCAAACATGAATGTGAATTTTTTAAGGTTCACGGATATATAGGAAAACCAATAATTACCCGTGGAAATCGTAACTATGAGAATTATTTTATAAATGGCAGATATATAAAAAGTAATTTGTTGTCTAAAGCAATTGAAGAGGCATACAAGAATTTTCTGATGCAACATCAGTATCCGTTTACAGTTTTATATTTTGATTTTTTTGGAGAATCACTGGATGTAAATGTGCATCCTACTAAGATGGAGCTTAGATTTGATAATAACACGGAAGTATATAAAGAACTTTGTGATGCAGTGTTTGAAAAATTATCTCACAAAGAGATGATTCCAGAAGTGCCTTTGGAGGAAGAAAAGCCTTCTAAGAAGATTGTACATGAATATAATGAGCCGATTCCTGAACCATTTGAGACAAGAAGACTTAATGATATATTAAGAAAAGTAGATTATTCACCATATAAAGAGACATCGGACGGAAGGGTAGTTAAGGTAAGTGAAGCTCCATCCTTCAGTAAACCGGAAAATATTGTTAAGTCAGAACCTGTTTCAGAAAACTTCCTTGGAGCAATAAGTGATGAAGTTAATCAGAAATATGACAACATAAGCTTACAGGATATAAGTGATGATTTCCTGACGAAAGATGCAAAGAAAAAGCACAAAATTATTGGGCAGCTGTTTGATACATATTGGCTGATAGAATATGAGGATAAGCTGTTTATTATAGATCAGCATGCAGCGCATGAAAAGGTTCTCTATGAGCGTACAATGAACAGATTAAAGGACAAGGAATTTACTTCCCAGACTATAAGTCCGCCTATTGTAATGTCATTGGATGCGAATGAGGTCGAGATGTTGAACAGACATAAAGAGCAGATTGAGAGAATGGGATATGTTGTTGAGCCTTTTGGCGGAAAAGAATATATGATTAGCGCAATTCCGGATAATCTGTTTAATGTCGATATGAAGGATTTGTTTATTGAGATGCTTGATGATTTTTCAAATATCTCAGGAAAAGAAACACCTGAGCTTATACTTGAAAAAGTGGCATCTATGTCATGTAAAGCCGCAGTAAAAGGCAATGACAAATTATCATTGCAGGAGATAGATTCTCTGGTAGAAGAGCTTCTGACACTGGATAATCCATATAATTGTCCGCATGGAAGACCGACAATAATTTCAATGACCAAATATGAGATAGAGAAGAAATTTAAGAGGATAGTTTAAGAGGATAGTTTAATGAAGAAAAGACCGATGGTGATATTGACTGGTCCGACGGCTGTAGGAAAAACAGAATTATCCATTAATCTGGCAAAGATGATTAATGGAGCGATTATATCAGCCGATTCAATGCAAATATATAAGTATATGGATATTGGTTCAGCCAAAATAATGCCACATGAGATGCAGGGAATTAAGCATTATCTGATAGATGAGCTGATGCCTGAGGAAGAATTTAATATTTATAGATTTAAGCAGATGGCAATGGAAGCTTTAGATGAGATATATGCCAGTGGACAAATTCCAATTGTAGTAGGTGGGACAGGTTTTTATATTCGGGGATTGTTATATGATATTGATTTTACCAAGCAGGATGCAGATGATGATTATAGAAAGCAGCTCGAAGAGTTTGCCAATATAAATGGAGCGCATGCACTGCACGAAAAGTTAAAGGATATTGACCCGGTTTCATATGAGACAATACATGAGAATAATGTGAAGAGAGTTATCAGGGCATTAGAGTATTATAAACAGACTAATGAGCCTATTTCAAAGCATAATGAAGAAGAAAAACAGAAAGAATCTCCATATAATTTTGCATATTTTGTTTTAAATGACGTAAGGGAAAATCTGTATTCAAGAATCGACAAAAGGGTTGACATCATGATGGAAGCAGGTCTTTTAGATGAGATTAAAGCATTAAAAAAACGAGGCTGCACCAGTGATATGGTATCAATGCAGGGGATTGGATACAAGGAGATGCTTAAGTATCTTGATGGAGATTACACATTAGAAGAAGCTGTTGAGAAAGTAAAACAAGAATCGCGAAGATTTGCAAAAAGACAGCTTACCTGGTTTAGAAGAGAAAAAGATGTGATTTGGATTGATAAAGACAAATATGAGTATGATGAATCCAGAATACTTCAATTTATAGAGAAAACATTGATTGACAAAGGAGTAATTTCATGAGTGATTTATTAGAAGTAAGCTATAGGAAGCTTGGAATTTGTAAAGAGGTATATGAGTTTGGTGCAAAAATTGAAAATGAATTAAAAGATAGATTTGATAAGATTGATTACATTGCACAGGCAAATCAGCTTAAAGTAATCGAAGCAATGCAGAAAAATAAAGTAAGTGCAGAGTGTTTTCAGATGTCAAGCGGATATGGATATAATGATCTGGGGCGAGATACTCTTGAAAAGGTTTATGCAGAGTGCTTTCATGGTGAGGATGCTTTGGTAAGACCACAGATTACATGTGGTACACATGCACTTGCACTTGCGCTTATGTCAAATCTAAGACCGGGAGATGAACTTCTTTCGCCAGTAGGAAAACCATATGATACATTGGAGGAAGTAATCGGAATCAGAGAATCGAAGGGTTCACTAAAAGAGTATGGCATAACATATGCGCAGGTTGACCTTCTTGAAAATGGTGAATTTGATTATGATAACATTAAAAAAGCAATCAATGATAGAACAAAGCTTGTAACAATCCAAAGATCAAAAGGATATGCTACAAGACCTACTTTGTCAGTAGATAGAATTGGAGAGCTTATTGCATTTATCAAAGGAATAAAACCAAACGTAATATGTATGGTTGATAACTGCTATGGAGAATTCGTAGAAGAAAAGGAACCACTTGATGTTGGGGCTGATATGATAGTTGGTTCATTGATTAAAAATCCGGGCGGTGGACTTGCTCCGATTGGCGGATATATAGTTGGAAAAAAAGAATGCGTTGAAAACGCAGCTTACAGACTTACATCACCAGGTCTTGGCAAAGAGGTAGGTGCAAGTCTTGGCGTGATTCAGTCATTTTATCAGGGATTGTTTTTGGCACCAACTGTCGTGTCCGGTGCTGTAAAAGGAGCAATTTTTGCAGCAAATATCTATGAGAAACTAGGCTTTAAGGTTGTGCCAAATAGTACAGAAAGCAGACACGATATTATTCAGGCTGTAGAATTTAATGATAAAGACTGCATGATTGCTTTTTGCGAGGGTATTCAGGCAGCTGCACCAGTGGACAGCTATGTAACACCTGAACCATGGGCTATGCCGGGCTATGACAGTGATGTAATCATGGCTGCAGGTGCATTTGTACAGGGCTCATCTATCGAATTATCAGCAGATGGTCCGGTAAAACCACCTTATGCTGTATATTTCCAGGGTGGACTTACATGGTATCACGCCAAATTAGGAATTCTTATGTCTTTAGAAAAACTTTATGAGCGAAAACTTGTTAAGCTTGATTAGGTGTGATAAAATGCCTTTGTGCCCTTTGGGAGAGTAGAAAGGCATATATGACAACACATAGAAAAATTAAAGATTTACCAATATCAGAAAGACCTTATGAGAAGTTTCTTAATTTTGGAGAAGCTTCTTTGTCAGATGCAGATTTATTAGCAATTGTTATTAAAACAGGAACAAGAAATAAATCATCATTGGATGTGGCACACAGGATACTTGAAGGACATCATGGGAATTTACTCAATTTATACGATATGTCCTTTGATGAATTTTTAGAAATTGATGGTATTGGGCAAATTAAAGCTATTCAGTTAAAATGCATAGCAGAATTATCAAAACGTATCGCAAGAACTAACAGTGGATACAAATTATCTCTTGATAATGCGCAGACAGTTGCTGAGTATTATATGGAGAATCTTAGACATAATAAAAATGAGCATTTTATTTGTGCATATTTTGATATCAAAAATCATTTTTTGGGAGATTGTGATTTGGCTGTTGGAAGTTATAACTGCGCATATGTTGAGGAACGTGAGATTCTAAGAATAGGACTGGAAAAAAGAGCATCTGCTATTATTCTGATTCATAATCATCCAAGCGGAGACTGCACTCCGAGTCAGGCTGATGTGGACATGACAGAACAGATAGCACAAAAGGTCAAATATTTTGGTTTTAATCTTAGAGATCACATTATAATAGGTGATAACAGATATTTTAGTTTCTATGAACATAACATTATAACATAAGAAGAGGGAGAAAAATTATGAACAATAATGTATACGGCATTGATCTTGGAACATGTAATTTTAAGATTTTTTGTAAATCAAATGGCAAAATATTAAAAGAAAAAAATACTATTGCAGTCATAAATAAGAATGAAATCTATGCATATGGAGATGCTGCATATGCGATGTATGAGAAAGCACCGGAAGCGATTAATGTTATTTTTCCAGTGTCCAATGGTGTAATTGCTGATTACAATCTTTTACAGAGGATGATTCTTGATTTCTTAGAATCCAAGATGAAAGCCAGAATCAAAAATGCTGAAGTTGTAGTTGCCGTTCCTACAGATATAACAGATGTAGAGAAACGTGCATTCTATGAGGTTTTTTATAAGAGCAAGGTAAGACCTAAAAATGTTCTGTTATGTGAAAAGCCGATTGCTGATGCAGTAGGACTTGGAATAGATGTAAATGAGCCTACAGGTGTAATGATTGTTGATATGGGTGCTGATACAACCGAAATCTCTGTTATTTCACTTGGTGGACTTGTGTTAAGTGATTTATTACATTTTGGTGGCAACAGAATAGATGAGGGCATTATTTCATATGTGAGAAAAGAATTTAATCTTGTTATCGGACAAAAGACTGCCAAACTATTAAAAGAAAATATTGGTTCAGGACTTCCGGGAAGAACTGAGACAATGGTTATTGTCGGAAGAGATGTAGTAAGCGGACTTCCAATTGAGATGGAAATTACTGCAGATGTAATATATGAAGCAATGAAGTCAAATCTTGAGTCTATATGTACTTCCATCAAGATGATTCTGGAGAAGACTCCACCAGAGCTTGCAAAGGATATTATTCATTCTGGAATATACATCACAGGTGGTGGCTCACAGATTCATGGCTTAGGAGATTTGTTTGAACAAATTACAAATATAAAGGTTAATTCAAGTGAGGCGCCTGAAGAAAGTGCTGCACGTGGATTGGTTAAGATTGTTACTGATTCCAAATATAAAAGATTACCATTTAGTATTAAAAAATAATTTGAGGACGTTATGAGAAAAAATTTTCGTAATCGTAATAAAAAGAAAAGTATTTCAACTAAATATATGTTGCTAATTATGAGTGGAATTTGTGTCGTTTCGATACTTATCTGCTTTACATTTAATATTTCCGGAGGACCGCTCAATTCTTTTGCGGGATATATTTTTGTGCCAATGCAGACTGGAATTAATAATTCCGGAAACTGGATACTTGACAAGGCAAATGATTTTAAGACACTCGGTGAAGTATTAGAAGAAAACAAAAAGTTAAAGAGTCAGATAGATGATTTGACGACCGAGCTTAATACAAATAAGTTAGAGCAGTATGAACTGGAAGATTTGCGCAGCTTGCTTGAACTGGATGAAAAATATCCAAGCTATGAGAAAGTAGCTGCCAGTGTTATTGCCAAAGATAGCGGTAATTGGTTTTCTACATTTACCATAGACCGTGGTAAAAAGGACGGAATTCAAAAAGGAATGAATGTTATTTCCGGAAGTGGTCTTGTTGGAATTGTTGTTGATGTTGGTTCTAATTATGCAAAGGTTAGAACGATTATTAACGATTCAAATAAAGTAAGTGCAATGGTTTCCACTACAAAGGACAATTTTACGATATCTGGAAGTCTTGAATATATGAATAAAGACAAAGTAATTGTCTTTAATGAACTTCGAGATGAAGACGATAAAGTTGCTGTAGGAGACCCGGTTGTGACATCATATGTATCAGATTTGTATCAGCAGGGGATACTTATAGGTTATATTGCTTCGATTGAAAAAAACTCCAACAATCTTACTAAATCGGGAACGATAACACCTGTTGTTGATTTTGAACATATTGAGAATGTTCTTGTGATTCTTCAGACGAAAAATGTCGGAGAAGATGAAAAGTCTGATGAAGAAATGTCTGACACAGAACAAAAATAGGAGTGACAATGCGTCGAAAAATAGTTTTATTTATAATTATTACAATATGTTATTTATTGCAGACAACAATTTTTCATTGGTTTTCATTTGCTAATATTGTACCTAATTTGATGATAATTGTTGTCTCTTCCTTTGGCTTTATGAGAGGTAAAAAGGAAGGAATGTGGGTAGGATTTTTTTGTGGACTGCTTGTTGACATTTTTTGCGGTTTTTATATAGGCGTATATGCTTTAATTTATATGTATGTCGGATATATAAATGGTCTTTTTCAGAAACGATTTTATCCAGATGATATTAAGTTACCACTTTTGCTTATCAGCGGAAGTGATGTGGCATGTAACTTAGTAATATATGTTTTAATGTTTTTACTTCGTAGTAGATTTCATTTCTTTTATTATCTTAAGGCTGTTATTATTCCGGAATTAGTATATACAATGGTTATTTCAATATTCCTATATATTTTATTACTTAAGATTAATCAAAGAATTGAAGTTATTGAAAAAAGGAGAGCGAAGAAATTTGATATTTGATATTAGAGAATTTCTCAAAAATTGTATAAAATCAAGACTATTAGTTTTATTTATTGTTATGGTGGTTATTTTTTCAATAATGCTTGGAAGAGTATTTACACTTCAGATTATTGAGGGTGAAGAGTATCAGAAGAATTTCACGGAATTGATTAGAAAAGATATTCCAATTGAAGCTACCAGAGGTAATATTTATGATTGCAATGGCAATCTACTTGCATATAATCAGTTAGCTTATTCTGTTGTTATTACTGATGCATATGCAAATACAAGCAATAGAGATGAAGATTTAAATAGAGAGCTTGCAGAGGTTATTAAAGTTGTTCTTGAGAATGGTGAGTCAGTATATAATGATTTTCAGATTACATTAAATGAAGATAATGAATATGAATTTAATGTATCCGGTACTGCACTTAAGAGATTTCTTGCGGATGTATTTGGACAGGTCTCTTATGACAAGCTTGAGTATAACAAGAAATTTGGATTTGACGAGGCAAATGCATCAGCGGATAATGTAATGACATATCTGATGGATGAAGATTGCTTTGATGTGGACGAGCAGTATGATAAGGAAATAGCTTATTATATTGTTGTATTAAGATATGGAATAAAGGCAAACAGATATTCCCAGTATAAGACAGTAACTGTCGCAAAGGATGTGTCTGATGAGACGGTTGCTTATATGAATGAGCACTCAGACACATTACTTGGTGTTTCTATTCAGGAAGATACAATCCGAAAATATAATTATAGCGAATATTTTTCATCTATTATTGGATATACCGGAAAGATTTCTACTATTGAGTATGAAGAACTTGTCAAAAACGATGATACATATACTACAAATGACATAGTAGGAAAATCAGGTCTTGAGCAGAAGTACGAACAACAGCTGCGTGGTATTAATGGAAATGAGTCGTTTTATGCCAATAAATGGGGTAAAAAAACTGAAGAGATTGAAAGGACAGATTCAATCTCTGGAAATGATTTGTATCTCAGTATTGATGCTGATTTACAGAAGGCAACATATGATCTTGTAGAACAGGAAATTGCCGGTATTGTATATTCAAATATCAGAAGTGGCAATATTCCGATAAATGATGTATATTTTGCGCTTATTAATAACAATGTTATTGACATAACACAGTTTGCGGAGGATGATGCATCAGACCTTGAAAAGAGTGTATATAGTGCATTTAAAAATGCGTACAATTCTACAGAAGGTGTGATTGATAAACAGCTTCATAATAATCCTGTTGCACTTGGTGAGATGTCTGAGAAAATATTAGACTGCTTTACTTATATCATATCAATGCTTAAGGAGGACAAGGTACTTGTAAAGTCAAAAATTGATGAGTCAGATGAAGTTTATCTTAAGTGGAAGGATGAGAAAATAAGTCCTAAGGAGTATTTATCATACTGTATTTCTAAGCAGTGGATAGATATAAGTCTGCTGGATGTAGAGCAAAAATATGCTGATTCCTCTGAGATATATGAAGCCTTGTGCAGTTATATTGAACAGGAAATAAGTCAGGATAAGAATTTTGCAAAGATTATATACAAATATATGATTGATGATGAGCATGTATCCGGAAAAGATTTATGTCTTATTTTATTTGAGCAGGGTGTGCTTGATTATGATGATGACACTGTGAACAATTTAAAAAATGGAAATACTAGTGCATATTCATTTTTGCTTGATAAGATTAATAATTTTGAGATTACACCTGCACAGTTAGCACTTGACCCATGTACAGGTTCGTGTGTTATAACGGATGTCAAAACAGGTGAAATTAAAGCGCTTGTAAGCTATCCGGGATATGATAACAATAAATTTTCAAATGGTGTTGACGCAGCTTATTATGCATCATTAAATGAGGATAAATCTAATCCGCTATATAATTATGCTACACAGGAGAGAACAGCACCAGGTTCTACGTTCAAGATGGTTTCTGCAACGGCCGGCTTGTCAGAAGGTGTTATATCTCTTGGAAGTCAGATTGATTGTAAGGGTATTTTTAAAGATATTAGTAATGAACCTAAATGTTGGATATATCCTCATGGAACACATGGAAAAATAAATGTATCTGAAGCTATCAGAGACTCTTGTAATGTTTTTTTCTATACTGTTGGATATAAGCTTAGTACGAAGGATTCTTCATCAAACACTTATAGCGATGCAGCTGGTATAAAGTATATCCAGGATTATGCAAAGATATTTGGTCTCGATGAAGAAACCGGTCTTGAGATAGTGGAAAATAAATCAGAGCTTCCAACTGAATATCCTGTAATGGCCGCAATTGGTCAGAGTAATAACAATTATACAACAGTTGCTTTGTCAAGATATGTGACTGCAGTTGCATCAGGTAAGCTATACGATTATAAGCTTATGAGCAAAATTGTAGACAACGACGGCAATGTGGTAGAAAGCTACTCGCCTGAATATAAGGATATATCAAGCGCGTTATCGTCCGATAATTGGGATGGTATTCATAAAGGTATGAGAATGGTGTGTGAAGAGCTTGACAGCTTTAAAGGATTCGATATAGAGATTGCGGGTAAGACTGGTACTGCACAGCAGGTTGAAACACGTCCAAACCATGCATTATTTGTAGGATATGTACCATATGACAATCCTGAACTTTCTATTGCAATTAGAATTGCATTTGGATACAGTTCACATAATGCAGCTTCAGCTGCACGAAACATTGTTTCATATTACTACAAAGAGCGCACTCTTGATGAGATATTAGAAGATAAAGCTGCCGGTGTTAATACTTCAGCATCTAACAGTGTTACAGACTAGAGGAGGAAATATGGCATTACCAGTTGTTCTTAAAAGTGGTAAAAACTATATTACGTTGGTGTTGGACTCAGAAATTGATTTTGCAGAATTGCTGCAATTAGTTGTAAACAAATTTCTTGAGTCCGAGAAATTCTTTCAGGGTGAATCTTTTGCGCTTATGTTTGATGGAAGAGTTTTATCAGATAGAGAAAAATTGATAATTCTCGATGCAATTGATGAATATACAAGTGTTAAAATAACCAGAATTATCGAGAATGATGTTTATCGGGAATATGCCGCTGAAAAACAGGCATATATCGAGAATAATGACATAGAGGATGAAAACATCGATATTACAAAAGATAATTGTCTTTTTATAGAAAGAGATGTGGTTGCCGGTGAAAAAATAAATGCAGCAAACAGCATAGTTGTTTGTGGCGATGTTTATTCGGGAGCAATACTTAAAGCCGGAAAGAATATTGTTGTTTTGGGTATGCTTGAAGGACAGGCTATTGCAGGTAATAATGACAAGCACAAAGAGGCTTATATTATGGCATATAATTTCTGTCCTGAGAATTTCCGAATTGGAAGAGTGTTGGGGAAGCCGGTAAAACGCAGGAATAAAGGTTTCAACATTCATCGAAAAGCTAATTCAAAAATTGCTAAGCTTATTGATGGTGAGATACAAATAAAATCATATTAATAACTGAAGGAGGTCTTCATGAGTGAAGCAATTGTTTTCACTTCAGGAAAAGGCGGTGTTGGCAAGACTACAACTATTGCTAATATCGGTACGGTACTTTCACAGTTAGATAAAAAAGTCATCATGTTAGATACTGACATGGGACTTCGAAATTTAGACGTTGTAATGGGATTAGAGGATCAGATACGCTACAATCTGATAGATTTGTTGGAAAAACGATGCAGATTAAAGCAGGCTATTATCAAAGATAAAAGATATCCTAATCTACATATGATTCCGGCAGCACTTAAATTTGACCGTCTGCATAATTATGAGTCTGAATTTAAAATTTTACTGGAGCAGCTCAAGAAAGAGTTTGATTATTGTCTTATTGACTGTCCGGCAGGTATGGGCAATGGTTATCATCTTGCAACTGTTGCTGCAGACAGGGCTATAGTAGTTACTACACCTCATATTTCAGCAGTCAGAGATGCAGGAAGAATTATATACCAATTGCAGAAGGATAAAATAAACAATATAGATCTTGTTATAAACGAATATGATGAGCGTATGGTAAGGCATCACGATATGCTTTCCCAATCTGATATCGAGGAATTGCTTGGAATTACATCCATAGGAGTAATTCCGTGTGATAAGAAAGTTATAATAAGTCAGAATAAAGGAACTCCTGTTGTATCCCTAAGAAGTAAAGCAACTAATAAATTTATAGCAATAGCAAATTTTGTTGACAAGGAAAAGGAAGGTGTTACAAATGAGTGATTCTACTTTTTCAAAACTTGTTGCAAAAGAACGACTTAAGCTTATGATGGAAGCAGAACCTATAGAATGCAGGCCAGAGCTTATGAATCGAATGAAACAGGAAGTCTCTGAAATAATTGGAAGATATTTTGAATTGTCACCAGATTCATACGAGATAAAAGTTATATTAAAACAGAACAGGAAGTAAAATAAATGCTAAAACAATACAGGATAAGGAATTATCATTTTCAATTAATTGCATATATTGCAACGCTTACAATAATGGGTATTTTTATTATTGGAAGTGCGCAGAAATCTGTTCAGAACAAACAGATTATTGGTTTCTTATTTGGAATGGTTATTATGATTGCAATTTCATTTATGGACTATTCTTTTGTACTTAGATTCTCATGGCTTATGTATTTTGGAATGATAGTTCTTTTGGTTTTAGTACATACTTCAGTTGGAGATTCTGCCGGTGGAGCTCAAAGATGGATTCAATTGCCTGGATTTAAATTCCAGCCGTCAGAGCTTGCCAAGATAATTATTATTTTATTTTTCTCTAAGTTTTTTATGAAGTATACGGAAACGGTTAATACGGTAAAGACTATGGCAATGGCCTTTATTATTATCTTTTTCCCGTTAATACTTATTTTGAAGCAGCCAGATACATCCACGACACTTATGATTGCATTTATTTTTATTGTACTCTTGTTTATTAGTGGATTAAGTTATAAAATAGTAATGTCAGTTATTGGTATCAGTTTGCCAATTGCAATATTATTTTTAAGTTATGTGATCAAGAATGCAGATGCATTATATAGGGATCATTATCAGTTCAGACGTATCCTTTCATGGATTGATCCACAGAAATATTCTGATGATGCCTTACAGCAGCAAAATGCTATGATGGCTATTGGCTCTGGACAATTGTGGGGAAAAGGTTTATATAATTCGGAAGCTACTTCTATGAAGAATGCGAATTATATTATAGAGCCACAGACAGACTTTATCTTTGCCGTTGCTGGTGAAGAGCTTGGGTTTGTAGGAACCTTTATGATTATTCTTTTGCTATTTCTTATAGTTTTAGAGTGCATTCTTATTGCCAGAAAAGCCAAAGAT
>JAXELM010000276.1:0-2532 GCA_034100525.1 Agathobacter sp.
GAATATTCGGTTCCATCACTCCACATCTCAACCGATAAAGTATTATCCTCATTTGCGTCTTCATACTCGACAAATGAAGCTCTCTCTCCCGGATCAACATCCACATCACCGCCATATTTTTGCACAATCTGAGTACCTTCATCTACCTTGTGCCATTCTGGACCTATCTGCCCTCTTATGTAATTGGCTGGCCAGGATATTGAATACTCATTATATACTTCATCACACGATAGCCAGCATTCTCCCTTATGAGTCTTCAAACGATACTCTATCCACGTCTTATACCCGTCTTCAGGATTTGCATATTCGATGTATCCTATGACAGTTGCATCAAGCCCTTTAATATTGAGCTTAGTACCTACACTATACATAAACAAATCTCCTTTTTTCCATTAACTTACTCCATATTTAAAAATCAACTGTTTTTTCTTTCAACTTCACGTATTACAGAACGAAGAACTATTTCCTTCGCACCAAATAATTCTTTTAGCTTCTGAGAAATACCATCCACCACCTCATCATTGCATGAAAAAATATCAATTGCTACATACCCATATTCCGGCCATGTATGTATCGAAAAATGCGATGTTGAAATCACCGCAAAATATGTAACACCTATAGGCTCAAATTTGTGAACACATTCCTCCACAATATTGGCACCTACATATTCTATCGCAGTATGTGCTGCCTTCTTTATTTCTTCAATATCGTCTACAATATCATTACAACCATATAAATCCGCTATTAGTTGTACTGCCATAACTAATCTCCATTAACTCTTCCTAATTTCTTCTTCCAAATAATTTACCGGTTAACTTATGTATTGTCCCATAATTCTTTTTTGACTCTGATTTATCTGAGCCACATTTCTCACACACCAATTCATTTGAACTATTATATGAGCCACAATATTCACATAACCAATCCGGTTCATTAGTAGTTTTCAAAGCTTCTTCTTTTGTTAATACAGCTTCTTCTATATTATCCGGCAAATAAAATGTATTTTCAATTCCTCTTGGTTTTCCACAAGATGTGCATGTATCAAATCTTGCTTTTATACCTCTTTGCCCACAATATTTACAATCCCATAAACCTTCAATTCTCTTTACTTCCATGAATTTTCCCCATACTAATATAACGTTTTTAATAAACAGTATTTATACACTAGTATTATATAAATATTCTACGTTATAAACAATATTTATCTTAGTATATTTACAATTTGAATATAAATGATGTAATTTTATATAAACAATCAATTTTATATCTGTATAAAATTTCAAAAACATGTTATAGTATCTATATCATAATGTATTAAGGGTAATAAATATGTATATATCAGAAATCGATAGTCAATCAATTACATTACACTCATATAAAGATGAAAGAGAAACAACTTTAGTAGGTCTAATATATTCTCCAGCTACACCCGCTCAGGAAAATTTCGTCGAAGCATTTAAGCAAAAGTATCCGAAATTAAAGTTTTGTATTCTTGAGCCTATCAGGGAAGATGACAAACTTATTAACTTCGAAGGAGATACAGTAACAGATTTAATAGCTGGAACTGACAAATTACCAATTATCTGGAGTGATGTAAAAATTGTAAATATGTATCTTCCAGAAAAGGGAGCTGTTCATTTTGTTATTAGTAATGATGAAGGAACATCCACTAATAGAAGAAATGGTTTCAGAATATCACTGAACATACCTTGTAATATCACTTACAAAGATACATTACTTGAGAACGTAACTATACGGGATTTATCAGTTTCAGGAATCGGATTAAATTGTAAAAAAGCAGAATATGAAATAGGAGAAAATATACAAATCTGTTTTGAAGATGAGGGACGTAAATTTGTACTTAATGCTTCTATTGTTCGTACAAATGATAATGAAAGATGTACTCTTTTAGGTTGTAAATTCCGCAACACTTCTAATGTATTGGCTCAATACATAAATTCAAAACAACAAAAGAAAGCAAAACTGTTATAAAAAGAAACCCTTGAATCATCAAGGGTTTCTAATATTATAGAGGTGACTGCCGGATTTGAACCGGCGATGACGGTGTTGCAGACCGGGGCCTTACCACTTGGCTAAGTCACCATATTATAAATTCCTAACTAACTAGCTAGGAATCTTTTTTAAACTCCCCAAGTAGGACTTGAACCTACGACACTTCGGTTAACAGCCGAATGCTCTACCGACTGAGCTATTGAGGATTATTTATCAAAGTATTTTCATACTCTGAAAACTTCATACAGTATTGAGAAACTTCTTTGTGCTTGAGGTTAAGCCCTCGACCTATTAGTAACAGTCAGCTCCACATGTTACCATGCTTCCACCTCTGCCCTATCTACCTTGTAGTCTTCAAGGGGTCTTACTTCCCGAAGGAAGGGAAATCTCATCTTGAGGGGGGCTTCACGCTTAGATGCCTTCAGCGTTTATCCCTTCCGAACTTGGCTACTCTGCCATGCCGTTGGTCGACAACAGATACACCAGTGGTTCGTCCATCCCGGTCCTCTCGTACTAAGG
>JAXELM010000039.1:0-4822 GCA_034100525.1 Agathobacter sp.
AAAGATGCGCTGCCCATATGGCTTCACGCACAGACATTGATGAATCCTTCAATCAGGGAGCTTATGGTGTTAAGCTTGCAATGGACGGCGAGACAGCATCAATGGTTTGTCTTGAACGCGTATCAAACGAGCCATATGAAAGCAAATACTACTACTTAGGAGGCCTGTCATGAAACAAAAAGTACTTATTGGCTTTGGTGTTTTTGCCGGAGTACTCTTAGCCATATATATTGGCTTTGTAATATTTTTCAGTTCACATTACCTGTGGAATACTACTATTAACTCCATTAAATGTGGCGGTAAAACATCAGATTATGTAATACAAAAATGTTCATCAATAGCGGACGATTATCTGCTTACAATCATCGACCGCAATGAAAACAAATTCAACATCAAGGGACCTGACATCTCATATAAGTATGTCCCACTTGGTGAGGAAGAGAAATTCTTAAAGGAGCAAAATCCATTCACATGGCCTATAAGCATTTTCAAGCCTGCCCATTATGAGTTGTCTACATCTGTCAGTTTTGATGAACAACAATATCAAACTGATTTTGAATCACTTGGTATTTTTGCTGAGGACTATATCCAAAAGCCTGAGGATTCTTATATCAGGATAAATACAAATGATTTCGAAATAGTTCCAGAGGTGATGGGAAATACGCCCGTAAATGACAAAATATACGAGCTTGTAACTGACGCACTGTACAACGAGAAATCAGAACTGACACTGACGGACGACTGTTATGTCGCCCCTCAGATACTCTCAGACAATCCTGTCATTACCAATGCGGCTGACAAGATTAAAGCATACATGAATTCAACAATTCATTATGACATAGACAACGCAGATGAGAACTTTACTGCACAGATGATTCTTAAAATGATTAAGATAAATGATGACGGTGAAGTCTCACTTGATACATCTGTTGTAACTGATTTCGTCCAGCACCTGGCATCAACCTACAATACATATGCTGATGTAAGAGAATTTGCCACCTCCAAAGGTGACACCATTAAAATAGGTGGTGGTGATTACGGATGGGTAATCAACAAGAAAGCTGAAGAAGCACAGATTCTATCGGATTTAGAAGGTGGTACTCCAGTTACAAGAGAGCCTGTATATGAACAGCGAGCTATACAGAGCGGACTTGATGATATCGGAAATACATACATTGAAATTGACTATACCAATCAGCATCTGTGGTATTACAAAGAAGGAGAGCTTGCCCTTGAAACTGACATAGTTTCAGGTAATATCAGCCGGCAGAACGGTTCAGTAGACGGAGTATACAAGATTGTATACAAACAACGAAACGCTACACTCATAGGTGAAGGCTATGAATCAAAAGTAAATTATTTCATGCCATTTGCCTACAATATCGGAATACATGATGCAAGCTGGCGTGATTCCTTTGGCAAGACAATCTACAAAACATCAGGTTCACATGGTTGTATAAATATTCCGCCGAAAAAGGCAAAAGAGCTGTATGAGATTGTAGAAAACGGCACGCCGGTAATTGCCTACTATCGTGAGAAAGTAGAGCTTACCAACAATGCCGCCAAAGTCTCTAACGCATATTCGTATGTGGAGAAAGATGATAAAGATAGTAAAAAGAAGAATTAATTTGCAAACTGACTATTATAGAGAGTTGCATAAAAACCATTCTTCTGGAGCAGGGATTCATGATTTCCCTGCTCTATTATTTTGCCATCCTTCATTACAATAATTACATCAGCCTCTCTTATAGTAGATAATCTGTGTGCAACAATAAAGCTTGTTCTTCCCTTCATCATTGTAAGGAATGCCTTTTGAATACGAAGTTCTGTTCGTGTATCGATAGAGGAAGTAGCCTCATCTAATATAAGCATTGGTGGCAGACAAAGCATTACTCTTGTAATACATAAAAGCTGCTTTTGTCCCTGGGATAAGTTGCCGCCATCCTCGCCAATTACAGTATCATAACCATTTGGAAGTCTCTTAATAAAGCTGTGCGCATGTGATGCCTTTGCAGCCTCTATAATCTGTTCATCGGTTGCATCAGGCTTGCCCATTATTATATTCTCCCTGATGGTTCCACTTTTAAGCCATGTCTCCTGAAGCACCATTCCAAAGTTCAGTCTCAGACTTGATTTAGTAATATCCTTTGAATCATATCCACTTACTTTTATTGAACCACTATTTACATCATAAAATCTCATAAGCAGATTGATAAGTGTAGTCTTTCCACATCCTGTCGGTCCGACTATTGCAACACGCTGTCCCGGCTCGACATGCAGATTAAAGTCCTCAATAAGCTTCTGATTCGGCGTATATGAAAAATATACATTCTCTATATCTACATAACCATCTGCTGTCTGAAGCTCTACTGCATCTGCCGCATCCGGTATATCAGCTTCTTCTTCAATTAGTTCAAAAATTCTGGCAGCACATGCCAACGCATTCTGAAGCTCAGTTACTACACCTGATATCTCATTAAATGGTTTAGTATACTGGTTAGCATATGACAAAAAGCATGTAAGCTGACCGACTGATATTCTTCCCACAATCGCAGATAATGCTCCAAATATTCCTACAGCCGCATATACTATACTGTTTACAAATCTTGTGCTTGGATTTGTAAGACTTGAGAAGAAAGTAGCTCTAAGTGAACACTTTGATAATCTCTCATTTATCTCATCAAATCTCTCCAGCGCATCATCCTCATAAGTAAATGCCTGTACTATTTTCTGATTTCCAACCATCTCATCTATAAGTGCAGTCTGCTCTCCCCTTGTCTTACTCTGAAGCTGAAACATAGAATAAGTATTCTTTGCAATAAAGCTTGCCACAAAAAGAGACAATGGAGTTATCACAACTACAACAAGTGCAATATTCACATTTATTCTCATCATAAATATAAGTGTTCCGGCAATAGTTGCAATACCTGTAAAGAGCTGTGTAAAGCCCATAAGAAGCCCCTCTGCAAAAGTATCTACATCAGCAATTATTCTACTTACCATATCACCGTGAGATTGACTGTCTATATACGATAATGGAAGCTTTTCAATCTTGTCAAAAGCATCCCTTCGTATATCTCTTACTATATTGTAAGTCATTCTGTTATTTGCCACATTGGTAAGCCACTGCGCAAGTGCCGCAATAAGAACAACTATAGCTGCCTCAAACAAAATAGCTGATATCGCCCCAAAATCCACTTTGCCAAGTTCTATTATCTCATCGATAGCGCGACCTGTAAGTATTGGAAAATAAAGCGTAAGAGCTACTGTAAAAGCGGATAAAATCAATGAAAAAATAAGCAAAGGAATATATCTTTTTATATATCTGAAAACTTTTTTTAATACATATCTTTTCATTAGATATTTCCTCCCATCTCTTCTTTTTTGAACTGCGATTCATAAATTTCACGGTAAATATCACAAGTTACCAAAAGCTCATTATGTGTTCCGATTCCTGCCACATCACCATCGTCCAACACAATAATTTTGTCAGCAAACTGTATTGAAGATGTTCTCTGTGATACTATAAATATTGTCTTATCGCCCTGCATCTGTCTAAGTGCAGTTCTAAGTCTTGCATCTGTCGCAAAATCAAGTGCCGAGGCACTGTCATCAAGTATAAGTATATCAGGATTTTTCACTAGAGCTCTTGCGATTGTAAGACGTTGCTTCTGACCTCCCGAGAGATTTCTTCCACCCTGTTCAATCTGATAATCAAGCTTTCCAGCCTTACCATTTACTACATCTGTTGCCTGAGCTATCTCTATTGCCTTCCACAGCTCTTCATCTGTCGCATCAGGATTTCCCCATCTAAGGTTCTGCGCTATGCTTCCCTGAAAAAGGACTGCCTTTTGCATAACGATTCCAACCTTTTCCCTAAGCTGGATAAGTGGATATTCTTTGACATCCACACCATCAATCTTTACAGCCCCCGAAGATACATCATAGAATCTCGGTATAAGATGAACAAGAGAGCTCTTACCAGAACCAGTTCCACCTATGATACCAACAGTCTGTCCTTTTTCTATTCTAAAGTTCACATCTGACAATGATTCCTCAGAAGCTCCCATATATTTCATTGCCACATGATCAAATTCAACTGCTGCGGCTCCTTCTACAGGCGAAACTGCTTCTGTTACATCACTCTTTACAGAAGGCTCTACCTCAAGTACTTCTGCAATTCTGTTTCCACATGCAATCGACTTAGTCACAAGTATAATAAGATTAGCAAGCTTTACAAGCTCAACAAGAATCTGAGACATATAGTTGACAAGCGCAACAACTTCACCTCTTGTAATAATGCCATCGAATACCTGACCCGCACCAACCCAGATTACTGCAATAGTCGCACAATTTATTATGATAAATGTGATTGGGTTCATTAAGGCAGATACTCTTCCTACAAGAAGCTGCATATTCGTAAGCATAGTATTCTCATCCGCAAAGGATTTTATTTCACTGCTTTGCTTGTCAAAGGCACGAATAACTCTTGCCCCCTCGAGATTCTCTCTCGTACGGCAGAGCACTTTATCAAGACTTGCCTGTACTTTCTTAAACATCGGAATTGTAATAAGCATCACACCAAATACAACTACTGACAAAAGTGGAATAGTTATTACAAATATAATGGCACCTTTTACATCTACCGTAAAAGCCATAATCATCGCACCAAATACTATAAACGGCGAACGAAGAAACAGACGAAGTACCATATTAACGCCCGACTGAACCTGATTAATATCACTGGTCATTCTCGTAATAAGTGTCGACGTACCTATTGTATCCATCTCTGAAAAGGACAATGTCTCTATATGCTCAAACA
>JAXELM010000156.1:0-2879 GCA_034100525.1 Agathobacter sp.
TAATGTCTGATCATCCGGTATTTCTTCCTTGCCATTATAAAATACGATGTACTGTGGTGTTGGCAGCTTCACAAGCTTTCGACCATATACATCAAGGTCATGAAGCTTTATGTATTCATCATACAGCTGCGCAAAATACAGCAATCCACGGATCGGCATATTGGGATTTACTGTAGATTGATGCTCATACAGATTCATGGTTGATGAGATTATAAATGACTTATCATTCTTCATCGACATGAATATAACATCTTCTAATGTAGTGATTTCCAAATCGTCGGGATTGCTATAATTCGTTCCGTTTATTGCATTATACAATTCCAGAAGATATTCCTTATCTCGAAACACTCTTTGGAACAATCTGTCCTTGTATTTTCGATTCGGATGCCATAGTCTTCGTACTATTTCAAACCAGCTTTTTGTCTTTTTGTTTTTCAATACCTATCCTCCTCCATTATAATAGAACAAAAGCGGTTATGCAATGCTATTAAGTTTTTACTCTTGGGAAACTTTGGCGATTTGCCTATGATTTGCCAAGCGATAGAATAAATATATACCATATGTCATCTATATTCAATACCATTTTCACGACGCTCGGACAAAAAAGAGTGCGTTCGGATAAAAATATTAAAAAAAGGAATCCACATATGCGGATTCCTTTTTAATAATGATCATATTTAAGAGTATTTCATGTATATAGTTAATTCCTATGGGAAACTAATCCCTGTAGGAAATTAATCCTTGAATAAATCTGTTGAGTAATATCTGTCTCCACTGTCTGGAAGTAAAGCTACAATTGTCTTGCCTTTAGACTCTGGTCTCTTGGCAATTTGGATTGCTGCTGAAAGTGCTGCGCCTGATGATATTCCTACAAGCACACCTTCGGCTTTTGCGATTTCTTTTCCGAATTCAAATGCTGTTTCATTCTCTACTGGAATGATTTCATCGTAGACTTCTGTGTCAAGTGTATTTGGAACAAAACCTGCACCGATTCCCTGAATCTTGTGTGGTCCTGCCTGACCTGTTGAAAGGACTGCTGATGTCGCTGGCTCTACAGCTACAATCTTCACATCTGATTTCTTTTCCTTGAGGTATTTACCTACGCCTGAGATTGTTCCACCTGTACCTACACCTGCTACGAATACATCAACTTCTCCATCTGTATCTTCCCAGATTTCCGGTCCTGTTGTCTTGTAGTGAGCTGCTGGGTTGGCTGGGTTCTCAAACTGCTCTGGTATAAAGCTGTTTGGAATCTGCTCATGTAATTCTTCTGCCTTTGCGATTGCTCCCTTCATTCCTTTTGTTCCATCAGAAAGAACAAGTTCTGCACCATATGCCTTTATGATATTTCTTCTCTCAACTGACATTGTCTCTGGAAGTACGATGATAAGTCTGTATCCTTTCGCTGCTGCAATAGCTGCAAGACCAATTCCTGTATTTCCTGATGTTGGCTCGATGATTGTTGAACCAGGCTTAAGCTTTCCGTCTTTCTCAGCCTGCTCTATCATCTCTTTTGCAATACGGTCTTTAACTGAACCTGCTGGATTAAAGTACTCAACTTTTGCAAGAAGTCTTGCTTCTAAGTTGTACTTTTCCTCAATGTGTGTCAACTCAACAAGTGGTGTATGTCCAATTAATCCTAGTGTTCCTTGATAAATATTTGCCATTTCTATTTCCTCCGCTTTCTAATTCCCTATATTCCTACTGTGTTGGTATGTTTTCTTGTTGTGATTACTATACACTTTAATTCCTACTATGTCAATATGATTTTTCATATTTTTATACTTTTTCGATTGTACCGCCACAGAGGACATTTTCACCATCGTAGAAAACTGCTGCCTGTCCCGGTGTCATTGCTCTTTGTGGTTCATCGAATGTACATTTAAGCATTCCATTCTCCATAGGTTCAAGGGTACATGGAGCGCCTGCATGCGAGTATCGCACTTTGCCTACAGCTCTTTCTCCCGCCTCGACTGAAGCCTTTGCCATATAGTTTACGTGGCTGACATAACATGTATTCTCAAAAAGACTATCATTCTGACAAAGTACCACCTCATTGGTATCCATCTTTAGTTCTTTTACAAAAAGTGGAGTAGCTGCTGTGATGCCAAGTCCCTTTCTTTGACCGATAGTATAATGAATAATGCCTTTATGCTGACCAAGAATATTTCCATTCTCATCTATGAAGTTGCCTGTTTCGTATTTGCGACCTGTTTCACGCTCAATAAATCCAGCATAATCATGGTCTGGCACAAAACAAATATCCTGGCTGTCTCCCTTCGATGCAACCGAAAGTCCAATGTCTTCTGCAATTTTTCTAATCTGAGGCTTCTCATATTCTCCAACCGGCATAAGCGTCCTCGAAAGCTGATCCTGAGTGAGATTGTAAAGCGCATAAGTCTGGTCTTTTGCTGCTGTTACAGAATTACGGATTGTGTATCTTCCGTTTGAAAGCTTGGATATTCTGGCATAGTGACCAGTCGCGATATAGTCCGCACCAATCTCCATGGATCTATGCAAAAGAGCCTCCCACTTCACATGCCTGTTACATGCATTACAAGGGTTAGGCGTATAGCCTCTCTCATATTCTGATATAAAATAATCTATTACATCTCTTTTGAAATCAGACTTGAAGTTCATTACATAATGCGGGATACCGAGCGTTGCTGCCACACGTCTGGCATCCTCAACTGCGGACAGACCGCAGCATCCGCCTTCCTCAGACTGTGTAAACACATCATCATCCTGCCATATCTGCATAGTCACTCCCACTACATCATATCCCTGCTCTTTTAATAAATATGCTGCCACCGATGAATCAACTCCACCGGACATTCCTACTACTACTTTTTCCTTCATACTTCCATCCTTTTTATATA
>JAXELM010000164.1:0-2107 GCA_034100525.1 Agathobacter sp.
AATAAATCCTTTGTCTTTCCTTTACCTTTTTCACCGCAAATAATTTCAATCATGACCCATCCTCCTGCATTTACATTGTAAAAATACCTAAATTCATTTATTGCTTGATATTAATTATAGTATATTCTTACAAAAAACACAATGTCTAATTCGCAAACTTAGATAAAATTTCGCCCATTAAAAGATATAAGTCAGATCGACCGTCTGCTTTGTATACGATACTGATAATATCCTGATTTTTTTCATTTAGGCTATAAAGTACCAAACAGTAACCAGCGGCATTTGTAGTACCTGTTTTTCCGCCTATAACAGTAATTCCTTCTGGTGCGGTAGAATTACCATTTATATACTGACAGGTATTTTTCCAGGTTTTAGAAACCTTGTTTCCTAAAGCATCCATATATTCCACGTCATAAGACTCTGTATGAATGATTTTTACAAATTCCTCTAAAACAATTGCTTTCGCCGTAATTAAATACATATCATAAATGGTTGTATAATGATTTTCATCTGGATAGCCACTTGGATTCACAAAGTGCGACTGTGTAGCTCCAATGTCTAAAGCTTCCTTGTTCATTGCATCCGCAAATGCTTCAACACTTCCTGAATAGTACTCTGCCAACGCAATTGCAGCATCATTACCACTTTCTAACATCAAACCATATAGCAAATTTCTAACAGAAATCTGATCTCCTGTTCTTAATCCACATACGGAAGAATCTCTTCCAGGATTTCCAGCACTTTCACTAACTGTAACGATATCATCCAAGTTTCCATAACGGATAATAAGATATGCAGTTAAAATTTTTGTTGTACTTGCAGGATACAGTTTTTCAAAAATATTTTGTGCATAGATTACTTCCTCTTCATCTACATTAAAGGCGCCAGCACCTTCTGCTACCTGTGAAGTTGTAGATTCTGTTCCAAAATTGAAATCATCTGTAACACACAAATCCTTTGCGAAGAAATTGAAATTCGTGCTGCCTGACGTATATGAAGTTTTGCTCACATCGTATGTGTTATCCAATTCTACGTTTTGTCCACATCCCACTGTAAGTAGCGATACAGCACACACAATTGCAATTAGTACTCTATTTTTTACCATTCTTACTTTTTTCAATTTTTATCTCTCCTGCTATCTCAGCTTATCTCTTGTTTAATACTTCTTAGGCTGTAAGCCAACATTTAAAACAAATCCCATCCCTATATACAAAGATACCAAAGATGTAAGGCCATAGCTTACAAATGGAAGCGGGATTCCTGTATTCGGCATCAAACCTGTAGCTACACACAAATTAATAAAGCTTTGAAACCCTACAAGCGTTGCCATTCCGCAACAAATTAATCTTCCACTTAAATCCTTTGCTTTTCTCCCTATAAGAATACATTCAATCACGATAAGAAAAAGCAACACAAGAATTGTAAATGTTCCAACAAATCCAAGTTCTTCACCTACAACCGCAAAAATGAAATCCGTTTGCGGCTCAATAATGTAATTACTGTTTTTCATAGATGTCGCAACAGAGTTATTTAGCCCTTTTCCCCACAACTGCCCAGAACCGATTGCCATAATCGAATTTTGCTGCTGAATTGCAACTCCTGAATATTTAGGATTTGACGGAAACAACCATGACATAATTCGTTTCACCGGATAATGTCCAGCATCGATAAGCTTATCGGCATTTCGAACAATATAACTAAGTGCTATAATTCCGATTGGCACCGTGATTCCCAGTACTGTGAAAACAACTTTATATGTTAATCCAGCTATAAACAAAAGTACCACAAACAAAAGTGCTGTCATAATAGTGGTTGAATTATCAGGCTGTTCGTATATTAAGAATAAAGGTACTACCACCAAAAGAAAGGCAATCAAAATTGTTTGTAATGTATTGATGGTTTCTTCATGCTTCATAAAATAATATGAAAAAACCAATATAATAACAATCTTTGAAAGCTCCGATGGCTGGAATCTGATTCCTGCAATTTTAATCCATCTCTGTGAGCCCTTTGTGGTCTCTCCTGCAAAAATAACCAATAATAGTAATACATTGATTCCTAGATAATACACCCAGGAGAATTTCTGGATAAAGGAATAATCCATAAG
>JAXELM010000202.1:0-9410 GCA_034100525.1 Agathobacter sp.
GAGGAAACAGGAGGAAGTGCCTGCTTCCGGGATTTTAAGTATTATGATGTTGATGAAATCTCATAAAGATAGAACTGCATAAAATAAGTGTCGGAATTTACTCAAATTTTTCCTACTTTGGACATTGGTTTTTACAACGGACTTCCGAGCAATAGCTATGAAGACCGTGGAGGAGCAGTACTGGACGGATCGGAAGCAGGATACAAGGTTACCTATACACAGGCTGATGCAGAAGCGGTTACGGCTGAAGATGGAAGGTGCTTGTAGAATTATAAGATTTTCTTGATTTTAAAGGAGAAATCATGGAACCAGAAAGTGAACTACAAAAAAAGCAATTTGGAAAAATGACAACGGAACCAGTGGGAAAACTGCTGTTTACTTTATCCGTGCCTACAATCATCAGTATGATGGTGACGAATATTTATAATTTGGTGGACACAGCATTTGTGGGAACTCTGGGCACGAGTGAAAGCGGGGCAACTGGCATTGTGTTTGGTTATATGGCAATCCTGCAGGCGGTTGCATTCATGTGCGGACAGGGTGCGGGAAGTATCATGTCTAGAAAGTTAGGCGCTAGGGATATCGAGGAAGCAACGAAATACAGTTCCACCGGTTTCTTTCTATCTTTTGTGCTGGGACTAGTGATGGCGGTTCTCAGTCTAGTATTTATGAAATCTTTGCTTTATCTGCTGGGAAGTACCGAGACAATTGCCCCTTATGCAGGAACTTATATATTTTATATTCTGCTTTCAGCTCCATTTTTCACTTCCAGTTTGACAATGAACAATCTGTTTCGATATGAAGGAAAGGCGAAATTTGGAACGATTGGACTGATGATAGGCGCAGTGATTAATATCTTTGGAGATATAATTCTCATGTTTGGACTAAAACTTGGAATCGCAGGTGCAGGTATTTCCACTGCAGTTTCCCAGATTATCAGTTTCAGTATATTGCTCAGTATGTTTTTGCGCAGAAAAACACAGACGCGGATTTCTATAAAATATGTGGCAAGAGATTGGAAAACAGTGTGGAATATTATAGCAACTGGATTTCCAAGTCTGCTCAGACAGGCACTGAACAGCATAGCGGCAGTGCTTTTAAACAAAACAGCCGGTGTGTATGGCGACGAAACAGTAGCGGCAATGAGTATTGTATCTAGAATCAGTTTCTTCCCGATGGCAGTGGCGATAGGAATTGGACAAGGTTTTCAGCCAATTAGCAGTTTCAATTTCGGGGCCAATAAGAAGAACCGTGTGAGGAAGGCATTCTGGACAGCACTTGCAGGAGAGGAATGTGTACTGACTCTGATTTCGGTTCCGATTTATATTTTTGCAGGAACACTGGTGCAGCAGCTGAGGGATGATCCTCAGGTAATTGAGCTTGGAATCCGTGCCTTGCGTCTCATGTGCGTAGGGCAATTGTTTGTACCGCTGACGATGATGGTGGAAATGGGATTTCAGAGTATCGGAGAAAAAATGCTGGCAAGCTTTGGTTCATGTCTGCGAAGCGGGCTTTTGTTCATTCCAACACTGCTTATTCTGAAAAGTGCACGGGGAATGTCCGGAGTGCAGGAAGCTCAGCCATTATCCTTTGTTTTGACCTTTATTGTGTGTTTGTTCCTTTGCAGAATCTATTTGAAACGAGTTAAGGAATAAAAACGGATTATTTTACTAATTTAGTTAATATAATAAATATGAAAATATATGCTGGACAAAAGTTATAACAAGTTATAAAATTATATTCAAGTTATAACAAAATATAACAACTTATAACAACAAAGTAAACCTATAACAAGTTATAACAAATAACTGAGGAGAGAATTAAAAGGAGTTTGATAATATGGCAGATAATTTATTTGCACCAAGTGAAAATCCATTTACTCTACAGTTTAGTTTTATACCACCACAGTATATTACACGACAAGGTTTAACAAACGAAATAGTAAATGATCTGACCAAGAAGGTTCCGACCTTTAGAGGTCATTTCCTGACTGGTGTTCGTGGATGCGGAAAGACTGTAATGATGGCGGATATATCAAATATTATGAATGAAAAACAGGAATGGATTACTGTTGACATTGAGAATCCGAACAGTAATATTTTGGACTCTTTGGCTAGAGGTTTGTATCGAATTCCTATGTTGAAAGATTTGTTTATCAAGGCTAAATTGGATGTATCTGTATTAGGACTTGGTGTGTCAATTGAAAAAGCAGAATTAATAGCTTCAAATGAAAACGATGCAATTGATTTTATGCTTAATATTCTAAAGAAAACAAATAAGAGAGTTCTTGTGACGATAGATGAAGTGACATACTGCAAAGAAATTGCAAGTTTTTCGCACTCATTATCATCATATGCCAGGTCGGGATATGAAATATATGTTTTAATGACTGGATTAAAAGAAAATATAAAAGCAATAAAAAATGATAAATCACTTACTTTTTTGTATAGAGCAAAGGAACATATACTAGAACCTTTGAATATAACTGCGATTATAGCTGATTATCAAAAGGTTTTTAATATGGACCGCGAAAATGCAGAAAATATGGCATGGCTTACAAAGGGATATTCGTTTGCTTTTCAAGTGTTAGGGTATTTGTATTGGGATGCATTAAGTAGAAATGAAAGAAACGACGTGGATTTTGATGAAGTGATAAGCTTATTTGATCAGTATCTTGCAGAATTTATATATGATAAGATATGGTCTGAATTGGCTCGGAAAGAAAAGCAGGTATTAATAGCAATTTCGGAGAGTGATGTGACAGAAGTCAAAACGATAAGAAATACATTATCAATGAATTCGTCTATGTTTTCGGTGTATCGTAATCGATTAATGGATAAAGGGTTAATCAATGGTTCTGAATATGGAAAAGTAAAACTTACACTACCACGATTCAAAGAATTTGTCTTGATTCATAGATATGAGGAATAGATATAACAAAGGAATAATCAAATGTGGAAAAACAGATTTACAAATATAATACTTCAAAGGGGCAAAAGATATTATCTGTGTGGCAACGTTCATATAGATGAAGTAGAAGAAGATTTCATAACTGCGACAGTAAAGAGCGACAGTTCCGGACGCAGATACAATGTTGAGATAGAGTATTATGGCACGCCGGATGACCCGACGATGTGGTGTGACTGTCCGTATGCTATGGAAGGTGAGAACTGCAAGCATATGGCAGCAGTCATGTATGAGATAGAATCGCAAAAGCTTCATGATATGAGCGAGGATGCGGATAAATCGAAGAACACAGTGCCGCTTTTTGAAGAACAAGAGGATAGGCAGTATCAGTTTTTCGATGTGCCGACTATAGTACAGGATGTGGAGTTTACAGAAGAGGTGGTAGAAGAGGCAAAAGTCAATGTGAAGTCCGGTCGTGTAACATTGGAGAATATAAAGGTCGGATATTTCGAAGGTTATTACACAGAAAATACGCAGCGCGCATATCCGACGGGAACTTATCATGACAAAAACGGACATATATTTGATGTGAAATTTGAGATGGACAAGGATGACATAATAAGCATGTCATGCATGGCACCACGATGCAACTGCCAGTATCAAAAAGGTGCATATTTCTGGCGTGAGACCCAGAAAAAAGCATGTAGCCATGTAGCAGCACTTATGCTTCTTGTCGATGAATATCAGAAGACACATACAGTTGGCGATGCCACAGATTTGCACGGAATAAAGATGCTCGAATCGTTCAGAAATCTCCACGCGCAGAAGGTGGCGCAGGAGCCGCAGAATGAGGATATAGTAGGAAAAGTAGACATACAGCCTCGACTTATATTAGAAGCAGATGAGTTGCATTTGTCGTTTAAAATCGGAAGAACGAAGATGTATGTCATGAAAAGCATAAAGGACTTTTATCAGAAAAATATAAATAAAGAAACTCTTAATCTGGGAAAGAACGAGAGTATAGACCTTGCAACAGCCACATTTACAGAGAATGCAAAGCAATGCATCGAGTACATAAACCGAGAGGTAAAGCAGGAGATACAGCATAAGCACAGGTTAGAGCAGAAGAATACACGCTGGTATGCACCCGAAGTAAAAGCGGAGAGCATGAGTTCGTATATCGACCTGTATGGAACGAGACTTGATGACTTTTTTGACCTCGAATTTGGAAAGCGCATAGCATTTATCAATAAGGATACGCGGGAGAAAGAGAAAAGCATCCTGATAAAAGACGGAGAATTGAAAGTAGAGCTTGCCTTGTTTCCTGAGACAAAAGGAAGAGAACTCGAGTCGATTTGTGTAGAAGGAAAGATGCCGACGCTGATAAGCGGTTCAAAGCATCAGTACTATGTAGAAGAGAATGCAGTTTGCAGGCTTGGCGAAGAGAATACAAAACAGCTGGAACCACTTTGGAATTTGTCTGAAGATGGCGAGGTGAATATACACATAGGGCGCAACAATATCGCGGAGTTCTACTACAGAATACTTCCGGAGCTTGAGAAGTGCGCCAATATTACAAACAACGTGGGGGACATGGTAGAAGAATTTCTTCCACAGGATATGGATGTGGTATTCTATCTCGATGCAGAAAAAGAGTATCTGATATGCAGACCAGTGGCCAAGTATGAAGATGCCACTTTTTCAATAATAGATATGGCAGATACAAATGCCATACAGGAGAATTACCGCGATAAGCTCAAGGAGACAGAGGCACTTAAGCTTGCAACACAGTATTTCCCGGAGTTTATTCAGGTGGAGGCAGATGATACTACTGTACCGGTAAGCAATTCGCATAGTGCCCTAGGATGCTCGAACGATGAGGAAGAGGTATACCGTCTGCTCAATCAGGGAATCTCGCAGCTTATGACAATCGGTGAGGTGCACTGTACGGACCGCTTCAAGAGCAAAAACAGGAAGAGAAATCTCAAAATCTCAGTAGGCGTATCCGTTCAAAGTGATTTGTTGAATCTGGAGATATCATCCGAGGACATTTCGCCACAGGAACTGCTTGATATACTTGCAAGCTATAAGCTTAAAAAGAAATATCACCGACTGAAAAATGGAGACTTCGTAGATATAACAGATGACAGCGTCGCAGAGCTGAGTGGCATGATGGAAGCTATGCATATATCGGCAAAGGAATTCGTATCGGGTAAGATGGATATTCCACTTTATCGTGCACTGTATCTCGATAAGATGCTTGAAAACTGCACGGAGATATATTCAAGCAGAGATAGCTATTTTAGAAATCTTGTAAAGGGATTTAAGACAATCGCAGATGCCGATTATGAGCCACCGCAGGAGCTTAAAAAGACACTTAGAAATTATCAGAAGTATGGACACAAATGGATAAGAGTACTTGCGGACAATAACTTCGGTGGAATACTTGCCGATGACATGGGACTTGGAAAGACGCTTCAGATGATAAGTGTGCTGTCTGCAACAAAACAAAACGGACAGGCGGGCACATCACTTGTAGTATGCCCGGCGTCGCTGGTGTACAACTGGCAGGAGGAATTTGAACGGTTTGCACCTGACTTAAAGACGCAGGTTGTGGCAGGAAAGGCTTCAGAGAGAAAAGCGATAATAGACAATTACAGTGATTACGATGCCATAATCATATCCTACGATTTGCTAAAACGAGATGTGGCAGAGTACGAGAACAAGCAGTTTGAGTATCAGGTGATAGATGAGGCGCAGTACATCAAGACACATACAACTGCAGCTGCCAAATCAGTAAAAGTCATACATGCAAAGCACAAGATGGCACTTACCGGAACACCGATAGAGAACCGCCTCAGTGAGCTTTGGAGTATATTCGATTATCTGATGCCGGGCTTTTTGTACAGCTATGATGTTTTCAAAAAAGAGATAGAGACACCAATTGTCAAGCAGAAGGACGAAGAAGCAACAAAGCGTCTTAAGAGAATGGTATCTCCATTTATCCTTCGAAGACTAAAAGGAGATGTACTAAAAGACCTACCTGACAAAATCGAGGAACTTCAGTATGCGCATATGGACGAGCCACAGCAGGTTCTGTATGATGCGCAGGTTGCACACATGAAGGAGACATTAAAGGGACAGGACGAGGAGACCTTTAAAAGAAACAAGATACAGATACTTTCAGAGCTTACAAGAATTCGCCAGATATGCTGCGACCCGGCACTTATGGTCGAGAACTATCACGGCGAATCAGCCAAGAAGGAAGCATGCCTAGACCTCATAGAGCGGGCAATCGAGGGCGAGCACAAGATGCTCATATTCTCACAGTTTACGACCATGCTTGATATTCTTGCCCAAGAACTCGAGAAAAAGAATATAGCATATTACACCATAACAGGTGCGACACCGAAGGAGAAGCGATTGGAGCTTGTCAAGAAGTACAACACCAACGACGTACCAGTATTTCTGATATCTCTAAAAGCCGGAGGAACAGGACTTAATCTGACAGGTGCCGACATGGTTATTCACTATGACCCATGGTGGAATGTCGCAGCACAGAATCAGGCGACAGACAGAGCACACCGAATCGGCCAGACCAAAATTGTAACAGTATATAAGCTGATAGTGAAAGGAACAATAGAAGAAAAAATAGTAAAGATGCAGCAGGACAAAGCTGACCTTGCAAACGAAATATTGAGCGGCGAAAACGGCAACATCGTAAACATGACCAAAGAAGATTTGCTGGAGCTATTATAACAGGCAACGGGCTATAAGAAAAACTTATAGTCCGTTATTATTTTTATATATTATACAAAATCCTACCTATCAAGTATGATTAGTCATGTCAAAAACAAAGGAGGCGAAGACATGGCAGAAATCGTATTTGAGAATGTATCAAAGCACTTCGAGACAAGCGATGGAAAAGTAGAAGCACTAAACGATGTAAATCTACAGATAGAAAAAGGAGACATCTACGGAATCATCGGAATGTCAGGTGCCGGAAAATCAACATTAGTGCGATGTATCAATTTACTAGAGCGACCAACACGAGGCAAAATATATGTAGCAGATGAGGAACTGACTGTCATGTCACCTAAGGAGCTTAGGAAACGACGTAAAAAAATCAGCATGATATTTCAGCAGTTTAATCTGTTCGGAGCAAGAACGGTATATGAGAATGTCGCATTTCCACTGAGGAAAAGCAAGCTGACAAAAGCAGAGAAAAAAGAAAAAGTACAAAGCCTGCTAAAGCTTGTAGGGCTTGAAGGAAAAGCGGATGCATATCCATCACAGCTTTCAGGAGGACAGAAGCAGCGAGTTGCAATAGCAAGAGCTCTTGCCAATGACCCGGAGATATTACTGAGCGATGAATCAACAAGTGCCTTAGATCCGAAGACAACAAAAGCAATACTAGATTTGCTAAAGAAAATTAATCGTGAGCTTGGCATCACGATAGTAGTCATAACACATGAAATGCAGGTGATAAAAGACATATGCAACCATGTAGCCGTCATGAAGGATGGCAGGGTAGTTGAAGAAGGAAAGGTATTTGATATTTTTGCAAATCCAAAGAGTGCGGTCACAAAAGAAATAGTGGACAACACAACTAACCTTTCGAAGATACATGAGCTGATTGAAAACGGCTCAGATGTAGCAAGCATAAAACCAGGCCAAGTGATACTGAAATCAAGCTATACCGAAAGAGATGTGTCAGAAGCACTTGTATCGCAGATATCAAGGAAATTTAATCTGGATGTAAATATTATATTCGGAAGCGTAGAGCTGATAGGCAGTAACCCGATAGGAGGACTCGTATCAATCATAAATGGTGAATCGCAGAAGATTGATGAAGCAATAGAATACTTAAAGGACAAGAACGTAGGAGTGGAGGTGATATTAGATGCAAGAGTTTCTTAACAAAATAATACCCAACGTCATGGCAAGAACAGATATATTCTGGGAGAGCTTTCGCGACACCTTCGTCATGGTAGGATGGGCAGGAGCAATATCCTTTGTCATAGGAATACTGCTTGGCGTCGTACTAATAATCACCAAAGAAGGCGGAATACATGAAAACAGAATAGTCTATCAGGTCATAGACAAACTGATAAACTTTTTCCGTTCAATCCCATTTATCATACTGTTAGTCGGACTTGTGCCACTTAGCAGAACAATCATGGGAACAGGAATCGGAGTGAAAGGAGCCATAGTTCCACTCGTATTCGGATGTGCACCATTTTTCTCAAGACAGATGGAAAGTGCAATGGCGGGCGTAAATCCCGGACTAATAGAAGCTGCGCAGGTGATGGGATTGAATGATTTCGAAATAGTCTGGAGCGTTTATCTCAAAGAGAGCATAGCCGGAATTGCAAGAGGCACGACAATAACAATCATTAGCCTTATAGGACTTACAGCAATGGCGGGGGCAGTCGGTGCCGGAGGACTTGGCAACTTCGCAATCATGTACGGACATGACCGCAACATGCCGGATGTTACATACACAACAGTAATAGTACTGGTTGTTATCGTTACAGTGATACAGATACTTGGCAATTATGTAGCAAAGAGAAACACACACTAAGCTGATAAAAATTAAATGCAAATATAAAAAGTAGAAAAGAGGAAGAGAATATGAAAAAGAAATTATTATCATTAGTATTAACAACAGCACTTGCAGTAACAGCACTTGCAGGATGCGGCAGCACAAAGACCCAGGAAAGCGCAGACAAGAATTCAACACAGGCAGATAATGCGCAGGAAAGCACAGACACAGAAAAAAGAGTAGTAAAGCTTGGACTTACAGGAGTAATCTATGAGGACATTTGGAATCCAATCAAGGAGCAGCTCGCAGAAGAGGGCGTTGACCTTCAGTACGTACAGTTTTCAGATTTCTCATTGCCAAATGCAGCATTAGACTCAGGGGAAATAGACATCAATGCATTCCAGCATCATGCATACTTCAACAACGATACAGAGCAAAACGGATATAAGCTCACACCAATCGGAGATACATTTATCATAGCAATGAACCTATATTCAGAGAAAATTAAATCAGTTGATGAGCTGAAAGATGGAGACACAATCGCAATACCAGATGATGCATCAAACGGCGGACGTGCACTCAAAGTACTTGAATCAGCAGGCGTAATCGAGATAGATGAATCAGCAGGCGCAAACCCAACAGTATCCGATATCATAAAATACAATGTCAAGGTAGAAATCAAAGAACTTGGAGCATCAACAATTCCAAGCGTTATTCCGGATTTTACAGCAGCAGTAGTGAACGGAAACTACGCATTGGATTACGGCATTGACCCAACAACAGCCATCTTCCATGAGACAGAGTATACAGATGACAGCTACTTCTGCCTTATCGCAGTAAGACAGGGTGATGAAGAAGACCCGGTATATAAGAGAATTGTAGAGCTTTTCCAGTCGGAGGAAACAAAGCAGATTTTCCAGGATAAATTCGGAGGCTACTTCGTACCTGCATGGGAAGC
>JAXELM010000248.1:0-10287 GCA_034100525.1 Agathobacter sp.
ACCAGTTATCATATTAGAAGATATATCCCCGAGAGAACATCTTGTACTTGCCTTGATACCTGAGTTAAGGCAGTTGGTAATTGTGTTTGCGCTAATTCCATTTACAGCACAATCTGTATACAGGCTTATACCATTTGATAAACATCCTGATATTCCATTACTGCTTATTGAAGAAGCCGATGAACCAACTCTTAGATATATACCATTTCTTGGAAAGTATGAAATGGCTGAATTTGCATCAATATTAATATTGGTGCTTCCATTGCTGAGCTGAATACCATCATATTCTTCACAGTTTCCATCATAATCAGACACACCACTTGATATGATAGTGTTATTTCTTATTATACTGTTCTTTGTATCTAAAAATCTTATGCCATAACCTGCAGTAGTAATACTATTATCACATACTGTAACACCGCTTATATAGTAATCATTCGCTGCAATCTGTGACCTATCAGTACCTTCAAGTGCCACACCTGAGTTTAATCCATACACTTTTATTCCAACAATCTCATTACATGTAGCCGAGAATACAGTTTGAATTACATTGCCACTTATTACTGTATTTGCATCATACTCAGCACTTCTTCCATATGGCATTCCGTCAAACACAGTAGTATACATTCCACTACCATTATTATTAAAAAATTTAAACAAAATACCTGCTGCACAATCTGTAAAAGTATTATTATTAATCTCACAATTCTTATATCCAAGACAAATGATTGCCTCTTCAAATATATTCTTAAATTTATTGTTATTTATCTTTATTCCATCATGATATGCCCCAATAAGCATACTGTGTGTTCCAATTCCTCGTGGCACATTTTCAAAATTACAACCTGTAATTTCAACATTCTTAAGAATTGTTCCATCGAGATAGAACTCCTTAAATGTAGTAGTCGAACATGGTATATCAAGCTGCAGAGCTTCCATTTTCTTTCCATTCTCGTATGCACCATCGAAATCTCTGAATGTACAATTTCTGACATAAAATCCATCTATAGCAGCAACCTCCATCTGATGAAGTCCACCGCCTCCAATAAATGTAACACCATCGAGTGTCACATTTTTGGCATGCGCAATTCTAAATAATACTGAGCTATTGTAAACAGAACCAATCCATGTTCCACCTTTTATTGTTATATTTTCAAAGCCATTATACTCTTTGCATTCCTCACTATTATTATAATCCTGCTGTCCTTTATATTTTCCGTTTGTACCAGAAAGAAGCATATTCTGATTAGCTGATGCATTAGCAGAATATTTGATAGTAACTCCCGAAGTCAAATCAAGGATAGTATTACTGTAAATATGAATGCAGCCACTAATTGTATACTCACCAGCTGGAATATTAACAGTTACAGGATACTGCGCACTTGAATTCTGTGCAGCAGTCATGAGTGCTGCATTTAAATCCTCCGTTATATCTGAATTCTCCTGTGTATCAAGTTGAACAATCTGATTTTGGATTTCTCCAGCATAAACATCATATCTGCCTATGCATATTATTGCCACTGCCATTATGGCAGCCGTCAAAAATCTCTTCACTTCTACTCCCTCAATGCTTTGCAAAGTAAATCCGCGATTCGAACGGATGCCTTTCCGTCTAAGTCATCAAAGAACTTATTTCTAAATTCTGGGATTTTTTCTGTTGCAAAGTCTTTTTCTTTTATTGCTCTTTCCAGTTCCTCCTGTGTATAGAAGAATTTACCTGGAATAAATGTCTCAAAATTAAAATAGAAATCTCTCTCTTTGATATATTCCTGTAAATCAAATGTATAGAAAAGCATCGGTATATCAAGAAGCGACGCTTCAAATACAAGTGATGAATAATCTGTAATAACTATATCTGTAATAAATAATAAATCGTTAAGCTCTGATGAATCAGACAAATCAAGAACTCTGTCCTTACACTTATCAGGTACCGGATGTTTCTCAGGTACAAACGGATGATGCTTGATAATAAGCACATACTCATCAGAAATATTCTCCATAAATTTGCCAATATCAAATTGCTCAAATGGATACCCCGCCTTTATACGTGTTTCTCCACGGAAAGTTGGCGCAAAAAGAATTACCTTGCGTCCTTTAAGCATAGGATACTGTTCGTACAAGCTGTCTATTGTCTTTGTCTTGTAAGCTTCATCAAAAAAGATATCAGTTCTTGCAATTCCGCAAGGCACTACATGATCTGTAGGTATACCAAAGCCCTCTGCATACCAAATTCTTACACTCTCCGAGCTTACAGTAGCGTAATCATAATTTCTGTGCGTTGGACTAGTCTGCGGTGTTCCACCACTTTTTCCAAGTCTTGTGTATCCAAAAGTCTTAAAAGCACCACACGCGTGCCATAACTGCACTACCTTAGTCTGTGGTCTTAAATTGATTCGGTATATGAAAAAAGTATACTCATCTATTGCTATCACTTTACATACTGCGCACATATTTGCAATACGAATAAGGTCTATCAAATTCATATCCTTGAACTCTTTTGCGCAGAAAAACATCTTGATTTTTACATCTTTGCGGTTCTTCAGCTGATTGTAAACATATTCCATATTGCCTGATAATTCATCTCTTCTTACAGACATAAATCCTATTGTCTTTGAATTTACCCTTCTGATTCTGGCAAAGAAATACAACACTCTTAGCAATACAGTCTTCATACCTATAAAGCTTATTCTATGTCTGCTGAAACTCTTATAACTGCCATTCACATGTCTGAACAATCTGTGAAAAACAGTTGGTCCTTCTAATGCATATGCCGATTTATATGGAAGAAATCTTAATTCCGCAAGTATTCCGTCAAATATATAAAGCGGCGTAAGACAAACTGCTATCACAAACAAAATCCATGTATATAATTTAATAAGTGGATTTGCCTCTGACAATTTCTTTGGAATTCTGATATCATTTCTGACAATTTTCAGATAATTACCACATACATCCACCTCGAAAAGCGGATTTGTAATTAAAAACTCATCAGGTGTGAGATCAACTTCTATCTTCTCTTCATAGTAATCCTCAAAAAGAACATTTAAATACATGCGAATTTCATTTTTACTATCCAATTTTTTGTAAAAAATATATCGCAGATTGTAAGTGTACGAACCTGAGAAATAGCACACATCATCATGTACCACTGATCGCTTTATTACAAGAGGAAGTCGTCTGTCCTCGCCTGTTACCTGATCAAAAAAATGCAGAATAACCTTTGGATGCGCCACCTCGCTATTTACTTTTGTACTACCCTCAAAAGCAATAGTAAGCTTTTGTCTTTTTAGTTTTAATGCTTTAATTTTAATACTATAATCCATATTTATTCTCTCTTCAGGCAACTCTCAATCAAATCTACTACACGTTCCGTTGCCCTTCCATCTGTATAAGTAAAATTCTTTTTTATAAATTTATCTATTATTTCAATTTCCTGCTCTGGTTCAGTCTGACACATTTTAATACCTTCTATAAGTTCATCAAAGGTATGACATATCCGCCCTGGAACCGTTTCCTCATAGCTCTCATAGAAATCTCTGTCTTTAATATATTCATCCTCATCAAATGCATAAAACAGCATTGGTCTTTTAAGCAGTGCAAACTCATATATGACAGACGAATAATCAGTTATAAGAATATCCGTAACAAAAAGTAAATCATTTACTTCTCTTATAGAGCTTGCATCAAGTATACACTCTTTATACTCCTGTGGTATTTCCACTTTGTCTTTAACAAATGGATGCATCTTGATAACCAGATACGAACCAGTTCTCCTGCAAAGCTCTCCAAGCCTGTTTAAATCTATGGCATCCTGAGGAAAATATGCATCAAGAGCACTTTCCCCCCTGAAGGTAGGGGCATACAATATAACTCTTGAAGCAGCTTTAAGCTGTGGGTATTCACTATATATTGTCTCACAGATATCCTGCTTATACCTATCATCAAAAAATACATCAGTTCTCGGAATTCCGACTGTATAAAATTTGTCCATATCAATTCCGTATGCTTCCTGCTGATGAAATGCAGAAAGCTGCGAGCTTACCGGCACATGCGTATAACATTTGTGAACCTTGCTGTTTATCGGCGGTGCGCCCTTTTTGTCAGTTCTTTCCAGCCCTACTGTCTTAAACGCTCCACATGCATGCCACACTTGAAAAATACTTGTCTTTTTACTGTATTTTACTTTGTTAATCTCAGGATAATAATCATCGACTATTATGACATCAGCGGTAGCCATATTGTAAATAAACTTTAGCATCTTAACCGGCTTATATCTGATGCTGATACCTGGCTTAAAATCCATGATAATGTGATATTTGTGATCCCAGCCACGTTTTAGCATTTCGCGATAAATAAACTCTTCATTACCACCAATTTCAGCACGAGAACCTGATGTGATAAATATCTTCTTACCTGTCTTTGGCATTACAAATTCAATAGTCTTATATACCGCATTAAAACCAAATTCAGCTATTCTCTTTTTCAAGCTTCGGCTATTAGCCTCCGGAAGCTTTGTCCTGACACTAAAATACAGATTATTATGGTCATCTTTTTCCGGTTCACATGTGATATACTCTTTATCGCTTTTTATAATGCTGATTCTTGACTCATCTATTGTGACATCGCAGGATTCTTTTTTCATCTCTCCAGCTTCTATTCGTGCCAGATGATACTCTCCTGTCAAAAGAGGCATCTGATTATTTATAGATTCAATATTTAAAAGAAGCTTATACTGGCCATCTTTATTTTCACAATAAGTCGGCTCATATGTCTGTCCGTTTTTTTCATCTACCAAAACAAATTGCTTTGTATCGCAATCACATACTCCGTCAATCGTAAACACAGCTCTCTTTGCACATATCGAAGTAACCATTATCGTTCCTCTTTTTTAAGCCCACATGCCTCTATTATTCTATCAATTGATTTACCATCACACGAACCCATATACTTCATAAAACATTCATCTAAAGCATTAGCATCCGTCTTCCATTTATTTGTGCTCATGCATTCATACAATTCTTCTGTACTCTTTGTTACAATTCCCGGCAGACTCTCATACTCAAGGTAAAATCCTCGATTCCTCTTATAATCTTCAAGTCCCGGTGCATACAGCACAAACGGCTTCCTGTATATCATATAATCAAATATAATTGACGAGTAATCAGTTATCAATAAATCAGCAACTGCAAAAAGCTCTTCTGATGCCATTGGGCAATTATACTGCGGATATCTTGCCTGCATATGTGGATGCAGTTTTACAACTACATACCATTCATTCTCAAGCTTCTTAAAGATATCAAGGATACCTGATTCAAGTCCTGTATCATACGGTGTTGAGGCATTCCCCTCAAAAGAAGGTGCATAAATGCATATCTTCTTCCCTTTTGCTTTAGGATATTCTCTATAGAATCTGTTTATGTTCTTCTGATTCCACTTTTTACTATAATATTTGTCAGTTCGCGCAATTCCAAGTGCTCTGACTTTCTCCTTAGAAATATGCCATGCATTTGCCCATACTTCCTCGCAGATAGGTGCACTCGTTGTGACAAGATCATAATTCTTCGTCGGGTTGGCTTTACCCTCACCCTTTAAATCATCATCCGCATCATAACCCATCTTCTTTAACATACCACCGGCATGCCATAGCTGAATTACCTTTGTCTCTTTTCTCTTTTTACATGAAGCAACCGGAAGAAAATAATCTGATATAAACACATATTCAGCAGTTGCATATTCCTTCATAAAGTTGATAACATGCTTACCAACTGCTACATTGCTCATATTATTGTAATTAGCACATAAATCCATCGGATTATATCCCATGGATTTAAGTCTGTTATACAGATCCTTCATACTTGCATTTACAGTGTCACAATGACCATCAGCAAAGATAATCTTTCCTTTTTGAATCCTGGAAAAACGCGCTTTCTGATATACTCTTGGCAAAAGCATCTGCTGTAATATTCTCTTTAATCGTTGCTTTGTCTTAAATGGTATATGCATTTCAAACAACCTCTTTGACAGAGTACTACTCTATCATCTTTTCATATATTGGTGCAACTTCGTTTATATCTCCGTATGCTATCATCTTTCCATGATCAAGAATAATAGCTTTGTTGCAAAGTCTCTTTACCTGTGCGAGCGAGTGTGATACAAAAAGCACTGTCACACCATCATCGAACATGTCCGTGACTCGCTTCTCACTCTTCTTTTTAAACTTCGCATCTCCAACAGAAAGCACCTCATCCAGAATAAGTATATCTGGTTTTACTGCTGTACAAATTGCAAAACCAAGTCTTGACTTCATTCCCGAAGAATAGTTCTTGAGAGGAACATCTACGAATTTGCCAAGCTCTGCAAATTCTATTATCTCATCAAATTTCTCCTCAATAAACTCTCTGCTGTAACCAAGCACTGCCCCATATAAGTATATGTTTTCGCGGGCTGTATATTGCATATCAAATCCGGCTCCAAGTTCAAGAAGCGGTGCCACCACTCCATGTCTTTCAACTGTTCCGGTTGTTGCCTTATATACACCGGCAATCACCTTAAGAAGTGTACTTTTACCGGCTCCATTGAGTCCTAATATTCCAAGACGTTCTCCCTTTTTTAATTCAAAATTCACGTCCTGTAGTGCCCAGAATTCATCATACTTAACTTTCCCATGGAATAATTTAAGTACATACTCTTTTAATGAATCAAGCTTCTCCTGACTCAGATTAAACTTGATACTTACATCATCTACTTTTATTGCAATATCATTTTTTGCCATTTTCCACCTCTAAATATGAAGAATAAATTTATCCTGATTCTTCCAGAAGAATAATAAACCAACTAACAAGCTCGCAAAACAGAATACAGTTGTATATATAAATCCCTGAACATCCAAAGGAATTCCCATAAATGCATTTCTGCAGATTGTGATAATATGGTAAAGAGGATTTATCTCAAGTATCCACGCGTAATCACTCTCAAGTAATCTCTCTGCCGGATAGAATATTGCACACATATACATAATTATCATAAGTACAACATTCCACAAATACTCTATATCTCTGAAGAATACATTCAGTGTTGCAAGAATGAAACCAACGCCTAATGTCAATATTAGGAGTAATAATATCCCAGGTATAAACATCAGAATATGAATTGTCGGAATAACCTTACAGTAAATATCTACCAAAACTACCACAACAAGTGAGATTGCAAAAATAATAAAATTAAACAATACACTTGATATCGGATACAGATATTTAGGAACATATACTTTTTTTATCATGGCCGCGTTTGTTCTAATTGACTTAGATGCCGCTTTTGTACCTGTTGAAAAATACGAATACACTAATCTACCAATTATAATGTAAAGAGGAAACATCGGATCTTTATTACCAAACAGTGTTCCAAACACAATAACTAATACAATAGTTGTAAGAATCGGTTCAATAAGTGACCAGATAATTCCTAAGTATGATCTTCTGTACTTAAGTCTAATACCCTTTTTTACAAGTTCCCCTAACAGGAATCTGTATCTGAAAAAACTTTTAATATAATTCATATATGTTCTCCTATACCCGCTTTGCAACGGCATTCCACGCATAACAAATAAAATAGAATATAGATTTGTATAGCGGTATGTGTAAATAATCTCTGTAAATACTCCATGTCCAAAGAGCTGCTCTGATTTTGTTTCCACTCACAGAATTACCAGCCACTCTGTAGCTGGCAAGCACCTGATCAATGCCGTAGACAGCCTCTCCTTCCTTTATCGCATTAAGCCATGCTGCATAATCTTCATGAGGAATGTCAGGCATAATTGGATCATCTATGTATTTACGATCAACTACTACTGTCAGACAAGCTGCTGAATTTCCTTTTAACATCTGACGGTAATTCTTCTTTGGTGGGACATGCCGAACCTTTCCTGTCGGCTTTCCATTTTCATCAATGACGCAACACCCCGTACAACAGAAGTGTGCATCATTTTGTTCCATAAAACTAATCTGAATACTCAGCTTCTTGGGATTCCAAAGATCATCGCTGTCCAAAAATGCCAGATATCTGCCTGTTGCTTTTTGCATAGCTGCATTTCTTGTCCCTGAGACACCCTGATTCTCTTTGTTTTTGAAGTATTTAATTCGCGAATCTTTCCTGCAGTATTCCTTTACTATTTCCGGACAACTGTCTGTTGAGCAATCATCCATTATTATCATTTCCCAATTACTATAGGTCTGTGCAAGCACTGAATCCATAGTCTGTGCTATATACTTCTGTGCATTATACATAGGGGTGATGATTGACACCAAATCTCCCATACATATGCCTCCTGTTACTTCTTGAGAGCAGTCGTCTGGGACTCATCAACACCCTCAGTATTCTCCTTTACAAACAAAATCTTGAAAGTAAGGAGTATTAATTTAATATCAAGCCATAAAGAATAATTCTCAATATAAGTAATATCCATCTTAAGCTTATCATATGGAGTAGTATTATACTTGCCCCATACCTGAGCATATCCTGTAAGTCCCGCCTTTACCTTTGTTCTAAATTCAAATTCCGGGATTTCTTCCATATACTTTTCTGCAATAACCTGGCGCTCAGGTCTTGGTCCAACCACTGACATGTCACCTATTAGGATATTAAAAAGCTGTGGAAGCTCATCAAAATGTATGTTTCTGATTATATTACCTACAGGCGTCACTCTGGCATCATCCTTAGCGCAAAGTCTGGCTCCTTTGTCCTCAGATTTAGTTGTCATACTTCTAAACTTATAAATCTTAAAAGGTCTTCCGTCTCTCGTAAGTCGCTCCTGCGTATATAATACAGGTCCACCATCATATGCCTTAATTGCGATTGCAATGATGAGCATAAATGGAGATGCAATAACAACTCCTATAAGTGAAATAATAATATCCATTGTTCTTTTGAAAAATCTCTGGTCTATTGTAAGTCCCTGATTTCTCGAAAGATAAAGTGGTGTGTCAAACAAGTGTATATCATCCGCACCACGAAACATAATATCTGTAATCTTCGGTGTCACATAAGTACGTATGCTTTTTCTAAAACAGTATTTCTGGATATCATTTCTGTCCTCTGCCGGCAAATCACATAGAACAACAGCCTTATACTTCTTTATTTCTTTATAAAGCTTGTCCCGTGGAACCATACAGCTTATAGTTCCACAAATATCATACTTATCTTTTCTTGTATTGATTTTGGAAATCAGTTCATCCGGCGGATACTCGCCATACACCAAAATCATCTGACGCGGCGGATATAGCCTCTGATATGCAAATCTCACAAGCAAATTCCATATTGAAATAAAAACACACTCTGTGACAAGAACCGCAATAAGCGGTCCTGCATTTACATATGCACGGCAGATAAGACACAACTCCACAAACGCTACAATATTGCCAAGAATAATAGCAAGAATATTGGAAAGTATTATATCTCCAACACGCATGTAACCTATCTTATATCCACCAAACACTTTTGTAAAGAAAAAAATGATAAGCACATACATTCCTATTACAGCCCAGTTTCCTCTTCGGAAATACCGTGAGATATCACCACTCTCCATCGTAAGTCGCGCATAGTAGTGATACCATACCATTCCAAAGAGATAAGCATCAAAGATAACCGTAATAAGATTCGCTGTAAAATTCAGTAAATGTTTATACTGCTCTCTCATGTATTTCCTACCTCTAAGCTAATCTGTTAAGTGCTGAGAACATTCCTCTGATAGATGCTCTTGTAATACTTGAGCTTACACCAACACCAAATGTAACTTTTCCAGTCTTATTGTCCTTCATCTGAATATATGCTGCTGCCTTTGCTTTAGAACCCTGTGAAAGCGCATGCTCATCATAATCTACTACAGTAATGTCAAGGTCTGGGATACATTTGTAAAGTGCCTGCTTAACAGCATCGATAGGACCATCTCCCATTGCTTCTGCATGATAATCTTTTCCTTTGTAAGCAAAATCAAGCGATGCAATAGACTTATCCTCTTCCTCAGAGCCTTCCCATGCCTTCTCGACTGTAAATCCAATGAACTTAAGTTCAAATGGCTCTTTTCTTGTAAGATACTCATTCTGGAACTCATCCCAGATACGCGCAGGTGCTACCTCGCCACCTTCCTTCTCCGAGATTGCCTGAATAACATCTGCAAATTCTCTCTGCATTGCCTTTGGAATCTTGTATCCATAGACACTGCTCATAATAAATGCAACTCCACCTTTTCCGGACTGGCTGTTTATTCTTACAACCGGTTCATACTCTCTACCG
>JAXELM010000249.1:0-21457 GCA_034100525.1 Agathobacter sp.
AATCAGTTTCATTATTTTTTTTCAGACCCAAATCCGGGAGATATAATTGTATTTAGACCAAATGGTAATGAAAAATCACATTATTATGTAAGAAGAGTTATAGCTGTACCAGGGGATAAGGTAATCATCAAAAATGGTGCTGTGTATGTAAATGGTAAGCTATATAATGAGACGACGGACGTAGCATCGATAGAAGACGCAGGACTTGCTGTTGATGAGATTGAGCTAAAAGAGGACGAGTACTTCGTGCTTGGGGACAATAGAAATAATAGTGAAGACAGCAGATATGCCAATATTGGAAATATTAAAAAGGAATACATAGTTGGCAAAGCATGGTTTAGAATAGGTTCGATAGGCGACATGGGCTTTTTGGACTAAAAAGAGATAAGGAATAGGTGAGTTATGAATTTTCAGTGGTATCCTGGTCATATGACCAAGGCTAAAAGACAGATGCTGGAGGATATAAAGCTTATAGATTTAGTGATAGAGCTGGTTGATGCCAGAATCCCTTTATCGAGCCGTAATCCTGATATAGATGAGCTGGGCAAAAATAAATACAGACTTATACTTATGAATAAGTCTGACCTGGCAGACAAAAAAGCAACAGATAAATGGAGTGATTACTTTAAGAAGAAGGGCTTTTTTGTAGTAAGTCTTGATGCAAGAACAAAAAACAGTATGAAGAGCATAACAGATATTGTTATGGAAGCATGCAAAGAGAAAATTGAGAGAGACAGAAAAAGAGGAATCAAAAACCGGCCGGTAAGAGCCATGGTTGTTGGAATTCCAAATGTTGGAAAGTCTACATTTATCAATTCATATGCTGGAAAGGCATGTGCCAAGACCGGAAATAAGCCGGGAGTTACAAAGGGGAAGCAGTGGATTAGATTAAATAAGAATATAGAATTACTTGATACGCCGGGAATACTTTGGCCGAAATTTGAAGACCAGATGGTTGGTCTTAGGCTTGCACTGATTGGTTCAATAAAAGATGAGATATTAAATATTGATGAACTTGCAGTTGAACTAATTAAAATATTGAAAGAAAGCTATCCAGGTACACTTAAAGAGCGATATGAGGTTAATGAAGAGAGTGAGATTACCGATATCATATTTGAAATCGCTAAAAACAGAAAATGTCTGCAAAAGGGTGGAGAAGTTGATTACAGCAAAGCCTGTGCTTTACTTATAGATGATTTCAGAAGTGGAAAGCTTGGAAGAATTACATTGGAGTTACCAGAATAAAGATAGATATGGAAAAGAAGATTAGTGAAATAAAGGCAGAATTAAAAAGTCTTTCAGACGATAACCTGTCTTGTTTTATAGGCGAATATGAAAAAGACGAAAGGGCAGGAGTTTGTGCCATAGTTGAAACAGCTCGTAAGAGAATGAGTAAGCTTGAAGCTGAAAAGCAAAGAATAGAGGGCTTAAAGAAATACGAGAAAGAATATTCAATGTATAACTACATATGTGGTATTGACGAGGTTGGCAGAGGTCCATTGGCGGGACCGGTTGTAGCAGGTGCTGTTATATTGCCGAAGGACTGCGATATTTTGTATATCAACGATTCAAAGAAGCTTTCAGCCAAGAAAAGAGATGAGCTCTATGATGAAATCATGGAAAAAGCTGTAGCGACTGGAATAGGTATGGCAAGTCATGAAAGAATTGATGAGATAAATATTCTTCAGGCAACCTATGAGGCTATGCGCGAAGCAATTTCAAGGCTGGAGCCTAAGCCTGATATTTTGCTAAATGATGCCGTTAATATTCCACTTGTGGACATCAGGCAGGTTCCTATAATAAAAGGAGATGCGAAGAGTATATCCATAGGAGCTGCAAGTATAATTGCCAAAGTGACAAGGGACAGACTTATGGAGCAGTATGATGAGATGTATCCAGGATATGGTTTTGCATCAAACAAAGGATATGGTTCAGCAGAACACATAGAGCAGATTAAAAAGTTTGGTCCATGTCCGATACATAGACGCTCTTTTATTAAGAACTTTATCAATTAATGTAGGGAAATAATATATGCAGATTAAGGATTGGCTAAATCATTATGACAACGCAGCGACGCAGGCAAAACCTATCACTGCAAACAAAGGTGTAGAGAAGCTTACATCGTCTATAGAGGGACTTTCGAAAGGAAATATATTCGAAGGAACCGTCAGCTCTGTAAAGGGAGGGAAAGTGACACTTGCCCTCTCAAATGGTCAGACTATATCAGCCCGTTTAGAAGGCAAAATGCAATTGCAACAAGGGCAATCCATGTTTTTCCAAGTAAAATCAAATAATGGAGCGCAGGTAGAGATACGTCCGTATGTGGTTGAGGGGAGTGGTAATCCGACTCTTTTACAGGCTCTCAAGGCGGCAAATCTTCCAGTGAATACAGAATTTATTTCAATGGTCAATAAGATGATGGAAGAGAAGATGCCAATTGATAAGGCTAGTGTGTCTGCGATGGCAAGGCTTGTTCAGGGAAACGTCGATATAAATGTTGAGACATTGGTACAGTTAGAAAAACTTGGATTGCCGGTAAATAAAGAGACTGCATTTCAGTTTGAGAATTATATGAATGACAGGCAGGCGATAAGCACTGAAATGGAACTGTTTATGGATGAAATTCCGCAGGTCATGACGGATGATAGCTTAAATACAGAACAGTTAAAGAATATGGGACAACAGATTATTTCGATTGTAACGGAAGGTCTCGAGGTGATGCCTGAGGGAAGCAGTCTGATAATAAACACACAGGAATACTCTGATGACATGTATGTAAATACATTAGATTTTGAAGAGGCTGTAATACCTGAATCAATGCAGGATGGTGAACAGATGACAACGCCAGAAGCATTTCAGGAAGGTGAGCCGGTTACAACATCAGAAGCAATGCAGGGAGCCGTGCAGGAAGGTGAGCCAGTTACAACACCAGAAGCATTTCAGGGTAATGTGCAGGAAGAGGTAATAGCGGTAAAGAATACGCTTGGAAGTGTTTTGACAGAAACAGGCATGAAGGAATTATCCAATCTTATCAAAGAAACATTTCCAATGCTCAAATTGCAAAATGATACAAGTGTAGTATCTGTTTTGAATGAAATTGCAAAGCAGATAAATGAGAATCCACAGATAGATAAGGAACAGATAATTAAGCTTTTTTCAAGTGATGGTTTTAAGTCGATGATAAAAGACTCATTGATGCAAAAGTGGATGATAACACCACAGGAGGTTGCTCAGAAGGCAAAAATGGACAGCCTGTATAATGGGGTCAAAGACCAGATTGAAAAATTGGAGCATGTCATAAAAGAAAACGGTGCCACAGGTTCAAGTATTACAACTACAGCAAATTTAATTAAGAGTAATGTAGAATTTATGAATCAGATAAATCAGGCATATACTTATATACAAATGCCGCTTAAGATGTCAGGACAGAACGCCAGTGGACAGTTGTATGTATATACAAACAAGAAAAGCCTAAAGGATAAGGACGAAGAATTATCCGCATTTTTGCATCTGGATATGGAGCATCTTGGAGCAACAGATGTATCGATAAAGATGTTAATGAAGAATGTTACGACTAATTTCTATTTCGAGAATGATGCGGCATTTGATTTGATTGAACAGTTTCTTCCAATGTTAGAAGAACGATTAAAGAGTAAAGGGTATAATTGTAATTTTCATATAGAAAATGAAAAGAAGCATGTTAATTTTGTAGATGACTTTCTAAAGAAGGATCAGCCGAGTGCGGGAAAACTGCGCAGGTATTCTTTTGATATGAGGGCGTAGAATGACAAATAAGGAAAAGACGGCTGTTGCAATAGAATATGTGCCGGGCGAGGCAGCACCGAAGGTTCTTGCAACAGGTAAAGGGCAGGTTGCTGAGAAGATAATTGAAAAAGCAAAAGAAAGTAATGTCCCATTATACAAGGATAATAAGCTTGCGGATACTCTGTCGAGACTTCAAATAGGAGATATGATTCCACCTGAATTATACGAAGTGGTTGCGGAAATCCTGGTTTTTGTGGATGATATGGATAGAATGAAGGCAAAGATAGACGGAATGAGATAATATGAATAAAAGACATATAGGGCAGGAATATGAACAGCGGGCAGTGGACTATATCACGAACATGGGCTATAAAATAATAGAGAGAAATTTCAGAAACAGGATGGGCGAGATTGATATAATAGCACATGACGGAGAGTATCTTGTGTTTATTGAAGTAAAATACAGAAGCTCGTCTAAGGAAGGACATCCCACAGAAGCTGTTAATTTTGCAAAGCAAAGAAGGATTACAAAGACAGCACTATATTACTGTGCTGTAAATGGGATAAGTGAGTATACTCCGATGAGATTTGATGTGATAAGTATTCTTGATGATGATATAAAGCTGTATGAAAATGCGTTTGAGGCGGTGATGTGATATGAAAATATCTGATTTTAAAATAAAGGGACAGGATAGAGTATTAGAGATAGCGGATAAATCGGTTCCACTTTTGTATTTTCCTATTTTGGAAAATACTGGAATAGTGGAGCATTGCTTTACAACAAGAGCAGGAGGAGTGAGCGAAGGAATATTTGATTCGCTTAATCTTTCTTTTTCGAGAGGTGATGATGAGTCGGCTGTTATGGAAAACTACGACAGACTTGCAGCGGCTTTAGATACACGAAAAGAACAGTTTGTCTGCACTGACCAGACACACACTACGAATGTCATAAGAGTGGGAAAGGAAGACTGCGGTTATGGAGTGACAAGGCAAAAGCCGTACACTGATGTGGATGGACTTGTGACTGACGAACCGGGAGTAGTTCTTTCTACTTTTTTTGCAGACTGCGTACCGTTGTATTTTGTTGATACCGTAAATCGTGCCATTGGTCTTAGTCATTCAGGCTGGCGAGGTACGGTTGGAAGAATGGGACAAAGGACGCTGGAGAAGATGGCTACGGAGTTTGGAACAAACCCTAAGGATATTGTGGCAGCAGTCGGACCATCTATATGTCAGGATTGCTATGAGGTCAGCGAAGATGTCGCAGAAGAATTCATAAAGGAGTTCAGTGGACATGCTGATGAGATTTTGATAAATAAAGGAAATGGAAAGTATCAGCTTGATTTGTGGAAAACAAATGAGATAGTATTGATTGAAGCAGGTGTAAAAAAAGAAAACATAGCTGTTACAAATATCTGTACCTGCTGTAATCCGGATTTACTTTTTTCACACAGAGCATCAAAAGGGAAAAGAGGAAATCTGGGAGCATTTATGTACATCAGATAGGAAGGAAAAAGAGATGAAAACAAAGAAATATGTAGATTACATCATGGAGATCACACCAAAGATTCTGGCTATAGACAGCCCGACAGGATATACGAAAAAGGCAGCTGAGTTTGTGATGAAGGAGTACGAGAAGCTTGGATACAAACCACAGATGACTGTAAAAGGCGGAGTGCTTGTAGATTTAGGTGGTAAAAATAAAGACAATGGAATAGTACTCGCAGCACATATAGATACACTAGGTGCCATGGTATGCGAGGTAAAGGCAAATGGTAATCTTCGTGTATCACCATTAGGCGGAATGAATCCAAATAATGCCGAGGCAGAGAACTGCCGTATCATAACAAGATTCGATGGAGTATATGAGGGAACTTTCCAGCTTGACAATGCGTCAGTACATGTAAATGGTGAGTATGATGATACAAACAGAAAATACAGTGGAATGGAAGTAGTACTTGATGAAGAGGTGGCTTCAAAAGAGGATACAAAGAAGCTTGGAATAATGACTGGTGATATAGTCTGTTTTGACCCAAGGACTACTATAACAAAAAGTGGATATATTAAGAGCCGTTTCCTGGATGATAAGCTAAGCGTGGGGATTTTACTTGGATATGCCAAATATTTAAAGGATGAAAATATCGAGCTTGAAAATAGAATGTATCACTATATTACAGTATATGAAGAGGTAGGACATGGTGGCGCAGCATCTATACCGGAGGGGGTAAAAGAAGTAATCTCGGTAGACATGGGATGTGTCGGAGATGGATTAGAATGTACGGAAAGACAGGTGTCAATCTGTGCCAAGGATTCAAGAGGCCCTTACAATTATGATGTTGTTTCAGGTCTGATTACAGCAGCAAAAGAAAACAAGGTCGATTATGCGGTTGACTGTTATCCGTATTACGGTTCTGATGTTGATGTGACATTGGCAGCAGGATACGATATCAGACACGGACTTATCGGCTCGGGTGTGTATGCGTCGCATGGATATGAGAGAAGCCACAGAGATGGCGTGAAAAACACATTAAAGCTTATTGCGGCATACTGCAAATAATATAATTAAGAAAATCATAAGAAATTATTTAACCGATATTCATTTAAAAATTTACAATATATGATAGAATTCTACTTGGATTGTCAGGAGGATATTCATGGTAGAAGTAATTAATGTCAAGAAATCATATAATGGTTTTAACGCACTAAATGGTGTTAATATGAAAATCGGCAAAGGTGAGATATACGGACTTGTCGGACCAAACGGGGCTGGCAAGTCTACTCTCATTCGTCATCTTACGGGGATATATAAGCAGGATGCCGGTGAGATTTATATAGATGGTCAGATGGTATATGAAAACAGACTGGTAAAATCCAAGATAGCCTATATACCGGATGACTTTTTTTATTTTCTTCAGTCAGACACGATGGAGATGATGAGGTACTACAAAGAACTCTATCCGACCTTTGATGAGAAGAAATTCTACAGAATGCAGGAGTTTTTCCCAAACATCAATGTAAAGCGTACAATCAGACGTCTGTCAAAAGGTATGCAGAAGCAGGTAGCTTTCTGGCTTGCAATATGCTGTACGCCGGAAGTGATGATACTTGATGAGCCAGTCGACGGACTTGATCCGGTTATGAGAAGGCAGATTTGGACTATTTTGCATTCAGAAGTAAAGGAAAGACAGATGACAGTACTTCTGTCCTCACATAACTTAAGAGAGCTTGAGGATGTATGTGACCATGTTGGAATAATGAACAAAGGCGAAGTCATTATTGAACGTTCACTAAGTGAGCTTCAGGGGAATATTTCCAAGATTCAGGTGGCATGTCCAGTCGGTATGCCAAAGCTTCCGAGAGATTTTCGTATTCTGCATATGTCCAATACTGGAAGAGTGTATACGATAATCGTGAAGGGAAATCCGAGAAAAGTAGTAAAAGCTATTACAGAGGCGCAGGGAGAAAATGCAGTGGTAGATGCACTTCCGCTTACACTTGAAGAGATATTTATATATGAGTTAGGAGGTGCGGAATATGAAGTCAAAGATATCTTTTTTTAATCCATGTATTTACAAGAAAAATGTTAAGCTTTTCTGGCCGATATGGCTAGGATACTGGATTATTCTTATGGTTTTAATGCCGGTAAGAATGTGGCTTTCATTTAAGCAGATACAGGATTCTATTCTGTTTTACGGGCAGGAGTATGCAGAGGATTACATCAGTACAATATATAATGCAGTCAATATGGATTATCACATAATAATAATAACAGTATTTGCATTGGCATGTGTTGCGTGTGTTTTTGGATATCTGTTTAATGCAAGAAATGCCAATATGATGCATGCATTTCCAGTAAACAGATTTGAACTATTCTGTACTAATGTAATTAGTGGATTGTCATTTTTGTGGGTTCCACAGCTTATCTGTTTTTTTACAACACTTGTAGTATGCGTAAGCTTTGGAGAAACAAGAATCGTATATCTTGGAATATGGCTTGTTATGTCGATGGCAATTTCATTTTTCCTGTTTAGTGTTGCAGTATTATCGGCGATGTGTACAGGGCATACACTTGCAATTCCGGTAATATTTGCAACATTTAATCTGGGATACATTGCAATCAGACAGGCTGTAACTGGTGTGATTGAGTTTTTCGCTTTTGGAGTAAATAATTTATCAGACTTAAGAGCGGGGAAGATTAACTGGTTATCCCCACTTTATTATATTTTTTATAATGTTCAGTTTTCTTTAGTAAGGGACAAGGCAGGAGAACATATAATCGGAATCGATTATATTGGAATGCAGGTTATAGCAAGCTTTTTTGCGATAGGCATTTTGGTTTATATTATTGCATATATACTTTATGCCAGAAGAAGAATAGAATGTGCTGGAGATATGATAGCGTTTGATATAGTAAAGCCTGTGTTTAGATGGGGGATTGGTGTAGTTGGTTCATTTTTTATCACACTGGTTTCGTATGGTATGATTAGTTCTAATGGTATAAAAATTTCTGATATATTTTTTATAGTATCAGCAGTGATATTTGGTATTATTATATTTTTTATAACAGATATGTTTATTCAGAAGAACTTCAGGGTTTTTACAAGACGAAGAGTCAGGGAGAGTATTATATACATTGGTTGTTTTCTGATAGTCACAATTTCTTTGAAGATGACAGGAGATATAATTGAGAAAGCTTTGCCAGATAATAAAGATGTGGAATGTGCATATATCAGCTCTACTTTTCCAGTCAGGATTGATGGAGATAAGATTAATGATGTAATTGCACTTCAGAATCAGATTATAAAGAATGAAAAATATCTCAGGAAAGTAAAATCAAATTACACAAGAGATATTGATATCGTATATAACATGAAAAATGGCAAGAAGATTAAAAGGAGCTATAGTGTTCCATTAACTGATAAGTCAATCAAGCTTGTATATGAACAAATCTATAAATATGAAAGCAATGCAGAGAATATGAAGAAATATCTGCTGTGCTATGATATAGATAAATGTATGGCAAATGCAACCGGAGGAACAATAACTGTATCATGTTCAAAAACTGAGAAAACAGGACACATTACATTAACCGAAAAGCAGATTGCAGCAGTATTACAGGGATTCATCAAAGATATCGAAGAGGGAAATGTACAGAATCTGTATGCGCATGATCCGGCTAAGCTTCCACTTAAGAAGTATGATGATGGTACATATATTGTGAAAGAGAATACAGAATTTGAATATGTATATCGGATGGATTTGTCATTTGTTTTGAATAATTTTAGTGACTACATGGATTCGGTTCTGGAGATGAATCTTGATTCTGACAGCGATGGAGAGAATTACAGCTACCAATATAGCCAGGGTAAGGAGTATTATGGTGGTAATACTTCGCTGTATCAGAAGATACTTGAAAAGAATTTTTCTATTGATGAAAACTGCAAAAATACCATACAGGCACTTATAGATGCTGGTATTATTAAAAATATTAATGACTTACATAAAATATCTGAGCGTAATGTATAATTGAATAATTTTTTGAAGTATAGTAGAATGAAGAGGACTTATAAAATATAAGTTCTCTTTTTAAATTAATTTATAGGACAGGAGACGATATGAGTAAACCGGTAGTGGCTATAGTAGGTCGCCCAAACGTAGGCAAATCGACTTTGTTTAATACGCTTGCAGGCGAAAGAATTTCTATTGTTAAGGATACGCCTGGTGTAACCAGGGATCGTATATATGCAGATGTATCATGGCTTAATTATAATTTTACACTTATCGATACAGGTGGTATTGAGCCCGACAGCGGAGATGTAATCTTATCACAGATGAGAGAGCAGGCTCAGATTGCTATTGATACAGCTGACGTAATTATTTTTATCACAGATGTAAGACAGGGACTTGTGGATTCTGATTCGAAAGTGGCGGATATGCTTAGACGTTCGAAGAAGCCTGTTGTACTTGTAGTCAATAAGGTGGACAGCTTTGAGAAGTTCATGCCGGATGTATATGAATTTTATAATCTCGGAATAGGAGATCCACATCCGGTATCAGCTTCTGCGATGCTGGGGCTTGGAGATATGCTTGATGAAGTAGTTAAGTATTTTCCAGAAGAGTCAAAAGAGGAAGAGGAGGATGAGAGACCAAAGGTTGCAATCATAGGAAAGCCAAACGTAGGAAAGTCTTCTCTTATCAACAGACTCGCACAGGAGGACCGTGTTATTGTATCCAATATTGCAGGTACTACGAGAGATGCAATAGACACAGATATTAAGTATAATGGAAAAGAATATATCTTTATTGATACAGCCGGACTTAGAAGAAAGAGCAAGGTCAAAGAGGATATTGAGAGATACAGTATAATTCGTGCAGTTACAGCAGTAGAGCGAGCCGATGTTGTCATTATAGTAATTGATGCGACGGAAGGTGTGACAGAGCAGGATGCCAAGATTGCAGGAATAGCTCATGATAGAGGTAAGGGGATAATTATTGCAGTTAATAAATGGGATGCAATAGAGAAGGACAATTCGTCTGTCAAGACTCACACAGATAAGATTCGTCAGATTTTAAGCTTTATGCCATATGCAGAGATACTTTTTATTTCCGCAAAATCAGGACAGCGTGTGAATAAGCTGTTTGAGATGATAGACCTGGTAATTGAGAATAACAGCATGAGAGTTGCAACAGGTGTGTTAAATGAGATTGTCGCAGAAGCTGTGGCAATGCAGCAGCCGCCTTCTGATAAGGGCAAACGTCTCAGAATATATTATGTGACACAGGTGTCAGTCAAGCCGCCGACATTTGTTGTATTTGTCAATGACAAGAATCTGATGCATTTTTCATATACCAGATATCTGGAAAATAGAATTCGTGATACCTTTGGTTTTAGAGGTACCGCACTTAAGTTTATAACACGAGAGAGAAAGGGCGAATAGTATGTTCGAAATTGGAGCGAGAGTTATTGCTTTAGTTCTTGGATATTTTGCAGGAACTTTACCCACGGGTTATTTGTATGGAAAATCAAAAGGAATAGATATTCGTGACCATGGAAGTGGAAACTCTGGAACTACGAATACTCTTAGAATACTTGGATGGAAAGCCGGGGCTGTTACATTCTTAGGAGATAGCTTTAAAGCTATATTGATTATATTATTAGTACATTTTATCTTTAAGGGCAGATGTCCGGAGTATGTCAGATTATTAGATTTATATGCCGGATTTGGAGCAGTGTTAGGACATAATTTTCCATTTTTCCTTAAATTTAAAGGTGGAAAAGGTATTGCGACAACAGCAGGAGTTATTTTGGCGGTTTGTCCATTAGGAGTTCCTGTATCAATTATTCTTTTTGTGACAACAGTACTTATCACAAGATATGTATCTTTAGGCTCAATACTTGTGGTACTTGCATTTTTGATTCAGACAATAATTTTTAATTATAATGGACTTATAAATATTGGCCCTGCATATGTTTTAGAGTTTGATATTGTTGTAGCCTGCTTTACAGTGATGGCAATATGGAGACATCGTGCTAACATATCAAGATTACTAAATGGAACAGAAAATAAATTTGGACAGAAAGCGAAGTAAATATGAAGAAAATAGGTATAATCGGAGCAGGAAGCTGGGGTACAGCTCTTGCGGTTGTTCTTGCAAAGAACGGACATGACGTAATTGTCTGGTCCATAATTGAAGATGAAATAGCTATGCTCAATGAAAAAAGAGAGCATGTAGATAAACTTCCGGGCGTAAAGCTTGAGGAGAATATCTCTTTTACAACAAATCTTGAGATGGCAATAACAGAAAGTGATATGCTTGTTCTTGCAGTACCTTCTGTGTTTACAAGAAGTACAGCAAAGAGTATGGCACCTTTTGTGAAGGATAATCAGATAATCGTCTGTGTGGCAAAAGGAATTGAAGAAGATACACTCATGCCAATAACGGAAGTGGTAGAGAGTGAAATTACTAATGCAGACGTTGCTGTTATGTGTGGACCATCTCATGCAGAAGAGGTTGGAGTCGGTCTTCCTACTACTGTAGTTGCAGGAGCGAAGACTCGCACAACAGCTGAGAAGATACAGGACACATTTATGAATAATGTATTTAGAGTATACACTAGTCCTGATGTACTTGGAATGGAGCTGGGCGGTTCGCTTAAGAATGTAATTGCGCTTGCAGCAGGAATGGTTGATGGACTTGGATATGGAGATAATACTAAGGCTGCACTTATCACCAGAGGAATTGCAGAGATATCTAGATTGTCTATTGCGATGGGTGCAAAGCCGGAGACATTGTCAGGACTTACCGGAATAGGTGATTTGATAGTAACATGTGAGAGTAAGCATAGCAGAAACCGTAAGGCCGGAATGCTTATGGGCCAGGGATACACAATGGAGGAAGCTACTAAGGAAGTAAAGATGGTGGTGGAAGGAATATATTCTGCCAAGGCTGCGCTTGCCCTTTCACGGAAATATGAAGTCGCAATGCCAATTATAGAACAGGTCAACAAAGTATTGTTTGAGAAACAGACAGTAAAGGATGCTGTAATTGAGCTTATGCAGAGAGAAAAGAGAACAGAATATGCAGGACTTGAGTGGGAGGAATAGAGATGGAGACCATCAAAATTAAATACTTTTCAGATGAGATTGAAAGACTTGATTACATAGATGGCAAATCAGACTGGATTGATATGAGAGCATCTGAAGAGGTGACTTTAAAAGCTGGTGAGTTTAAGCTTATACCACTTGGTGTGGCAATGCAATTGCCGAAGGGATATGAAGCTCACCTTGTACCCAGAAGTTCTACATTTAAGACATGGGGAATCATTCAGACAAACAGTATGGGGGTAGTGGACTGTTCATACTGTGGAGATAATGATATGTGGCGTATGCCTGTCTATGCGACACGCGATACTCAGATACATATCAATGACAGAATTGCCCAATTCAGAATAGTAAAAAATCAGCCGCAAATAGATTTTGTTGAGGTAGAAAGCCTTGGCAATGATGACAGAGGCGGATTTGGCAGTACAGGAAAGAACTAGAATCGAGGAGGAATATAAAATGGAAAACCGTATTGTAAAATTCAGATCAAAGGAGAGCAACTTATTAAACCTACATGCAATCCCGGGACATTTTGCCACGAGTCATTCACACATCAATTATTATGTGGATGTTACAAGCATTAAGACTCGTGCGTCAGAGGCAAAGGAAGCAGCCAAAGTATTTTACTCAAAGATTCCAAAGCATATGACAATAGATACAATTGTTTGTATGGATGGAACAGAGATGATTGGTGCATTTCTGAGTCAGGAGATTGAACATGCCGGCATTATGACAATTAACAGACATGAGACTCTATATGTTGTTTCGCCAGAAGTAAATAATAGTCAGATTATTTTCAGAGACAATAACAAGGGAGCCATCGAAGGTAAGCATGTTGTACTTCTTCTTGCAACGACTACAACAGGAGAGTCTGTTAGACGTGCATTGGAGAGTATTCAGTATTATGGTGGAACTGTTGTAAGCGTTGGTTCAATTTTTAGTACAGTTGACAATGTTGACGGACATAGTGTAGAGAAATTATTCAGCGATGCTGAGGTTCTTAACTATGAAGCATATTCAGTACATGACTGTCCATTCTGCAAGAAGGGACACAAGATAGAGGCTATGGTTAACGGATTTGGCTATTCAAAGCTTTAATCATATTCTTTTCGTCATTGTGACAAAAGCCTTTTTAAATCTTTGTCCGATTTGACGATAGTATAAATCGGAGATGTTATGTATTATAATCATTGTAAGAAATCCGTTAGGATAATTTAGAAAATGTAAATACTCAGGGAGGTATTATTTAAAATGGCAAGTTTATCATTAAAGAATGTTTGCAAAGTTTACCCAAATGGTTTTGAGGCAGTTAAAGACTTCAACCTTGAAGTAGAAGATAAGGAGTTCATCATCTTCGTTGGACCTTCAGGATGTGGTAAGTCTACTACACTTCGTATGATTGCAGGTCTTGAGGAGATTTCTTCTGGAGAACTTATCATCGATGGAAAATTAGTTAACGATGTAGAGCCAAAGGACAGAGATATCGCAATGGTATTCCAGAACTATGCTCTTTACCCACATATGACAGTATTTGATAACATGGCATTTGGTCTTAAGCTTAGAAAAGTACCAAAGGATGAAATCAAAGCAAAAGTTGAGGAAGCAGCTAGAATCCTTGACCTTGAGAAATTATTAGATCGTAAGCCAAAGGCTTTATCAGGTGGACAGAGACAGCGTGTTGCCATGGGTCGTGCAATCGTTCGTAATCCTAAGGTATTCCTTATGGATGAGCCTTTATCAAACCTTGATGCTAAGCTTCGTGTACAGATGAGATCAGAGATTTCTTCATTACATAACAGATTAGGTGCAACAATCATCTACGTTACACATGATCAGACAGAGGCTATGACACTTGGAACAAGAATCGTTGTTCTTAAAGATGGTGTTATCATGCAGGTTGATTCACCACAGAAATTATACAATGAGCCTAACAACTTATTCGTTGCTGGATTCATCGGATCACCACAGATGAACTTCGTAGATGCACAGTGTGTTGTTGAGGGAGCAAAAGCTTCTCTTAAATTTGATAACTACACAATGGAGCTTCCAGAAGCTAAGGCTAAGAAGTTAATCGATGGTGGATATGCTGGAAAGACAGTTGTTCTTGGTATCAGACCAGAAGATATCACAGATGATGCTGAGATTCTTTCAAATCGCGCTGGATACACAATTGACACAGAAGTTACAGGATACGAGTTACTTGGTGCTGAAGTTATGCTTTACTTCTCAGTTGGTGGAGCTAACATGTCTGCAAGAGTTGCTGCTGATACAACAGCTCGTTATGGTGACAAGGTTAAACTTGCATTTGATCCTGCAAAGATTCATGTATTCGATAAGGAAACAGAATTGACAATTACAAACTAGTCATATAAAATTAAATAGTTGTAAATGGATTAAACCGGGTGTGATTATTTACACCCGGTTTTCAAGTTGAAGTGGATGATATTATGCTTACAAATCAGAAAATACAGAAAGTACTAAACGAAATTAATGAAATAACAGGAATAGACATAGCTTTATGTAGCACGGATGGAAGCTTTATCGGTGGAACAATGCAACTGCCTGAGGTGCTTGAATCAGCTATGGATTCTTTTTCGACAGGAGATTTTCATCTTCAGGTGGCGATGGGATATACGCTTATTGGAATAGAAGTCGAAGGTGATTCGGAATACATTCTCGTAATGAACACTGCCAGGGAAGAGCATGAGGTTTTGTGTCAGATGGCAGCAAGTCAGATAAAGAATGTTGCAATAAGTATGGCAGATAAATATGACAGGAACAATTTTATTCAGAATGTCCTGCTTGGCAATCTTCTGTCAGTAGATTTACAGTCAAAGGCGAGAAAATTGCATATTGAACCTAAACCAAGGGTTGCATTTGTTATAGATACAGGGAAGAAGAACAATGATTTTGCAATAGAATTTGTTAAGAATCTCTCTGATATGAAAAGTGGAGATTTTGTTACAAGTGTTGATACACATAGCATTGTGCTTATAAAAGATGTCTCGAATATATCTGAAGATTCGATGCAGAACAGACTCAGGGAAATAGCAAAGAGTCTGGTTGACAATCTCCACATGGAGGCGATGATAAAGGTAAGAGTCGGATATGGTAATGTAGTTACACCGATTCATGAGATATCGGATTCTTATCAGGAGGCGAAGCTTGCCCTTGAAGTCGGAAGAGTTTTTTATGCACAGAAGGATACTATATCGTACGGAAAGCTTGGTATAGGCAGATTGATTTATCAGTTGCCTATGAGTCTGTGCGAGATGTTTATAAAGGAAGTATTTGGAGACAAGGTTCCGGAGATTCTAGATGACGAGGAAGCCATGTCTACTATTAATAAGTTCTTCGAGAACAGCTTAAATATCTCGGAGACGGCGAGACAGCTTTATGTTCATAGAAATACACTTGTTTACAGACTTGAGAGAATTCAAAAAGCAATTGGACTTGATATAAGGAATTTTGATGATGCCATGACCTTTAGAATAGCGGTTATGGTACTTGCGCATATGCGTGATAATAAGGAGTAATAGTATGGCAAAGAAACAAACATACGATGAAAGTAGTATATCAATTTTAGAGGGACTTGAGGCAGTTAGAAAGAGACCTGGTATGTATATTGGTAGTGTTACCACCAAAGGTCTTAATCATCTTATATATGAGATAGTTGACAACTCTGTTGATGAGCATTTAGCAGGGGAGTGTGATACTATCTGGGTTACACTTGAGGCAGATGGCTCATGTACTGTGGAGGATAACGGTAGAGGTATTCCTGTCGGAATGCATGCCAAGGGTGTATCGGCAGCGAGAGTTGTATTTACCACACTTCATGCAGGTGGTAAATTCGATAACTCCGTGTACAAGACAAGCGGTGGACTTCATGGTGTTGGTTCTTCTGTTGTTAATGCACTTTCTACCTATATGGATGTTCAAATCAGTAGAGATGGATTTATTCATCATGACAGATATGAGCAGGGTACTCCTGTTATAAAGCTTGAAAACGGCTTATTGCCAACGCTTGGAAAGACGAAGAAAACGGGAACGAAGATTAACTTTCTGCCTGACCCGGAGATATTTGAAAAGACTAAGTTTAAGGCAGAAGATGTAAAGAGTCGTATGCATGAGACTGCGTATCTGAATCCTGCACTTACAATTATTTTTGAAGACAGGAGAAAGGATGAAGTAGAGCATATTGAGTTTCATGAACCAGACGGAATAGTGGGCTTTGTAAAGGATATTAATAAGAATCAGAATCTTGAATCCCTTCATGAAGTCATTTCTTTTAAAGGAGAATGTGAAGGAATCGAGATTGAGGTAGCCTTCCAGTATACAAACGAATTTCACGAGAATATTCTTGGCTTTTGTAATAATATATACAATTCAGAGGGTGGAGCTCATATAACTGGATTTAAGACAGCTTTTACAGCCATTATTAATTCATATGCCAGGGAGCTTGGAATATTAAAAGAAAAAGATGCTAATTTCAATGGTGCTGAAGTGCGAAGCGGAATGACAGCAGTTGTCTCAATTAAGCATCCGGACCCTAGATTTGAGGGACAGACAAAGACTAAGCTTGATAACCAGGATGCCAACAGAGCTACTGCAAAGGTGACTAATGATGAAATGCCACTTTTCTTTGACAAGAATCTTGAGATACTAAAGACCGTTATAGGATGTGCTGAAAAAGCCGCAAAGATTAGAAAAGCAGAAGAAAAAGCGAGAACAAATCTTCTTACTAAGCAGAAATTTTCATTTGATTCAAATGGAAAGCTTGCCAATTGTGAGAGCAGGGATGCATCGAAGTGTGAGATTTTTATTGTCGAGGGAGATTCCGCCGGCGGGTCTGCCAAAACTGCCCGAAATCGTATGTATCAGGCGATTTTGCCTATCAGAGGAAAAATACTGAATGTAGAAAAAGCAAGTCTTGATAAAGCTCTTCAGAATGCTGAGATTAAGACCATGATTAACGCATTTGGATGTGGTTTTTCAGAGGGCTATGGCAACGACTTTGATATTTCAAAGCTTCGTTATGACAAGATTGTAATCATGGCCGATGCCGACGTGGATGGTGCGCATATATCCACATTGTTGCTGACACTTTTCTTTAGATTCATGCCTGAACTTATTCAGGAAGGACATGTATATGTAGCAATGCCACCATTATACAAGGTTGTACCTCAAAAAGGACCTGAGGAGTACTTATATGATGATGCAGCTCTTGAGAAGTACAGGAAGAAGCATGCTAATGAGAAGTTTACACTTCAGAGATATAAAGGACTTGGTGAGATGGATGCAGACCAGTTATGGGAGACTACACTCAATCCAGAGACCCGAATGATGAAAAGAATTGAAATAGAGGATGGCATGATGGCATCTGAGATTACAGCTCTTCTTATGGGCAATGAGGTACCACCTAGAAGAGAGTATATTTACAAACATGCACAGGACGCAGAACTTGATATTTAATAGAGTGGGAGAAAGAAATGGAAAATAGTAATATTATTCAAACAGAATACTCAGAACATCTGCAGAAATCATATATCGATTATGCAATGAGTGTTATAGTGGCTCGTGCTCTGCCGGACGTAAGGGACGGACTAAAGCCTGTTCAAAGAAGAACACTCTATGACATGTATGAGCTCGGTGTAAAATACGATAGGCCGTATAAGAAGAGTGCACGTATTGTCGGTGATACAATGGGTAAATATCATCCTCATGGAGATTCATCAATCTATGGTGCAATGGTTGTTTTAGCGCAGGACTTCAAACAGGGACTTCCGCTTATAGATGGTCACGGAAACTTTGGTTCGATAGAAGGTGATGGAGCCGCTGCGATGCGATATACAGAGGCAAGACTTCGCAAAATAACGCAGGAGGCTTATCTGGCTGATCTGGACAAGGATGTAGTTGATTTTGTGCCAAACTATGATGAGACTGAAAAAGAACCTGAAGTTCTTCCGGTAAAGGTTCCAAACCTTCTCATAAACGGAGCAGAAGGAATTGCAGTAGGTATGGCAACAAGTATTCCAACACACAATCTCGGTGAAGTAATAGATGGTGTGATTGCATATATGAAGAATCCTGATATTAATACAGCGCAGATGATGCAGTATATTCCGGGACCTGATTTCCCTACAGGTGGAATAGTGGCTAATCAGTCGGAGCTTGCATCAATTTATGAAACAGGTGCAGGAAAGATAAAAATCCGAGGTAAAATCGAGGTTGAAAAGGTAAAAGGCGGAAAAGAGCGTCTTGTAATAACAGAGATTCCATATACAATGGTTGGTGCGAATATTGGAAAATTTGTAAATGATGTGTACAATCTCGTTGAGACAAAAGCAACAACGGATATTGTAGATATTTCCAATTTATCCTCTAAAGAAGGAATCAGGATAGTTCTTGACCTTAAGAAAGGTGCAGACATAAATGCGCTTGAGAATTTGTTGTACAAAAAGACAAAGCTTGAGGATACATTTGGTGTAAATATGCTTGCAGTATCGGATAAAAGACCAGAGACAATGGGGCTTATCCAGATTATTCGTCATAGCGTTGATTTCCAGTATGAGATTGCAACAAGAAAGTATAAGACACTTCTTGCGAAAGAACTAGACAAGAAGGAGATACAGGAAGGTCTTATTGAAGCCTGTAATGTAATTGACCTGATTATAGAGATATTACGAGGCAGTAATGAGGTTAAAGATGCCAAAAGAGCACTTATGACAGGTGATATAACAGGTATATCTCTTAAGTCAAAGGAATCTGAGAAGATGGCGAAGAAGCTTCATTTTACAGAGAGACAAGCGCAGGCAATACTTGATATGAGACTTCATCGTTTAGTAGGTCTTGAAGTAAATGCACTTATTGCAGAGCATGAAGAAACTCTTGCACATATCGCAGAATATGAAGATATCCTCACAAACAGAGGCTCAATGGCCAAAGTGATTATCAAGGAGCTTAAGGCGTTCAAGAAAGAATATGCTACACCTAGAAAAACTGTTCTTGATAACCTTGAAGAAGCAGTTATTGTCAAAAAAGAAATCGAAGTGCAGGATGTAGTATTCCTTATGGACAGATTTGGCTATGCCAAGACTGTAGATACAGCTGTGTATGAGAGAAATAAAGACGCCGCTGATGCAGAAAATAAATATGTATTTACAGTAAAGAATATTGATAAGGTATGTATTTTTACAAATACAGGTCTTGTACATCAGATTAAGGTACTTGACCTGCCACATGGTAAATTCAAGGATAAGGGAACACCTATAGATAATCTGTGTAATTATGACAGCCGGACAGAGAATTTTGTCTATATTGATGCACTTGAGAATATCACTTCAAATAAACTTGTTTTTGGTACGAAGCAATCAATGCTTAAGGTAGTCGAGGGAACAGAATTTGATGTGACAAGAAAGACATCACAGGCTACTAAGCTAAATGATGACGATGAGGTTCTTGCAGTAAGAGAGCTTGCTGAGAATGAGACACTTGTAATGCACTCGAAGAAGGATGTATTCCTTAGAATCGACTGTATGACTATTCCGGAGAAGAAGAAGATGGCAGTCGGTGTTCGTGGAATGAAGCTGGATAAAGGGGATGAGCTGAAAGATATTTATATATTGAAGGATGGCGAGAATGAAGAGCTTGATGTTAAAGGCAAGAAGGTTTCTCTTAACAGACTTCATATTGGAAATCGTGATACAAAGGGCGTGAAGAAGTAAAAGAGTCACAAAGTGACTCTTTTTGTTTAGCTAAAATACTTGTATAATACTGTGATTTCATGTTTTCATTGTTTCAATCCAATTGTTTATTTCATGAAGAAGAAAATGGATTTAAGGCGCGAATATTCATGCGATTATGATTCTGTCAAGGCAACTGGCAGCATGAAGAATTATTTTCAGATAATTCTTGATATGACATTGGATCATCAGGATAGAGGTAAGCTTTATTCGCCATTATTTGAAAAAGGGTCCGAATTACAAAGAAGAATTGAACAAATGAAAATAAGTAGGGATACATTAAAAAAGAGTAAAGCAATTGCTGTTGTGTGTATACTGGCAATAATAGTTACAAGCACGTTTTTAGTTTCAGTAGTTGTATATGCATAGGAAAAGGCTTACATGAATATTTAGGGGAAGGTCTCCAAAGAAGAATTTTTACAAGTGGGATTTGAAAAAATTAACAAGGCGATTATGGATAAAAAAGTGCAAATGCACAAAAAATAGTAATGGCTATTGAAGTAAAAATAATTAAGAGGTAAAATAATATTACTAAAAATCGTGCAATGCACGAAAATAAGGAGCAATATTGTGGAGATTAAAAGAGATTTATACCTTGAACAGTTAAAGATTCGGAAAGATAATGGAATGATTAAGATTATCACGGGAATCAGGAGATGCGGCAAATCATTTCTGTTATTTGTGTTGTTTAAGAAATACTTATTGGAGCGTGGTGTAGATAATGACCATATCATTGAGATTGCGTTAGATGGAATTGAAAATGAGGAACTGAGAGATCCAAAGAAGTGTTATCATCACATAAAAGATGTAATGAAAGATGACCAGAAGTATTATCTGCTTTTAGACGAAGTACAGTTTATGCCACGATTTGAGGAAGTGTTGAATAGTTTGTTACGCATAAGCAACATTGATGTGTATGTAACCGGCAGTAATTCTAAATTTTTATCTAGCGATATTGTAACGGAATTTAGGGGCAGAGGAGATGAAATCAGAATTTATCCGTTGTCCTTTGCAGAGTTCTATGCGGCTTTTGATGGAGATTATGATGATGCATGGGAGGAATATATGACATACGGTGGTTTACCACAGGTGGCACAATTCTCTGTGGAACGCCAAAAGGCTGAGTATCTTAAAAATATTTTTACCAATGTTTATATCAAGGATGTGGTAGAGCGAAACAGGATTCAAAATGTTGATGAAATAGGTACTTTGGTAGATATTCTTGCTTCTGCCATAGGAGCACCTACCAATCCAACCAAAATATCAAATACTTTCAAAAGTGAAAGAGGCATTAATTATAGCAATAAAACTATATCCAACCATATAGATTATCTTGCAGAAGCGTTT
>JAXELM010000275.1:0-11541 GCA_034100525.1 Agathobacter sp.
CGGAGAGATTCAGAAGGCCATTACTTCCATTGAGGAAACGTCCTCAATGTTTAGTGAATCGGTTGAGAGTATTAACAGACAGGTGGATGTTGTAAGTGCGGCCTCCAGTGATAATGAAGTAGGTGTGGAGGATATTATTGAGAAGAATAATGCAACTACATCTACTGCGGACGAAATTATTAGGATTGCCAATGATAACCAGAACAATGCAAACGCGATCAGGAATATCGTGGAACGTTTTCACAAGTGAAAATTGACAGCAATCATGGTATGGATTTTCGGTAAAATTTCAAACACCGCTCCGAGTCATTCGGAGCGGTGTTTTTGCAGGGTAACCGAAGTTTTTGGCTATAACAAATCGTTCTCAAAATATAGATAAGGAGATTGCTGTGATACAGATAAGACCAGTTCATATACGATATTGAACAGTATAAATTAATTATTTTCAAATAGTGTCAAGAGTGATATAATATTATGCTGTATCAGATTCTTTTTGCTTGTAAATGGCAGAAGGAAGTTGATTTTTATAGGTAAAGACTTAAAATGAAAGTTGGCTTATATACAGCCAGATTTGTAAGCAAGCGAACAGGATTGCGTACTGGTGAACTTATAGGAAAGGCAGAAATCCTTATAAAATCAAGGAATTCTGGATAGGTGATAAAAAAATGAAACTAGGAATCGTAGGACTTCCAAACGTTGGAAAAAGTACATTATTCAATTCACTGACAAAGGCAGGTGCTGAGAGTGCAAACTATCCGTTTTGTACAATTGACCCAAATGTGGGAATCGTGCCTGTACCAGATGAGAGAATTGAGAAGCTCGGTGAGCTGTATCATACAAAGAAAGTAACACCTGCAGTAATCGAGTTCGTTGATATCGCAGGTCTTGTAAAAGGAGCATCAAAGGGAGAGGGACTTGGAAATCAGTTTCTAGCCAATATCCGAGAGGTAGATGCGATTGTACATGTGGTACGTTGTTTCGAGGACTCAAATATTATCCATGTAGATGGTTCTGTTGATCCGGCAAGAGATATTGAGACAATTAATCTTGAATTGATATTCTCTGACGTGGAGATACTTGACAGAAGAATTGCCAAGATTTCAAAACAAGCAAGAATGGATAAGACTCTTGCTAAGGAGCTTGAGCTTGTTGAGGCAATAAAGGCTCATCTTGAAGAAGGAAAGATGGCAAGAACATTCGAAGTGCCGGACGATGATGATGCGGTTATCTGGTTTAAGGGATATAATTTGCTTACAGCAAAGCCAACTATATATGCAGCAAATGTAAAGGAAGACGAGCTTGCTGATGACGGTGCATCAAATCCACATGTTGCCAAGGTAAGAGAAATGGCAAAAGAAGAAGGCTCAGAGGTATTTGTAATCTGCGCCCAGATTGAGCAGGAGCTTGCTGATTTAGATGAAGAAGAAAAAGCAGAATTTTTAGCAGATTTAGGTGTAGAATCATCAGGTCTTGATAAATTAGTTGCTGCAAGCTATAGTCTGCTTGGACTTATCAGCTATCTTACAGCAGGAGAGGATGAGTGCCGTGCATGGACTATTACAAAAGGAACAAAAGCACCACAGGCAGCAGGTAAGATACATACAGATTTTGAGAGAGGATTCATTAAAGCAGAGGTTGTAAATTATAAAGATCTTCTTGAGTTAGGAAGTCTTGCAGCGGCAAGAGAAAAAGGACTTGTTGGTATGGAAGGCAAAGAATACGTTGTTAAAGATGGAGATGTAATACTATTTAGATTTAATGTTTAAGAACAATCACTTCCCGATAAGCATATTATGTTTTAGGGAGGTGTTTTATATGCGGTTTATGGACCTGTGCGATAAAGCAGTGGTATGCGCAAGTGATTGTCGATGTCTTGGCCATGTAAGTGATATTGAATTTGATTGCAAAAGCGGAGAAATTAAAGCAATTATAGTACCAGGTCCTGCAAAATATCTTGGTTGTTTGTTTAGAGATGAAGAAATTTGCATTCCCTGGGCTAATATAATCAGGATTGGTCCCGATATAATTCTTGTAGAATTAAAGAATTGCTAATCACTTGGTTGACAATGAATTTAAGGAAAGATATACTTCTATATATGTACTATATATGGGAGGTGACAAGATGAAATGTCCATTTTGTAGTAGTGAGAATACGAGAGTAATAGATTCAAGACCAGCGGATGATAATAATTCAATTCGCCGTCGTAGATTATGTGATGACTGCAACAAGAGATTCACTACTTATGAGAAGGTAGAGACTATTCCGCTTATTGTAATAAAGAAGGATAACAATCGTGAACAGTATGATCGTGCCAAGATTGAAGCTGGAGTGCTTTTAGCATGTCACAAGAGACCAATTTCAGCAGATCAGATTACACAGATTGTTGACGATGTTGAAGTGGAGATATTTAGCAGGGAAGAAAAGGAGATTCCTACATCAGATATTGGAGAGATGATTATGGATCGACTTAAGGATTTAGATGCAGTAGCATATGTTAGATTTGCTTCTGTATATAGAGAGTTCAAGGATGTAAATACATTTATGAACGAGTTGAAGAAGATGTTGGTATAAAGGAATTTAGAGGGAATATATGAATATTTCGGGAATTAGACCTACAGAGTCGTTTTACTCATACAATTCCATAAAGTTAAGCGAACTCAGAAATCAGCAGATTGCTGCAGCAAAAGAGGCATCAGTTGTCAGAGTTCCGAAGGAAGCTGATGAGATGTCTGTTGCTGAGAATATACCTGTTCAGAATTATACATCGTATGATTATGCACAGAGATATAATCCGGATGACATTTTTGAATTGAAGGGGATTGATAGTGATATAACTAATCTGGATGTTCAAAAAGCAGTATCTGATTTAGATAAGGATCAGGTTCTTCAGCAATATCAGTTTTTTGTTGGAACAGCATCGACGCCTATTTCTGCTGTCAGTGAACCGGCACCGGAGAAAGTACTTCGTTCAGGAGAGAATTTTTATCTATGATTTTTTTGTATCCTAGGGAATATATAAATTCCACTTATGAGATTGATTTTGATAAATTATATAAACAGGGGTACAGGGGGATTATCTTCGATATAGATAATACACTTGTACCACATGGGGCGCCTGCTGATGAGCGGGCGATTTCTTTGTTTACACACTTGAAAGAAATCGGATTTTCGTGTATGCTTTTATCGAATAATAAAGAGCCGAGAGTAAAGATGTTCAATGATGCAGTTGGCGTGGACTACATTTACAAGGCGGGAAAGCCAAAACCATCAGGCTATAAAAAGGCCATGCACAGACTTGGCACCACTACAGACAATACATTGTTTGTAGGAGATCAGATTTTTACTGATATAGTTGGTGCAAACCTTGCGGGAATTAGGACGATACTTGTTAAGCCGATTCACCCAAAGGAAGAAATTCAGATTGTGTTTAAGCGATTTTTGGAAAAGCCAATACTGGCATTCTACAAGTTGCATTGCCGGCTTTGGAAAATTGATTATGAAGGGAGCAAACGATGAAAATAGCAATTGGAAATGATCATGCAGCAGTAGAGCTGAAGAATGTAATCATGGAATACCTTACAGAGTTGGGGCATGAAGTGACAGATTTTGGAGCAAAAGAGGGTGAAAGATGTGACTATCCAACAGTTGGTATCAAGGTTGGAGAGGAAGTTGCAGCTAAAAACTTTGACTGTGGAGTACTTATCTGCGGAACTGGAGTTGGTATCTCAATTGCTGCGAATAAAGTCAAAGGAATAAGAGCTGGTGTTTGCTCAGATACTGCGACAGCACGCCTTATCAAACAGCATAATAATGCCAACATAATTGCGTTTGGCGCACGTATTGTAGGAACAGAGCTTGCCAAAGATATTGTAAAATCTTATTTGGAAGCTGAGTTCGAAGGTGAGCGTCATCAGAGAAGAATAGATATGATATCAGATTATGAATAAATTTCTTGAATTATTTGGCATATTATAGTATAGTGGACTAATGAGAGAGTAAAATCAAGGAGGAAAATCGAATGATTTCAGCAGGAGATTTCAGAAACGGTGTTACTATTGAATACGAAGGTAACATTTATCAGATTATCGAATTTCAGCATGTAAAGCCAGGTAAGGGTGCAGCATTTGTTAGAACAAAGTTAAAGAATATTATCAGTGGTGGTGTAGTAGAGAAGACTTTCCGTCCAACTGAGAAGTGCCCAACTGCGCATATCGACAGAAAAGACATGCAGTACTTATATGCAGATGATGATTTCTATCATTTCATGGATGTAGAGACATATGACCAGATTGATCTTACAAAGGATTCAGTTGGTGATTCTCTTAAGTTTGTAAAAGAGAACGAGATGGTTAAGGTATGTTCTCATAAGGGCAATGTATTCGCAGTAGAGCCACCTCTTTTTGTAGAGCTTCAGATTACAGAGACAGAGCCTGGATTCAAGGGTGATACAGCTACAGGTGCTACAAAGCCAGCTACAGTTGAGACAGGTGCTACAGTATATGTACCACTTTTCGTTGAGACAGATGATGTCATCAAGATTGACACACGTACAGGAGAGTATCTTTCACGTGTTTAATCCTTTTAGGGAGAAGCTTATCCCCGGAGTTGTATTGCTTCGGGGATTTTTTGCTATATTAAGGAATTTTTTATGTATAACTAATGGGAGGTTTTATTGAATTATGGAATTTAATGCGGTATATCAATAATAAGCGTGTAATCCAATTCAGAAAAGTTGGATGGATGGACAATTATGTGGAAGTAATTATCAACTGTTCGGAGGAAGATGTAGAAGTGCCGGTTAAAGGTGAATTACTTCTGGGAAGACATTATATAGATTCGACACTTCTTTCTAATGGTATTTTAGTTTGCCGAATAGTGCTTTAGATTGTAGAACATTGCAACAGTGGTGTATATCTGTGATATGAGCATGCCCCAAAGGAGTGCATCGACACCATATTTTGGAACAAGAAATACAATCATTGATATACGAATTGCACTCGAAAGTATATTTATTAGAAGAACATGACCGGGACGACCGAGCCCGTGCAGTATACTTGCAAGCAGGCTGTTTGTGTACATAAAAGGACACAGCCAGCTTAGCTTGCAGATAAATGCACTGGCATAAGCGGAGGCAAATATTCTTTCTCCGATAAAGCGTCCGGTTAATAAAAATATTATAGTAAAACAAAAGCCAAGAAGCAGTCCATAGCGGATTGCTTTTTTTAGTGTGGAAGAAAGCTCATTAGTATTATTTTCAGCATTGTCCTGAGATATCTTTGGAAGCAGTAAAACAGAGAGCGAGTTTGTAATAACTCCCGGGAAAAAAATCACAGGTAGTGCAACGCCGCATAATATACCATATATCCCAAGTGCATCACTGTCCGATAAACCGTAGCTGCACAATTTCTGTGGTATAAGAATATTTTCAAAGGACGAGCATATATTTTGAATAAGATGGTTTGCGGTAATTGGCAGGGATATAGCATATAAAGGTCCAATCAGACTGCAGTAATTTTTTAAGCTGCCGGGAGAGGGAAAATCCGCCAGGGGCTGTTTTATCAGAAGAATACTTAAAAAGAAAAGCATGCCTGCAATTTCACTAAGCGTAATTCCCCACATTGCATGAGCAGGAAGCAGCGCATTTCCTTGTGAGGAGAGAACCATATAAATAATATATACACTTGCGATTCGCACCATCTGTTCGATTATCTGACTAAGGGCAGGCAGTGTGGCTTTTTTCAGCCCATAGTAAAAACCATTTACGCATGAATGAAAAGCGCAAGGTGTAATGGATATAGCAGCAATCTGAATAAGCGAATAGCATTTGGCATTACCGAAAATATTTACAGCAATCCATATGCTGTTCTGATATAAAATAATGCTGAGCACTAATGCGCTTGCACAGGAGAGAAATATTCCTGTCAGAAAATATCCCTTCGCAGTTTCTTTGGATTGTGCAACAAATTTGGAAATAGCCGTCTGATAACCGCAGGCGGTTGCAGCAAAGCTGAGAGTGATAATTGGCATGACAAGCTGATAAAGTCCTAATCCTTCTGCACCAATAGTGCGTGATAAGAATATTCTAAAGAAAAAGCCCATAAAGCGACTGCTGACACCGGCTCCGGAAAGTAAGACGGTGCCTAAAATAATTGGGTTTTTAAATAAATTTGATGATTTCACATGGATACCTTATTTATGTCTTTATATAAATTATGGAGTGGAGGAGGATTTTATGAGTGAAAATATTTATTTGGATAATGCGGCTACGACGAAGCCGTATCGTGAAGTAAAAGAGGCAATGGAGCCGTTTTTGGAGGCAGAATACGGCAATGCATCGACTGAGTATAAACTTGGTGAAAGTGCGAAGAAAGCAATTGAGAAAAGCAGGAAAATAATAGCTGATGCAATAAGTGCAAGTGTTGATGAGATATATTTTACATCAGGAGGAAGCGAGGCAGATAATTGGGCAATAAAAGGAATTGCCGGTGAGAAAAAGAAAGCTGGAAATCATATAATAACAACGGCAATAGAGCATCATGCAGTTTTAAATTCCTGCGAATATTTAAGCGGGCTGGGGTATACAATTACTTATGTGCAGCCGGATAGCGATGGCTGGGTGAGTGCGGACAGCATAAGAAAGGCACTTACTGATAAGACGACGATTGTATCAGTAATGTACGCAAATAACGAGATAGGTACAATAGAGCCTATTTCAGATATTGGCAAGGTTGTACGACGAAGCGGTGTTATTTTTCATACAGATGCTGTACAGGCGATTGGACAGCTTCCAATTGATGTGCGCCAGCTTCCGGTGGATATGTTAAGTGCCAGTGCTCACAAATTTCATGGACCTAAAGGAGTAGGCTTTTTGTATGTCAGGAAAAATATAATGGTTCCGTCATTTATACATGGAGGAGGACAGGAAAGCGGAAAAAGGGCAGGTACTGAAAATGTTGCAGGAATAGTAGGAATGGGTAAGGCGATAGAAATTAGCAATAAAAATATGATTCAAAACATTAAGCAGCAAAGAAGACTTAGAAATATGCTTGTAGATATGGTGAAGAAAGATATACCTGATGTGATATATAATGGTCATTCTTATAACAGACTTCCGGGAAATGCAAGTTTTAGTTTTAAAGGAGTCGATGCAAATGCACTTCTTATAATGCTTGAAGAAAGTGGAATATGTGCATCAGCAGGTTCTGCATGCAACACAAGTGAAAGAACAATATCACATGTAATAAAAGCAATAAAAGTTCCCCAGGACTATGCCCAGGGAACGGTGCGTTTTTCTATTGGAGCAGATAATACTGAGGATGATATTCATAAGACGTTTAAAGCTCTAAAAGAAAATATAGAATTGCTTAGAATGGTATAAAATGATTGATTGCATAAGCTACGCCGTCTTCCTCGTTTGAAAGTGTGATATAATCAGCGTTTTTCTTAATTTCGTCAATTGCATTTCCCATTGCAACACTTATTCCGGCAGCTTTTAGAATTTCTAAATCATTCTCGGTATCTCCGACAGCCATGGTCTGTTCAACAGGAATGCCGAGATGGTCTGCCAGGTGAATAAGTCCCTGACCTTTGTCGACACCGGCACGGGTAAATTCAAGATTGTTGTATCCGCCACAAACTACATTGATATCAGGATTTGAGCAGAGATATTGGCGAATTTCTTCGCGGTCTATAAGCACACCGTTTTCATCAGTCTGAAAATTAATGGTCATCTTTTGTAAAGGTGTATTATGTTCAAGCATATACGCTTTGACGTCATCTACACGTGTTCGCGAGTCTATGATGTATTCCTTGATAGAATCAGGAACATTGAGTCTTTTGGCGGTATCTAAGCATTTGGCTGGTGAAATTGCATCGCCACCTATAAATGCATCCATGTGTACCTGTTTTGTCAGAAGAAAATCTATGATTGGAAAGGCAATTTCGTTAGAAATACAGTCGGTGTGTATTTCTTTTCTGGAAGGAATCTCGTATACACCGGCACCGTTTGTGGTGATGGCATAATTAATTCCAAGTCCCTCAATCTGTTCAAAAGGCAGCCCTGAATAAGGACGACCGGTAGAAATTACAACACTGATTCCTGCATCAGTGGCCCGTTTGATGGCTTGTTTATTCTTTTCTGTAATGATACTTTTATTGTTGAAAAGTGTACCATCGAGATCTAATGATATTAACTTTATTGTTTTCATGTGGAACTCCTTTCAAATAAATGCTATTATATATGATAAATAATTATTTGTAAACGAGAGAGAATAGATATATGACTAAAAAAGAATTTAAAGATTTTATAAAAAATGGACCAGTAATACTTGACGGTGCGACAGGGACGAACCTTATGAAAGCAGGCATGCCGATAGGTGTATGTCCTGAAAAATGGGTGATGGAGCATCCTGATGTTTTGATTAAGTTGCAAAGGGAATTCGTGGAGGCTGGAAGTAATATTGTATATGCTCCTACTTTTACAGGCAATCGTATTAAGCTTGAGGAATATGGACTTGAAGCGTCGCTTGAGGAGATAAATACCACGCTTGTTAAGTTTTCAAAAGAGGCTGCAGGTGACAAGGCGCTTGTTGCCGGAGATATGACTATGACGGGTAAGCAGCTTTTTCCACTAGGAGAATTGATGTTTGAGGAGCTTGTTGAGGTGTATAAGGAGCAGGCAAAGGTGCTTGACGCTGCTGGTGTTGATTTGTTTGTTGTTGAGACTATGATGAGCCTTCAGGAGTGTCGTGCAGCAGTACTTGCAATCAGAGAAGTCTCAGATTTACCGATCATGGTTTCTTTGACATACAATGAGGATGGAAGGACTTTGTATGGAACACCACCTGAGACTGCTGTGGTTGTTTTGCAGTCACTTGGTGTGGATGTAATAGGTATCAACTGTTCGACCGGACCAATGGAGATGGTAGAACCAGTCAAGAAGATGGCGCAGTACGCTACAATTCCGATTCTGGCAAAACCAAATGCTGGTCTTCCTGAACTTGTAGATGGGAAAACAGTTTACAGAATGACACCTGAAGAATTTGCCGAGGCAGGAATTGCTTTGGTACAGGCAGGTGCGGCTATTGTAGGCGGCTGCTGTGGAACAGAGCCTGTGCATATAAAGGCGTTATCAGATGCTGTACGTGGAATGGATATTATTACACCGCTTGAGAAGCATCGCCGTATATTGGCATCGGAACGTCAGAATGTAGAAATTGATTTGGAAGGTAATTTCATAGTAGTTGGTGAGAGAATAAACCCGACTGGCAAGAAGAAGCTTCAGGCAGAACTTAAGGAAGGAAATCTTGACCTCGTGCGTCAGATGGCTATGGAGCAGGAGGAGAACGGAGCCAGAATTCTTGATATTAATATGGGAATGAATGGTATCGATGAAAAAGAGATGATGAAACAGGTTATTTATGAAGTTTCATCAACAGTTGATTGTCCGCTTTGCATTGACTCAAGTCATGTTGATGTAATAGAAGAAGCACTTAGAATTTATCCGGGACGAGCTCTCATTAATTCAATATCGCTAGAGTCAGAGAAGGTTGAAAAGCTTCTTCCTCTTGCAGCAAAATACGGAGCAATGTTTATATTATTGCCTCTTTCGGATGAGGGACTGCCGAAAAATCCGCAGGAGAAGACACAGATAATCGAGACTGTGTATGAAAAAGCAATGGCACTTGGAATGGTGCATGAAGACATAATTGTCGATGGTCTTGTTGCAACTATAGGTGCAAATCCGGAGGCCGCAAAAGAATGTTATGATACGATTGCATACTGCAAGGAAGTAAGAAAGCTGCCTACAATCTGTGGGCTTTCAAATATTTCATTTGGTCTTCCTGAGAGAATGTTTGTAAATACAGCTTTTCTCACAATGGCTATTTGCAAAGGTCTTACTATGGCAATTGCGAATCCATCGCAGGAGCTTCTTATGAATGCCGCTTTTGCATCGGACATGCTTCTTCACAGACCTGATAGTGATATCAGATATATCGAGCGAATGAATATGCTTGCTGAGAAGAAGGCAGAGTATGAGACTGTCATCGTAAAGAAATCAAACAATGTAGCAGATGGTACAAAAGGAACTGGTGAACCAGAAAAAGAGTCTGGGCAGACCAGTTTCAAAGATAGTGAAATTTATAAAGCTGTATTAAAGGGAAACAAGAACTCCATTGTGGACTTGGTTAAGAAAGCGGTAGCAGACGGATTAAAACCAGAGCAGATAATTAATGACTATCTGATTTCAGCAATTAATGAGGTCGGCGAGCTTTTCAACGAGAAGAAGTATTTTCTTCCACAGCTTATCGGAAGTGCAAATGCAATGAAGATGGCAATTGATTACCTTGAGCCACTTATGGAGAAAAAGGATTCCGGAGAAAATATGCCAACACTTGTTATTGCAACAGTGGAAGGGGATATCCATGACATAGGAAAGAATCTTGTCGTACTCATGCTCAAAAACTACGGATACAACGTTATAGACATGGGAAAAGATGTTCCATGTGAAGACATAGTTGACCGTGCTATTGCAGAAGATGCAGCTATAATTGGTTTGTCAGCACTTATGACGACCACTATGATGCGCATGAAGGATGTGGTCAATATCTGTAAAGAAAAAGGCTGTAAGAGTAAAGTTATAATTGGTGGTGCATGTATCACACAGAGTTTTGCTGATGAGATAGGTGCTGATGGATATTCGAAGGATGCGGCTGAATGTGTGAAACTCGTCGAGAGACTTTTGTCATAAAAAGCTCAGTAATAATTGTTAAAAATTGTTGACAATAACAATGCTATTGTATATAATAATCAAGTCGGTCGACAAAAGCCGACTTGATATGGGATCTTAGCTCAGCTGGGAGAGCATCTGCCTTACAAGCAGAGGGTCACAGGTTCGAGCCCTGTAGGTCCCATTCTTATTAAATTAATAATGTGGCGAGATGGCTCAACTGGCTAGAGCGTCCGGTTCATACCCGGGAGGTTGAGAGTTCAAGTCTCTCTCTCGCTACTTAAATCTGAGTACAATGTACTCAGATTTTTTACTGTAAATCAAACTTTCCACTTGCATTTATGGTGGAGTGTCGGCTGTAATGGGGTGCATGGGCCTTAGTGGGAACGCTCAACCTAAGCTGCTTTATTGTGCAAAGTTCTACAAATATGGCACCCTACATAGCTTACAATTCACATAAAGTTATACATATTCCTTCTCAGTAACCTAGCCATAAAGCCTAGATTTGCCGATACCATTTTTTGCCTTCTTCGATAGAAGCTGGTTCTTCAAAAGCAAGACAATACAGCCCAATTGTTCTCCCCACACAAACAACAATTCAGGGGCCATTCGTGTCGGCCTTGGAGCCCGTACGAAGGAAAAGTGGGGCGCAGGGAGAACTTTGTTTGAGAGCGCTTTTTACTCTGCGCAAAGCGCAATTCGAAAAAAGCGCTTGAGTTGTTCGGAAGCGCCCCTAATATCTACTTCCTGAGTAGGGCTCCTAGACCGACTAGAATGGTCAGCTGGTTGTTCGTGTGGGTGAGGACAATTG
>JAXELM010000278.1:0-2963 GCA_034100525.1 Agathobacter sp.
GTAGAATCTCAGGTGCGCGGAGTTCATCCCGGCGGACTTCAGGGAGACTATGCCTTCCTTGAGGTGTTATGCGATATGGGATGTACTCTTAGAGACGAGGCAGAGGGGGTTCTGGTATCACCTCCGGCTGACGGGCTGATGATAGGCGGCAAATGGGATTTGTCAACCTTTTCTGATCAGACATTGACATTGGCTGCTATTGCACCATTTGCTGGAAATCCCGTGACTATATGTGGGGTTGGACATATTCGTTTTCAGGAATGTGACAGAATAAATGCCATATTGGTTAATTTAAGAGCAATGGGAATAGAGTGCACTGAAAATGATGGTGAGATTACAATTTATCCGGGACAAATCAAACCAGCACTGATTCAGACATTCGAAGACCACCGCGTTGCCATGTCATTCTCAATTCCGGGACTTGTATGTGATGGAATCGAGATTGAAAATCCATACTGTTGTCGGAAGACCTTCGAAAACTATTTTGAAGTTCTTCAAAGTATATCGCATTAGTGAGGGGCAACCGCTTTTTAGGTTGTGTATTCGCCATGGGTAGATACGCTGTTATAAAATCGCAAACTATGAGTAGTAGCACTAACGACTCCGCGGATAGTTGGTCTACATATGCGCCGCGAAATGTACGTGGTTGGAAAGTGCTACTATCATTGTTTTTGATTTTATAACACATATCTACCCATGGCGAACGTAGGTTATGGAGCGGTTGCTAAACTAATTTAATAGGCGAACGAATATTTTGAAAAGAATGTTTATTAGTAAAAAACTCCATGGATTTAATGGAGTTTTTTTAATCCTATATAATTTTTTAATAGTCAAATATTTATTTGAAAACTTATTTGAAATTTTATTATTTTGACAGATTTCTATTTTTATATTCGTATTAGTAAGTGTAAAACATAAATTCCCGGGAATAAATTGGAGAACATAGTTGATGAAGATTGATGAACATAATTTTATTCAGCAATTACTCTTAAAAAATGAGGCTGCTCTTATGTATGTAATTGATGAATATAGTGGACTTATCAAAGCCGTGATTAGTAAAAATATGTCTTGTATTAATGAGTATCAAGAAGAATGTATGAATGATGTGTTGCTTTCAATTTGGACAAATATTTCATCGTATAACCAAGAGAAGAATAGCTTTAAAAATTGGATTGCCGCTATTACAAAATATAAGTCGATTGATTATATGAGAAAATACAGAAAAGAATATCTAGAACTTTCATATGAAGAGAATTTATTTGAGGAAGCTGTAAGCAAAGATGAGATGTCGACGATATTGGATGATGAAATATCAGAAAGAACAAAAGAATTACTAGCTTGTCTTAAAGAAAAAGATAGGGATATTTTTATGGAACTGTATGTTGAAGAGGCTTCAATCGATGAAATTAGTAAAAAACATGATATTAAGAAGCCTGTTTTATACAGTAGGATATCACGTGCTAAAAAGCGAATTAGAATTATGGAAGGAATGAGAAAGCATGAATAATATGTATGAATTACTTAATGATGCCCAAATTAATCTAGAAGAATATAAAGAGCAAAATTTATCTGACTATGAAATCCATAAGACAAAGAAAAAGGTTCTAAAGGAGATTAATAGGATGAATAAAAAGAAATTAAAATGGAAAACAGCTGTAGCGACAGCTTGTTTATGTTTGGTGTTAGGATTAGGGACAGTAAGTGTAGTGGCAGGGTTATTGCCAATTCCAGAATCTGTCAAAAATGTTTTTGGAATAAAATCTACTGAGCAGGTTGAGAGTGCAGAAAAAATGGGAACTGCAATAAATATTTCTTCTGTAGATAAAGGTTACAAAATTACAGCCACGGGAGTACTTAGAGACTCAAGACATGTATGTGTTACTTACAGAGTTGAAAAGGCTGATGGAAGTACATTAGATAAAAAGGGAAGAAAATGTACCAATGCAGACTTTTGGAACTTTGATAGTAATGATTCTTGGATGGGTGCAGAAGTAGACATAGTTAATCAAGAGTATAGCCCATATTATATTGATTGTTATACAATATGGAACTATATTGGAGAAGTTGATAAAAAGGTTGAAGTATCTTTGGGAGAGTTGAGATTGTGGTTTGATAATGAAGAGTATGAAAGCATTGAAGTAGATGGAAAATGGAAATTTGAAATACCAACCGATATAGAAGACTCATCAATAGACATTGCCGAAGGACAAACAATTAAATTCGGTAAAAACAAAGGAACTCTTGATGAATTAAGAATTTCACCAATAGGTTATAGTATAAGTGTAACTTCGGACGAAGAAGTACATGATAACGAAATGATTAAAGGGATAGATGGTCAGATATGGCTTTATTTGAAAAACGGAGAAAAGATTCAATGTGGTGGGCCAAGTGGACCTATTGATAATGGTGATGGAACCTGGTCATTTAGAGAAATAGGAACTTTTGAAAAATTGATTCCGTTATCATCTATGGATAAGGTTGTTTTTGAAGATTATGAAATAAGTATTGAGAATTATTTAGATGAAAACTAGAGCAAATGGATTGGACAATAACAAATTTTCACCGAATACATAAAGTGTAAACGAACAACAACGCTGAAGAACATGCAACCGCATCACAACCTACGTTCGTCATGGACAGATATGTGTTGTAAAATTGAAAACGAAAATAGCAGCACCTTCCAATGCCCCCAATATCGCGGCGCGTATGTAGACCAACTATCCGCGGATTATATGGTGCTACTAATTATCGTTTGCGATTTTGCAACAGCGTATCTGCCCATGGCGAATAAATAGCGTAAAAAGCGGTTGCCTCCTATATTTATCGTTGATGAATCTTATAATTCTTTTCTTCAAGCACTTTAGTTGCAAGCTCAAGCGATTCATTGTCATAAAATTCAATTCGAAGAACTCCTTCTTCAAATTCTCTGTTGTTTATAATTCCAATATTTTTAATACTTACAC
>JAXELM010000076.1:0-15780 GCA_034100525.1 Agathobacter sp.
CTAATAAAATCAGTGCTTTATAAAAGTACGGGCAACAGGACTTGAACCTGCACGGTCTCCCACTAGAACCTAAATCTAGCGCGTCTGCCAATTCCGCCATGCCCGCATATTCAGTTTGCCGTAGTGATTTAACTCACAGCAGAGATTATTATATCGTTAATCAAAACAAATTGCAACAGAAAAATAAAATAAATTTTAGGATTTGTACTTGACTAATGTAAAAAAATATTGTACTATACATAGCGTGTCACGGAAACACGGACAATTACATATGGGCTTGTAGCTCAGCCGGTTAGAGCGCACGCCTGATAAGCGTGAGGTCGGAAGTTCGAGTCTTCTCAAGCCCACTTAATCCCTTGGATATTAGTCCAAGGGATTTTTTGTGCGCTATTCCACATAAATAATATTCGCAAACTTATGGGAGTTCGTCAGTCTTGCGGCGAGGCCATTTGGATTTGTTGACCTCGTACTGTTCGTTAATCCAGTCGACAGCCTGCTCTTTCCCCTCATTGCTAAAAGGAAATGTATTCTCAATCATTTTGGATTTGTCAGTCAAATCGAAAATGTATGGTCCCGGCCAGATCCAGACGTGGAAAATAGAATCTCCCTTTACCTCGGGCTCATCTTCGGTAGCTTCTTTAATAACAGGTTCTTCTTTTTTTATAAGAAAGCGCATACCACCCATCCAGCCGGTGTATGTGGTTTTCTTATAATATTCCAAATTAAGTGCATCATCATAGGTAAGCATAAAATCATTCCTCTCTGTGAAAAATACTACAAGAGATTATAACATACAGTTTGAGTATTTGCTTGTACTTTAATTTATTTGCATAAATTATATAAAAACTTGAAAAAATAAACAGGTGCAAAAGTACTAGACAAGACACTCGATAATGAATAAAATAGAAATATAAGTTTATAAGTATGCATAAAAACAATGAAAAAAAGCAATGTTTAAATGAAAATGAATAAATATTCAAATCCTTTGAAATCGGCGTTTCAATTGACAAAATCAAGCTTATGTGTATAATAATAGAGTGTGTTCGTGAGGGAACGACAAGTGTATTATGTATGAAGAATGTAATGTATTGAAGTGTGCAATGACAAAGGCGTCATTCGCACTTTTTTGCGTATTTGTGCAAAACTTTGTCGTTGTAAAGTGGTAATGTTGTGCAAAAAAAAAGCGGACAAACCATGAATTTAGCAGGGAGACCTGTTAAAGATATATATTCTTAATAGGAGGAATTATTATGAAGAAGAAAATCGTAAGCTTAATGCTCGTTGCAGCATTGAGCGTAAGCCTTTGTGCATGTGGCGGCGGTTCTGATAAAGGAACTGAAACAGCTTCAGGTACAGAAGCACAGAGTGCTAATGGCACTGAATCAGGAACTACAGATGCAGGTCCTGACATGACAAAATATGGAGAGGAGTCATCTGCTCTTTACGAAGAGATTCTCGGAGAGTTTTATGGTGAATACCAGAAGGCTTTAGAGGCAGGATCTGTATCAGAGAGATATGCATTGATGGCTATTGCAGAGGCTAAGTTATTAGAGGCCGGTGTAATGATACCTACTACCTCAAAGGGTGGACATTATGGAATTACACATACTGCACCATATACATTTGATTATGTTCTTTGGGGAACAGACCAGACTAGATTCCATAATGCGCTTGTTTACAAAGAACTCGTTAAAGAGGCTGATTATACTCACTTAAAGGAGAAATGGGCTGAGTTAAAAGGAACAGGAACATATCTTGATTATGCTAAAGAGTACATGGCTGGTAAGGGATATACACAGGTTGATACTTATGCATATCCTTACGCAGGCGATCCTGAGACATGGGATGTTCTTGGATCAAGCCGTGCAACAACAAACGAGCCACTTAGCCAGTGCGTAGACGGATTATTAGAATATGATGCTGAGGGAACACTTCAGCCGGCACTTGCAGAGTCATATGAAGTATCTGATGATGGACTTACTTACACATTCAAGCTTAGAAAAGGTGTTAAGTGGGTAGATTCACAGGGAAAAGAAGTTGCTGAATTAAAGGCAGAGGATTTCGTAAACGGATTCCAGCATATGATGGATACACAGAGTGGTCTTGGTGACCTTGAGTCAGGTGTAGTAGTTGGTGTTACAGAGTACATCAATGGTGAGGCTGGAATGGACGCTGTTGGTGTTAAGGCAGTTGATGATTATACAGTAGAGTATACATTGGTTCAGCCTTGCTCATACTTCTTAACAACACTTGAGTACAGCGCATATGCACCACTTTGTACATCATACTATGAGTCAAAGGGTGGTAAGTTCGGAGCAGAGTACGATGCTACTTGCCAGTATGGACAGACAAAAGACGATATCGCTTACTGTGGACCATATGTATGTACAGCTGCTACAAAAGAAAAAGAGATGGTATTCGAGGCAAACGAGTCATACTATGACCCATCAAAGAGAAATGTAAGCACAATTAAATTCGTATATGAGTCTGGTGAGGACCCAACAAAAGTATACGAGGATGTTAAGTCAGAAGTTCTTTCTAGTGGTTCTTTAACAGATGCAACAGTTAAGATTGCAAAAGAAGAGAAAATGTTCGATGATGGATATGTAATTACATCTTCTACAGATGCTACATCATACATGGGATTTATTAACATCAATCGTTATGCAACAGCAAACACAAATGATACAACAACAGTAGTAACGAACAGAGATGCTGCTGATATCGAGAGAACAACAAAAGCTCTTAGAAACGTTCACTTACGTAGAGCACTTATTTCAGCACTTGATCGTAAGAGCTGGAATGCACAGAAGGTTGGAGATGACCTTGCTGAGAAGTCATTAATTAACACATATACACCAGGTAACTTCGTACAGTTAGAAGAGGACGTTGAAATCGACGGACTTGGAAAATTTGCTAAGGGAACATACTACGGTGAGATGGTTCAGGCACAGTTAGACAAAGATGGTGTTCCTGTAACTGTTTGGAAGAAAGATGCTACTCCAGATGTAGCTGGTGCTGGATATGACGGATGGTACAATGTAGATTACGCTAAGTCAGAGCTTGCTACAGCTATTGAAGAGTTAAAGGCTGAAGGAATTGAGATTTCAAAGGATTCTCCACTTAACGTTGATCTTCCATATCTTGCAAGTGATTCTACTTATACAAACCTTGCAAATGCTTTCAAGCAGTCTATTGAGAAATCATTAGATGGACAGGTTGTAATTAACCTTATTAAGTGTGATGGTGATGATCAGTGGTACTATGCAGGATACTACACAACATATGGTTGGGAAGCTAACTATGATATCTATGATTTATCAGGATGGGGTCCAGACTATGGTGATCCTTCAACATACTTAGGAACATTCTTACCGGAATACTCAGGATACATGGTTAAGTGTATTGGTATCTACTAAAAATAAAATCAATTAATAATGTCGCAAGAAGGGCTTCTGTGCCCTTCCTGCGCATTTTCATGAGTGAATAATTATGACAAAATATTTAATTAATCGAATTATCCGTAGTATATTTTCAATTATCGTCGTAATAGGAATCGTTATGATGATGATATATGGACTTATGGATAGAAATTTAATTTTTGCAAAGGATTCCCAGTATACAAAAACTGCAAACAATCAGAAGATAACATATAAGTATCAGACTTGGGAGAAGTATGGATACTTGGACTATGTGACATATTCAGAGTATCTTCAGATGCTCGTCGATGAAGGTGAAATCGACGAGGAGACAAAGGATAAGGCAGTATCAATCGGTCGTACTCCGGAGGGAGACTCAGATATAACTGCAGAGTATGTAAAGAAATTTAAAACGTATTACAAGGGGTTAGGATACACAGTCAAAAGACTAGATGCTGTTATGGCTTCTCCAAGAAAGACAGCAGCAGGTGGAAATCAGGCACTTTTTGCATATCGCGATCAGAATATTTTTGTGAGACTTGGAAATTATCTCAAAAATATATTTACGCTTGATGATATCAATAATGTTGAAAATATCGTAGGGGAGCGTGGTCTTACCTTTACGTTTTACGATCCGGTCTATGGTGGAGAGAAGTTCTCACCGGCTATTATAGGAAATGGTACAACACACAAATACTTATTGTATTTTGACGATATGTTCCCATATATTCATCAGAATATACTTACTATCAGCCTTGGAACTTCATACTCGGTAAATCAGGGCGTGGATGTATATACAACTATGTTCCAGTCACAGGGAGCATTCAAGAAGTCACTTATTACGTACCCGACAGGATTACAGGAGGTGTCAGCAGATGACCTTCACACAGCTACTTATGTGGAAGGTTCTAAAGATTCACTTACTACATTGTCAGAGCGTTATACAGATGACTATACTAATGTTCAGATTAGATGTAAGGGATATTCTAAAGTAGGATATTCTTTTGTGCTTGGATTTTTTGCAATCCTTTTATCTTATTTTCTTGGTGTGCCACTTGGTATTGCAATGGCTCGTAAGAAAGATGGATTATTGGACAAAATCGGTACAGCATATATTGTATTCGTTATTGCAGTGCCATCACTTGCATATATTTTCTTATTCAAGGCAATCGGTGGAAGTATTGGTCTTCCAACAAATTTTGATATAAATTCTACATCAAAGCTTATTTATGTGCTTCCGGTTATCTCACTTGCGCTTCCTCAGATTGCAAATCTGATGAAGTGGATGCGTCGATATATGATTGACCAGATGAACTCTGATTATGTTAAGTTTGCACGTTCAGGAGGTTTGTCTGAGAGTGAGATTTTCACAAAGCATATTATGAAGAATGCGATTATTCCAATCGTACATGATATCCCGGCAGCTGTAATTGCAGCATTAGTTGGTGCGATTATTACAGAGCGTGTATATGTTGTTCCGGGTGCAGGTAACTTGTTAACAAAGGCAATCAATACTTACGATAATGGTGTAATTATTGGTGTTACATTGTTCTATGCACTTTTATCAATTGTATCCATTATCTTAGGCGATATATTAATGTCAATGGTTGACCCACGTATTTCATTCTCGACAAAGGATAGGTAATAAATTATGAATGTAAATTTAGACGAATTCAACATGTCGGATGAGGAGCTATTCACTCCGGTTGACCACAATGCTTTGGAGTCAGAGAAAATCACTGCTCCAAGATACTCTTATTGGCAGTCGGTATTCCGCGTGTTTTTTAGAAAAAAAATTAATATCGTTATTCTCGGATTACTGGTATTTGTAATTGCAGTTGCATACATTTACCCTATGTTCACAGAATATGATCAGTTTGGAAATCTTCTTGATGCTACAACAAAACATCTGACACCGCAGAAGGCTATAGAGAAATATGGTTTTCATCTCAAATATATTCTTGGTACAGGTAAATCAGGTGAGTCGACTTTCGATGCAATCTGGAATGGTTCACGAATCTCAATTACACTTGCATTCACTTGTGCAGCAATCAATATGACACTTGGTGTAGTTATTGGTTCTATCTGGGGATTTTCAAAGAAAGTAGATATTTTTATGACAGAGGTCTACAATATCATTGCAAATATTCCACAGTTAGTTTTTATGTCAGTAATGATTATGCTTTTTAAGGCAAGCTTCTGGACAATGGTGCTTGCACTTACCGTAACTGGCTGGTTGGCTATAGCGTTTTTCATTCGTACGCAGGTTATTATTATTCGTGACCGTGAATACAATCTGGCTTCGAAGTGCTTAGGTACATCTACGATAAAGATTGCGATGAAGAACATTCTACCATTTATGACTTCTATTATTGTTACTTTACTTGCAACAGAGATTCCATCATATATCTCATATGAGGTATTCCTTGCATTTATTGGTATGGGACTTTCTGAGCGTTCACTTGGACGTTTGATTTATGAGGCTCAGACAGCTATGGTTACACCAGGATGGGAATTTGAGTTCTGGAGTCCTGTAGTTATTTCTGCAGTTATTACAGTAGTATTATATGTTGTAGGACAGAACCTTGGTGATGCTTCTGATCCAAGAACACATATGTAGGAGGTCCGAAGTGGAAGATAAAAAAGTATTATTATCAATTGAAGATTTAAAGGTTCAGTTCCATGTGCGTGGACGTATTCTTACAGCTATTCGTGGAATCTCTCTTGATATCTACGAGAACGAATCAATCGCAATCGTAGGAGAGTCAGGTTCTGGTAAATCTGTTTTTACAAAGACATTTGCAGGAATGCTTGACAGTAACGGATTTATTGGAAATGGTAATATCATTTTCAACGATGAAGAATTAGCAGATACAGTTGTTAAGAAGAACAGCAAGGCTGAGGCAAAAGTAGCTCAGATAGCTGACAAATTAAATGAATATTCAAAGCTTGAGTTTGGAGCTTCGACATATAAAGAGATTTTAAATCTTGAGTCTGAGAAAAAGGCAAAAGAGACAGTATCAGAAGAAGAAAAAGCAAAAGAAGAAGAGACACTTGCTGCTTTAAGACATGAAAAAACAGAGATGTTTAATAAAAAGCAGGTTTATGATCCTAAGACTGAAAAGGACAAGATAAAGGCTGCGGCGGCAAGAGAAAAAGAGCTTGAAAAACAGATTGCCGATTTAGAGAAAGAGTATGCTGCCAAAGAGAAAGAGCGTAAGGCAGCAGCGGCAAAGGATACTAAGTATCTGGAAGAATATAATGCTAAGATGACTGAGCTCAAGGATAGACGTGCGAAGGAAATTACAAAAGAGGTTTCTCAGGAAACAAAAGCCAGAAATGAAATAATTGCAAAAGAGATATATCTTTCAGTTGGACGTTTTGGATACAAAAAACGTACAACATGTATTTCAAAGCTTCTTAAGTCGTTCAAGAAGGCTATGGAGCTTGGAGTTGATTTAGATGATGAGACACAGCGAAATCAGATTTTTGATACAGTTACTTTCAGAGTTCGTTACCTCGATGAGACTAATGAGCAGTATCATGGTACATGTATCTTAAATCTCGCCAAGATTAAGGATGGTAAGGACTGGTCAAAGATTCGTGGTGGAAAGATTGCAACAGTATTCCAGGATCCAATGACATCATTAAATCCAATTATTACAATTGGAAAGCAGATTACGTCAATCATTATCAAGCATCAGGGATGTACAGAGAACGAGGCAAGAAAACGTGCAATCGAGCTTATGTACAAGGTTGGTATTCCAAAGCCTGAGGCACGTTTTGATGATTATCCATTCCAGTATTCAGGTGGTATGAGACAGCGTATCGTTATTGCGATTGCACTTTCATGTCAGCCAAAGATATTGATTTGTGATGAGCCAACAACAGCACTTGATGTTACTATTCAGGCACAGATTCTTCAGTTATTAAAAGATTTACAGAAGGAATTCAAATTTACAATTGTATTTATCACACATGACCTTGGTGTGGTTGCAAATATTGCAGACCGTGTTGCTGTATTATATGGTGGTCAGATTGTAGAGCTTGGAAATGTAGAGGAAGTATTCTATGACCCTCGTCATCCATATACATGGGCGCTATTATCATCATTGCCACAGCTTGCACAGCGTAATACAGAGTTGTTCTCAATTACAGGTACACCACCTTCACTTTACAACGAAATCGTAGGAGATGCATTTGCTCCTCGAAATCCGTATTGTCTGAAGGTTGATACCTTAAAAGAGCCACCAATGTTCAAGGTGACAGATACACATTACGCAAAGACATGGTTATTGGATCCTCGTGCTCCAAAGATAAATAAGCCTGAGGCAATTGAAGATATCCATGGCAAATTGTTAAAAGCATTTAATATATAGGAGATATACTCGTGTCAAAAAATGAAAATAAAGGCCGTACTCATTTTCCGGAGCATGGTCCAATTGCAGAAAATGGTAAGGAAATCTTACTGTCAATTCAAGATATAGATATAACATTTGGAAATGGAGCAAACAAGGTAAAGGCTGTTGAGAATGCATCATTTGATATTTACAAAGGAGAGACATTCTCGCTCGTAGGAGAGTCTGGATCTGGTAAGACAACTATTGGTCGTGCAGTCATTCGTGTCAATCCACTTTCCAAAGGTAAAATTTTGTACAAAGGTGTTCCGATTAGCGGAAAGATTTCACGCTCACTCGATCGTGAAGTGATTCGTAATATTCAGATGGTATTTCAGGACCCGGCAGCATCTCTTAATGAGAGAGCTACTGTAGATTATATTGTTTCAGAAGGGCTTTACAATTTCCATCTGTATGAGAATGAGGCTGACCGTGTAAAAAAGGTTGAGAACATTATTAATGAGGTAGGTCTTTTGCCAGAGCATCTTACAAGATACCCTCATGAGTTCTCTGGTGGACAGCGTCAGCGTATCGGAATCGCAAGAGCAATGGTAATGGAGCCAGAGCTTGTTGTGGCAGATGAGCCAATTTCAGCACTCGATGTTTCTATCCGTGCACAGGTACTTAACCTCTTGAAGAAGTTCCAGAAAGAGAAGGATGTTACATACCTGTTCATCGCGCATGATCTTTCTGTTGTACGTTTTATTTCGGATAGAATAGGTGTTATTTATAAAGGTCATATAGTTGAGGTGGCTGAATCTGAGGAGTTATTCAACTTCCCACTTCATCCGTATACACACTCTCTTATCTCAGCTATTCCGATTCCGGATCCTAAGCTTGAGAAGAACAAGGAGCTTTTCACATATGACCCTTCAATCCATGATTACAGTGAGGACAAGCCTGAGCTTGTTAATATCGGACATGATCACTGGGTATATGGAAACAAGAAAGAGATAGCGGAGTACAAAGCTATCCGTGAAAAAGATGAGCCGATTAAATCTGTTAAGATTCTGGATGACAGTGATAATGGCACTACAAAAGATAAGCAGATGGAAGAGGCTCTAAGAAGAGCTGAGGAAGAATTTCTTGCAGCACCTATTCATGATACTGGTAGTATGTGGATGGGAGTACTTGCATTCTTCCTGCCAGTGCTTGGAATTATTGCAGCTCTTATCTTTAAAAAGAAAAAGCACTATCGTAACTACAGGGTAATTAAGACTGGCACAATTGCTGGTTTTGTAGTAATATTAGTTCTAATAATATTATTGCTTTTAGGATTATTGATGGTGGTGATTTAATTTGGGTAGAACAGGCAGGGACAAAAGACCTTATGTTAAGCCGGTTAAGAAAATAGAATTATCCAATGATAACGTAAAGCGACGAATTATATTTGTCGCTTTATTTTTAGTGTTTGGAGTTTTTTGTATCGTTCAGGGAGTGTCACATCTTATGACTGTACCGGCTGGATGGACTGAGATTAAAGTGGAGGGCGCTTCAGTGAAAAACAGTGGGAGCGACTTTACTTTTTATTATAATTTAGGGCAGGGGGATATGTCTGCATCAGATGAGAAGAGAGCTCTTACGAATATGTATGGCGTTTTGTGTGTAGATGCATATCAGATGTTTGACAATTATGAAGAGGCTGAGGATAAAAAGAATATCTATTATATAAACAGGCATCCGAATGAGGAGATAGAGATTGATTCTGTTTTGTATTCTGCGTTTGAGAAGAATGCTAAAGCAAAAAACAGAAGTATATTTTTAGCACCGGTGTACGAGTACTATAACAATATTTTTTTCTGTGAGAATGATTCTGAGACTGTTGATTATGATCCATATCAGAACGAGGTTATTGCAGCTTTCTATCAGGAGGTTACAGCTTTTTCTAATGATGAAACAGCTGTAAATGTTGAACTTCTTGGAGAAAATCGTATACGCCTTTTTGTATCAGATGAATATCTTAAATATGCAAAGGAAAACGACATAAGCAGCTTTGTTGATTTTGGGTGGATGAAGAATGCCTATATAGCTGATTATATTGCGGATAGCTTTGTTGAAAATGGATTTGGTAATGGCATGATTTCAAGCTATGATGGTTTTTCCCGTGTCTTTATTCCTGATGATGAAAGAGGAAGTTTTAATTTGAATGCGTTGTATGAGGACAGGATTTATCCGGCAGCATCCGTTAATTATTCTGGTAGCCACAGCATTGTAACACTGCGAAGCTATGAGGTGATAGAGAAGGATAAATATAATTATTATACTTTCTCAAATGGTGATGTGAGAACTCCGTACATTGATACCGCAGATGGTAAATGCAAGAGTGCGACTCCACAGCTTACTATGTATTCTAAGTCTAAGTCATGTACTGATGTTCTTTTGGAGATGACGAGAATATATGTGGCTGATGTGCTTGATGAGACAATGCTGGAAGAGGTAAAGACAAAGGATATTTATTCTATTTTTTTCAAGGACAATGTGATATATAATAATGGTAAAGATATACAATTAACTGATTTGTATGATAAAGATGGTATAAAATTTACAGCTTCTTTTGTTGAGTAGGAGATGAGGGTATGATTTTTGGTGGAGACGAGGAAGTAAAGAAGATAAAAGCAGCGTTTTTGGCAACGAATGCGGATATGGATATTGTAAAACCGTGGCTCAAGACGTATGAGCGAACCAGAAAGGATGCTCTTACATGTATGGGGCGTTATTATAGCGGGAAAGAAAATCTTGAACGTCTGCTGGCTGAGCTTGGGGAGCTTGAAGAGTCTATAAGAGATTATGAGGTGCTTGAAGGGAATCGCAAGCTGCGTTTTCTGGATATACTGAAGGAGTTTAAGAAGATGCAAGGCTCTTTTGATGATGAGTTTTTAATCAGTAAGGATGACAAAGATTTCCACACGACTCTTGAATCTATAATCAGATTAGGACCGGCATACGCGAACAAGCATGAGAATGCAGTGATATTGCAAAGTGAGATTGAGAATCTTATCGCACTTACCAAAGAGGGCTTAGAAAGAGAAAGACCGGAGCTGTTTGCGCTTACTTTTTTCTATCTGGAGCATAGCAATGCTGAACTTGCCGAACTAAATTTTGCGCAAAAAGTTGACCGGGTAATGCAAATATATAACAATGATTTTATAAAGCCGATAGAGAATCAGCTTATTTTCTGTATTAAGCAGGCGCAGGCTATTAGCGACAGATATGAAGGCTGTCTCGACAAGAAGTCGCAGAAGCTTCTCGCTGAAATCGCACCTTTTGCAGAAGCCGGAAATGAGATGATGAATCCTGAGGAACGGGCATTGCTTGTGCTTAAAAATATATGTCACGTGTAGAAAAATGTAAATAATCAGAGAAGGGAAGAGACTATGCTATTTAATATACTTTTTTTCATAGTAGTTTTTATTATAATAATTAAAAAGGTAAATGAGAAACCTGCAAAGGGAAAGACGCCGGAATTCAGACCGCCAGAGCTTAGGAATAATAATTCGGTGAATGTAAATAATGTGAATGAGCAGCTTTCGGAGGCTCAGAAGAGATATCAGCAGAGATTGCAGGAGTACCAGAGTAAACAGCAGGTAAAACCAGCACAGCAGGCAAAACCAGTACAGCAGGCGAAAACAGTACGGTCTATCAATGCAGCTAGTGGCAACAAAGATATCATATCTCGTGCAAAGAATAATGCTGACAAGTTAAAAGAAGACACTACACTCACAGAAATTGAAAGTTTTCACAAGCATTCTGAAAAGCAGGTTGAAAAACCAGTTGAACATTCACAGGTGTGCCAGTCGCATTTACAGAATGACAATGTGATTGAGCCAGGTGAAAGTGTATTAGGAAGTATCGAAGACCTTATGATTAAGGGATACAGTGGCAATATGAAATTTGAGAGAGATTTCGTGGGCGAAGCACTTGATATGGTGGCAAATTTTTCGATTCAGAATTAAAAAGGGGCATAGAAGATGATAGACAGAACACCAAAGCCTGGAGAGTTTTACAGGCATTTTAAAAACAAAATGTATCAGATTGTTGCAATTGCAAAGCATTCAGAGACTAAGGAGCCTCTTGTGATTTATCAGGCTCTCTATGATGATTTTGGTATATATGCAAGACCGCTTGAGATGTTTGTAAGTGAAGTGGATCATGTCAAGTATCCAGATGTGAAGCAGAAATACAGGTTTGAGAAAATTGATGTAAATGCAGAGATTGACAAGGTTGATACGCAGGATTTGTGTGAAGTGGATGATACAAATAATGCAAATAGTATAAATAATGCAAATAGTATAGGTAATGCAAGTGGTATAAATAATGCACAGAATGATTTAGCAGAAGAAGGGCTGCCAGATCCTAAGCTTATGGAGTTTCTGGATGCAGATACATTTGAGGAGAAATACAATGTGCTGGTTTCTATGAGAGACTGTATATCGGACAAATTGGTTGATGACATTGCGGTGGTTATGGATGTTGTCATACCTGACGGAGATTTGATGAAAAGATATGATGATTTAAAGCAGGCTGTCAGAACACGTCAACATTATGAATTTTCCAATCGTCTTAGATAAATATAGTTAAAATAGTTTTTTTGTTACAAAAAAATATTTTTCAAGAATATATTATTAAAGCATTTCAGATAATATTCTTGGAGGTATTTTTTATGAAAGACAAAGTGTTTGGAGTCTTGCAGAGAGTGGGAAGGTCATTTATGCTACCCATTGCAATACTCCCAATCGCAGGACTTCTTTTAGGTATTGGAAGTTCATTTACAAATTCTACAACGCTTGAAGCCTATCATCTTACCAACATAATTAAAATAAATGGAATTCTGTATTCAATTCTTGTCATTATGAAAGAAACAGGAAGTGTGGTTTTTGATAATCTGGCACTGCTTTTTGCAATGGGTGTTGCTATTGGAATGGCAAAGAAAGAGAAGTCTGTTGCTGCACTTTCGGGAGCTCTTGGTTATCTGATTATGAACAAAGCAATAAGTGCCTTGATTGAAATAAAAGGTGGAGTTTCGTCAATGGCACCAAATTCTACTACTCACGTTCTTGGAATTACCACACTGCAAATGGGAGTTTTTGGTGGAATAATTGTAGGTCTTGGAGTTGCAGCTCTTCACAACAGGTTTTATAAAATTGAACTTCCGCAGGTGATTTCATTTTTCGGAGGAACAAGATTTGTGCCGATTATCACAGCCCTTGTCTATCTGTTTGTAGGTATTGGTATGTTTATAATATGGCCTGTGATTCAAAATGGCATTTCTTGGCTTGGAAATCTTGTTCTTGAATCAGGATATGCTGGAACATTTCTTTACGGATTAATTGAACGTGCTCTTATTCCCTTTGGCTTGCATCATGTATTCTATATGCCGTTCTGGCAGACTGAGCTTGGTGGAACAGTAATGATTGACGGAAATATGATTTCCGGAGCACAGAACATTTTCTTCGCAGAACTAGCTTCAAAAGGCACGGAGCATTTTTCTGTATCAGCAACAAGATTTATGACTGGAAAATTTCCAGTTATGATTTTTGGACTTCCGGCAGCAGCATTTGCAATGTACAAAGTGGCAAGCCCTGAAAAGAAAAAGCATGTGGGAGGACTTTTGCTTTCAGCAGCACTTACTTCGATGATTACAGGAATTACTGAGCCTCTTGAATTTACTTTTTTATTTGTTGCACCGCTTATGTACGCAGTTCACTGTGTTCTTACAGGAATTTCATATATGCTTATGCACTTATTGAGTGTAACGGTTGGTATGACTTTTTCAGGAGGCGTCATTGACCTGACACTTTTTGGAATACTGCAGGGCAACAATAAGACAAACTGGCTGTGGATTATACTTGTAGGTGGAATATATGCCGTAATCTGCTTTTTTGTATTTTATTATATGATTAAGAAATATGATTACAAAACTCCAGGTCGGGAAGAAAACGAGCAGGAGACAAAGCTCTATACAAGGAAAGATTTAGATGCGAGAAAAAATAATTCGAAAACAGAAATAAGTGAATTGATTTTGAATGGGCTTGGTGGAAAAGAAAATATTTCTGATATTGACTGTTGTGCCACAAGACTCAGAGTGACAGTGATTGATTCAGAGTTAGTTTCGGATGAGCTTTTAAAGCAAAGCGGAGCGTCGGGAGTAGTTCGCAAAGGAAATGGTGTACAGGTAATTTATGGACCTAAGGTATCGGTGATAAAGTCAAATCTTGAAGACTTTATGGAATCAGATTATGTTGACCGGTCTTATGAAGTGCACGAAGAACAAATGGAGCAACACATAAATGAAGTGTACGAAGAACAAATGGAGCAATTTTCTCAGTTGGCTTCATATATGAATGGAACGGTGATTTTGCTTGAGAAAGTAGAGGATGAGGTTTTTTCACAGAAGATTATTGGAGATGGTATAGCAATAGAACCTGATGTCGGTGAACTGTATTCGCCATGTGATGGAAAGGTTGAAATGGTTTTTGATACAAAGCATGCAGTTAATCTCGTATCAGATGATGGATGTGAAATTCTTTTGCATATAGGTATTGATACGGTAAAGCTGGGAGGAAAGTATTTTGAGGCTCATGTTTCTGATGGACAGAAGATTCGTAAAGGCGATTTGCTTATTTCCTTTAAGCTTGACAGTATTAGAAGTGAAGGATATAAAACAACAACCCCACTTATCATTTGCAATACTAATGATTACAGCTTGATAGAATCGGTAGGCAGTGGAAAAATTAATGTGGGAGAATCATTGCTTAAACTAAAAAAATAGTTACGAATAACGGATGGAAGAAAGGCAGTTGATTATATAATATAACTGCCTTTTTATCATATATATTAATTTGTTTTGGTATGTTGACTTAGGTAACTGTTGTGATAATTTGGAGAGTTGGTGACATCTTCACCAAACCATTCAGGTGGAGTGTATGAATTGGCTGCCTCAATAGACTCAAATTCAACTTCCACAAGTGTTAGTGGTTCAAGGGCACCCTCGAATATATCAAGTTCAGCGGTGTATCCATCTTCAAGAGGAATGAGATAACGGGTTTTCTCTATCAGTAATCCATCTATTTTTGGAAGGAGATGGTCGTAAGCATCTTTTGTGAGTGGAAGGTTGTATTCTTCACGAGCCATCATGCCTCCACCTTTATATGTCAGATAATAATCATCATTTGAACGCCTTATACGTACAACAGGATTGGTACATAGATATCCCTGGGCTATTTTTTTCTTTTTGTATTGTTCTAGATTTTCAGGTAAATATTTTGGAAGATATTTTCTTTCTATTTCCATGAATAGACCCCCTTTTTGTATTTGCTAGTTATATTTTATCAAATTTCGCTTCCCATATACAGAAGAAATTCTTGTTTGTTGAGATGGGGTGGCAACCGCTTCTTAAATCTTTGATGACATGAGTTGATACTATTTGTGTGGATGGACCGTTTTAGATATATATGATTTGAGGGTATGTTAATACATTTTGTGCGTTTATGTCCTCGCGTTAAGAGGCTCTAAATAATTCGCCAAGGTTGTCTATGAGTGACGCTGTCGCTCATATTCGCCGTCCTGGCTCATATTCGCTAAAATTGCCGTCCATGGCAATTTCCCAGCTGATTACATACGAATTATTAAGAGCCTCTAAACACTGCGGATGCACTTACAAAATGTATTAACATACCCTCAAATCATTTTCAGTCTATGAAAGTCCATCCACACAAATAGTATCAACTCATGTCTAATATAGGTTGTGGATCGGTTGCCTTGTGGCTCGATAAACGTTCTTGGAATTGCTCAGGTTCTCCACAATTATTTATCTTATTTTAAACAGGAAAAGTAGTATCAGGGGAAGTTTTTATCCATTTTTCTTCATACATACCCCGTTTTCTTATGTTACACAAGTTCCACTAACGTTGTGCGGGATAAATTGACTTATTTTTCGTCTCTTATACCCTGCATTTTTATAACAT
>JAXELM010000081.1:0-9382 GCA_034100525.1 Agathobacter sp.
TGCTTATGTATGTATATGAATATATTGTTTTTCCAAGCATTGATAAATAATATCTATTTTGAATGAGCTGTTTCTTTATTGCCTCTGTCGATACAGGTCTGCTCTTTAATTCAATATTTATAATATAATCGCTTGAAATCCTCAGCAAATCAAACTCTTTACCAAGCTTTGGCAACAAAAAAGAATAATAAAATTCATATCCGTGTGAAATTGGCATAACATCATTAAGCCTGTCGACAAAAGCTCTCAGGCTATCAATTTCCCACTTTTTAATTTTCAAATACTCCGCTCGCCCTGACATCTGGCGTTCTAACTTTTGTATGCCAGATGAAGCACCAACGCGTGTTAATTCGTATATATTAATTGGTTTCATATTTTTATTTTACATTCTAATAAAATTATTTGCAATATTACATCTAATTGGCTTATAATAATCCAAACATAAGTATAAAAGGAGCCAGCATGAAAAAAATAAAACAAATTCTCGCAATATTATTGGTAGTATTTCTAATCGGACTATATGTTACAACACTCGTGATGGCTATAATCGACCATTCCGATACACAGAACATGTTAAAAGCATCACTTTTTGCAACGTTTGTAATTCCCGTACTAATCTGGGCATATGCATTAATCTACAAATTAATGAAGAAATAGTTAAAAAAGCGAATGTCTCTTCCAATATAAATTATGGAAAAGTCATTCGCTTTTATTAATAGCTATTTATCTTACAATCATAGCTTCTCTTTCAGCACCTGTTCCGATGAACTTAGCCGGTGTACCAATGTACTCCTCGATGAAGCTAATATATTTCTGTGCATTCTCTGGAAGCTCCTCAAATGTCTTACATCCCGAGATATCTCCCCATCCACCTGCAAACTCTTTGTAAACAGGCTTAGCATTATTCAACACATCCAAGTTAGTAGTAAAATCTTCCGTCTCCACTCCATCTACATCGTAAGCCACGCAAACCTTGATTGTATCGAACTTGCCAATTGTATCAAGATGGTTTACAGACAAGCCTGTAAGTCCATTTACACGCTTAGCATATTTAAGTGTAACCAGGTCAAGCCATCCACATCTTCTTGGTCTTCCTGTCGTTGTACCATACTCATGTCCAAGTTCACGGATTCTATCACCAGTTGCATCAAGAAGCTCTGTAACGTATGGACCTTCTCCTACACGGCTTGAGTATGCCTTTATTACTCCGTATACATTGCCAATATCTGATGCACTAAGTCCTGTACCTGTGAGAATACCACCGATAGTTGGATTAGATGATGTAACAAACGGATATGAACCAAAATCAATATCAAGAAGTGTAGCCTGTGCTCCTTCTACAACTACATTCTTATCATCCTCAAGTGCTTTATGTAAATATGTGATTGTATCACATACAAATGGCTTAAGCTGATTCGCATAATCAGTATATGTAGCAAACAAATCATCGAAATTCATCTTTGACTCGTAATCAGTCTCCGGATCATAGAACTTAAGAAGAGCAAGTCTTGACTCTGACATCTCCATAAGCTTCTCCTTGAAATTAGGAGCACATAAATCCTCCATACGAATTCCAGATCTCTCGAACTTATCACAGTATGAAGGTCCGATTCCCTTTCCTGTTGTTCCGATTTTGGCCTTACGAACTTTCTCAAGTGCCAAATCAAGCATACGATGATATGGAAAAATCACATGAGCTTTATCACTAATCTTAAGATTATTATCCACATCATATCCATGCTCTTTTAAATTATTTATCTCTGTTAAAAGGACTTCAGGATTAAGTACTACACCGTTTCCAATCACACCAACTGTATGACCTGACAGAATTCCTGATGGAATAAGGTGCATTGCATACTTTACACCATCAACCTTAATTGTATGTCCGGCATTATCTCCACCTGTTGCACGAACTGCAACGTCAGCATTTCCTGCAAGATAATCAATTACCTTACCCTTTCCTTCATCTCCATAAAAACAACCAATTACTACATCTACTTTTGACATTGTAGCTGCCTCCTTTTAATCGTTACATCAAAACACTATATAATATATCAGAATTATTCAATAAAATCTACGATAAACACACTTTTTGTTAAAAAAAAAGAAATTCGCACATATTGCACGAATTTCTTGTGTATTATTACTCAGTTTCCACCTTTTTTGAACATGCAATAGCTATTGCCCCTGGTCCGATATGACATGACACCGAAAGTGACAGTGGATTCATAATGATTTCATGATTCGGAAACTGTGCCTGAACTTCTTCTTTGAAAGTTTCTGCTGCTTCTTTATCATGTGAATAAGCAATCTCTAAATGCATATTTTTACCTTCAGGGTCATTAAATCTCTCAGCAAAATCCTTTTTCATGGTATCAATCATGATATTCTTGCCCTGCTTTGGTGTACGTGCTTTCGCAAATGCATCAAGCTTATCTCCCTGAATCTGCAGAACCGGCTTAAGCTTTAATAATGTACCAAGTGCTGCAGCTGCAGGTGTGATTCGACCACCTTTTTTGAGATAATACAATGTATCAAGCATGATATATATAGATGATTCCATCTTGACTGATTCCAATATATCTTTAATCTCTTCTGCTGTTTTTCCTTTTTGGGCAAGCTCCATTGCATCCAAAACTGACTGTCTCTGTGTAACAGAAATACGCTGATTGTTTACTACCTGAACCTTTCCATCGTAATCCTGTGAAAGCATAATAGCAGCTTCACAAGAACCACTCAGTCCTGAAGACATTGGTATATATACTATCTCATCATATTCTTTTAACAGCCCATCCCACTTATCTGTAACATCACCAAGTGCCGGCATAGATGTCTTTATATCACAATCGCCCTTCAGCTTTTCATAGAACTCGTCCTGCGTAAGGTCTATATCCTCATAATATGTCTGCTCATCAATATAAAATGGCATAGGTAAAACACAAATTCCGAGTTCCTTTGCCTCTGTCTGTGTGATACCACTATTACTATCTGTCATTACTGCTACTTTGCTCATATATTGCCTCCATTTTGTTTCCTAAAAACTCCACTGTCTTATAGATTACCATAGGAAATGCAAAATGAAAAGCTAGTAATGAAACCTTGAAAATGTGGTTTTTAATACCACATTTCAAGCCATTTTATATCAATCTATTGAATTGAAAGATATGAGTATCCCATAAGACTCTCATCTACTTCTCTTGCAACCTCGCGACCTTCACGAATTGCCCATACAACAAGTGACTGACCACGTCTGTTATCTCCTGCAACATATACATTCTTCACAGATGTTGCGTAACTGTCTTTTTCTGTAGCAACATTGCTTCTTTCTGTCATATTAACACCAAATGCCTTTGCCACATAATCCTCTGTTCCAAGGAAACCTGCTGCAATAAGAACCAGTTCTGCCGGAATCTTTTTCTCAGACCCCTCAACAGGAACCATGTTAAAGCGTCCTGTCTTTTCATCCTTCTTGCTCTCAAGACTAACAATAGTAATCTCTTTAAGCTTTCCCGCCTTATCTTTGTGGAATTCTTTTACCGTGGTCTTATAAATTCTAGGATCGTTGCCAAACTGAGAGATTGCCTCTTCCTGACCGTAGTCTGTCTTTAAGACCTTTGGCCACTCCGGCCATGGATTGTCTGCTGCACGCTCTGTTGGTGGACATGGCATCATCTCAAGCTGTGTTACCGACTTAGCACCCTGTCTTATAGCTGTACCAACACAGTCATTTCCAGTATCTCCACCACCGATAATAACAACATTCTTGCCTTTTGCAGATACAAATTTTCCATCCTTAAGTCCTGAATTCAGAAGACTCTTTGTATTCTGTGTAAGATAATCAACTGCAAAATAAATTCCTTCTGCATCTCTTCCTGTTGCTTTAATATCACGTGGATTTTTTGCACCACAGCAAAGGATTACTCTGTCATATTCCTTGTACAGCTTAGCTGGTTTAACATCAACACCCACATTGCAGTTTGTGACAAATTTGATTCCTTCTGCTTTCATGACCTCTATTTTGCGGTCAATGATTTTCTTGTCAAGCTTCATATTTGGTATACCGTACATCAAAAGTCCACCAAGACGATCCTCTCTCTCGTATACAGTAACCTCATGACCTCTCTGGTTCAACTGGTCTGCCGCAGCAAGTCCTGCAGGACCTGAACCGATAATTGCAACCTTCTTTCCTGTACGAACCTTAGGTGGATTAGGAGCTGCGTATCCCATCTCATACGCAGTCTCAATAATACCATGCTCGTTATCTCTTACTGAAACAGGCTCTCCCCAGTGTCCGCATGTACATGCTTTTTCGCAAAGTGCAGGACAAACTCTTGATGTAAATTCCGGAAAGTTGTTTGTCTTGTGAAGACGATTATACGCCTGCTCCCAGTTTCCTGAATATACAAGATCGTTCCACTCCGGTACGAGATTGTGAAGCGGACAACCTGATGTCATACCTGCGATAGTCGCACCTGACTGACAAAATGGCACTCCACAATCCATACATCTTGCAGCCTGTTTCTGCTGTTCTTCTTTAGAAAGGAAGACATGGAACTCATCAAAGTTCTTGATACGTTCCTTTGGTTCTACCGAACGTGCTTCACATCTTTCATATTCCATAAATCCTGTTGGCTTTCCCATTTCTACTTCCCTCCTTACGCTCTAGTGCTGGCATAGAATGCCTCAATCTGTGCCTGCTCTGCATTAAGTCCTTTTTCTTCCATCTGAACGATAGCCATCTGCATACGATTATAATCATATGGAATTACTTTCTTGAATTTTGGAAGATACTCACTAAAGTGATCTAATACTTCTTTACCCTTTTCAGAGTTTGTAAGTGTAACATGCTCTTTAATCATTTCTTTAAGCTCTAATACGTCATATTTATTAGATACTTCCGCTGTAAATACCATCGACTTATTTGTTCTCATGTAAAGGTCATTGTCCTCATCAAGAACGTAGGCAATACCACCACTCATACCGGCTGCGAAGTTCTTTCCAGTTTTACCTAAGATAACAACTCGACCACCTGTCATGTATTCACATCCATGATCTCCGACACCTTCAACTACTGCTGTTGCCCCTGAGTTACGAACGCAGAAACGCTCACCTGCAACACCATTGATAAAGGCTTTTCCACTAGTTGCACCATAAAGTGCTACGTTTCCAATAATGATATTCTCATCCTTCTTATATTTAACACCTGTTGGTGGATAAACAACAAGCTTTCCACCTGAAAGTCCTTTTCCGAAATAATCGTTTGAATCTCCGACAAGCTCAAGTGTAAGTCCCTTTGGAATAAATGCTCCAAAGCTCTGTCCACCGGCACCGTTACATTTAATAATGTAAGTATCATCCTCAAGTGTATCGTCATATTTCTTAGTAATCTCTGAACCAAAGATTGTACCAAGTGAACGGTTGATATTTGTTACTTCAACATCAATCATTCTCTTCTGCTTCTTATCTAAAGCAGTATTTAGCTGTTTGAGGATTTCTTTCATATCCTTAGTCTTCTCAAGCTCGAAATCATATACCTGCTTCGGATCGAAGATTACGCTTTCTTTTTCATCCACGAATGGATTGTTAAGAATATTTGAAAGGTCAATTCTTGACTCACGCTCATTTAAGTCATCACGAACCTTAAGTAAATCACTACGACCTACAAGCTCATCTACAGTCTTGCATCCAAGCTTAGCCATATACTCTCTGAGTTCCTCAGCGATAAATCTCATGAAGTTCTCAACGTACTCAGGCTTACCTGTAAATCTCTTGCGAAGCTCTGGATTCTGAGTAGCAATACCCGCCGGGCATGTATCTAAGTTACATACTCTCATCATTACACAGCCCATAGTTACAAGCGGAGCTGTAGCAAAACCAAATTCCTCTGCACCAAGACATGCTGCAATCGCAACATCTTTTCCACTCATGAGCTTTCCATCTGTCTCAATGCGAACCTTGTTACGAAGTCCGTTCATGATAAGTGTCTGATGCGTCTCAGCAAGACCAAGCTCCCACGGAAGTCCGGCATTGTGGATTGAACTGCTAGGAGCTGCACCTGTACCTCCGTCATAACCGGAAACAAGGATAACCTGCGCACCAGCTTTTGCAACGCCGGCTGCGACTGTACCTACACCAGCTTCAGATACAAGCTTAACTGAAATTCTTGCATCTCTGTTTGCATTCTTCAAATCAAAGATAAGCTGTTCCAAATCCTCGATTGAATAAATGTCATGATGAGGTGGTGGTGAAATAAGTGATACACCCGGTGTTGAAAGTCTTGTCTTTGCAATCCAAGGATATACTTTCTTTCCCGGAAGATGTCCACCTTCTCCCGGCTTTGCACCCTGAGCCATCTTAATCTGAATCTCCTGAGCACTTGTAAGATAACGGCTTGTTACGCCGAAACGTCCTGAAGCAACCTGCTTAATTGCAGAACAACGATTACGTCCGTCCGGGCCAACAACAAGTCTGTCTTTATCCTCTCCACCTTCACCTGTATTTGATTTTCCGTGAAGATTATTCATGGCAATTGCTAATGTCTCATGTGCCTCTTTTGAAATAGAACCATATGACATAGCACCTGTTTTAAATCTTGTAACAATTGAATCTACACTCTCAACCTCGTCAATTGAAATTCCCTTCTTAGGGAAGTTAAAGTCCATAAGACCTCTGATATTTGTATTCTTCTGCTCCTCATCCACAAGCTCTGTGTACTGTTTGAAAAGATTATAATCTCCTCTCTGAGTAGACTGCTGTAAAAGATGGATTGTTGCCGGATTATATAAATGCGCATCAGCGCCACTTCTCATCTTATGACGTCCTTTACTATCCAATGTAAGGTCTGTTGAAAGTCCAAGTGGATCGTAAGCTGCTGAATGAAGTGTATTTATATCATTCTCGATGTCTTTAATAGTAATTCCACCAATACGGCTTACAGTATTTGTAAAATATTTATCAATTACAGATTTATCAATTCCAATTGCCTCAAAAATCTTTGACCCCTGGTATGACTGAATTGTAGAGATACCCATCTTTGCAGCGATTTTTACGATACCGCCGATAATTGCTTTGTTGTAATCATCAACTGCTGCATAGTAATCCTTGTCAAGCATATGCTCATCTACAAGCTGTTTTACAGTCTCCTGTGCAAGGTATGGATTGATTGCACTTGCACCATATCCAAGCAGTGTAGCAAAATGATGTACCTCACGTGGCTCACCTGACTCAAGGATAAGTGAAAGTGATGTTCTCTTCTTAGTCTTTACAAGGTACTGCTGCAATGCAGATACTGCAAGGAGTGATGGGATTGCAACGTGATTCTCATCCACACCTCTGTCTGAAAGAATAAGAATATTAGCACCATCTCTGAATGCTCTGTCAGCCTCAATGTAGAGACGATCTACAGCCTTCTCAAGGGATGTATTCTTGTAATAAGTAATTGGAATAATCTCAACCTTAAATCCCTCTTTCTTAAGACTCTTAATCTTCATAAGGTCTGTATTTGTAAGAATAGGATTATTTATCTTCAGAACTCTGCAGTTTTCAGGCTTCTCCTCAAGTACATTACCAGACTCACCAATGTAAAGGCTTGTAGATGTAACTACCTCCTCACGAATTGAGTCGATTGGTGGGTTTGTAACCTGAGCAAAACGCTGTTTAAAATAATTAAATAATGGCTCATTATTGCCTGACAATGCAGCAAGCGGTGTATCAGTACCCATGGCTGCTGTTCCCTCTACACCATTTTTAGCCATTGGAAGTATTGTATCCTTAAGAGATTCATAAGTGTAACCAAATGCTCTCTGCATTCTCTGTCTCTCTTCTTTTGTATACTCAGGTACTCTCTCATTTGGAATCTTCAGTTCTGAAAGATGAACAATATTTCTGTCAAGCCATTCACCATATGGCTGCTTTCCAGCGTATTTCTCTTTAAGTTCATCATCATCAATTATTCTTCCTGCAACAGTATCAACAAGAAGCATTTTACCAGGACGAAGTCTGTCCTTCTTTACAATCTTAGTCGGATCTACGTCTAATACACCTACTTCTGATGAAAGTACAAGATAATCATCATCTGTGATGTAGTAACGTGATGGACGAAGACCATTTCTATCAAGAACCGCACCCATGATATCTCCATCTGAAAAGAGGATAGACGCCGGTCCGTCCCATGGCTCCATCATAGTCGCATAATACTGATAGAAGTCTTTCTTCTTCTGTGACATAATAGAGTTATTTGCCCATGGCTCAGGAATCATAATCATTACTGCAAGTGGAAGCTCCATTCCGCTCATAACAAGGAACTCAAGCGCATTATCAAGCATTGCTGAGTCAGAACCCTCTGCATTGATAACAGGAAGAACCTTCTGGAACTCTTTCTTAAGCTTTGGCGATTCCATGTTCTCTTCACGTGCAGACATCTTGTCTGAGTTACCACGGATTGTATTAATCTCTCCGTTGTGTACAATAAATCTGTTTGGATGTGCTCTCATCCAGCTTGGATTTGTATTTGTAGAGAATCTTGAATGAACTGTTGCAATAGCAGATTCATAATCAGAGTCCTGAAGGTCTGAGAAGAACTGTCTAAGCTGCTCAACAAGAAACATTCCCTTATATACAATTGTTCTGCTTGAAAAAGAAACTACATATGTATCATCGTTTGACTGCTCAAATACACGACGAGCTACATACAGCTTTCTATCGAAATCAAGTCCTTTTTCCACATCTACAGGTCTCTTTACAAATGCCTGCATAATGCAAGGCATACAAGCTCTCGCTTTGTCAGAAAGCTTATCCGGTTCTGTTGGAACCTCTCTCCATCCAAGGAACTCAAGCCCTTCTTTTTCTACGATAACCTCGAACATTTTCTTCGCCTGATTTGTCTTAAACTCATCATTTGGGAAGAAAAACATTCCAACACCGTAATCTCTCTCATCTCCTATTTCAATTCCAAGAGGAGCTGTTACTTTCTTAAAGAATTTATGGGAAATCTGAAGAAGAATACCTACACCGTCTCCAGTCTTACCATCAGCATCTTTACCAGCTCTGTGCTTTAAGTTCTCAACAATCTTCAAAGCATTCTCTACTGTCTCATGCGTCTTAATACCTTTAATGTTTACTACAGCACCGATACCACAGTTATCATGCTCGAATTTTGGATCATAAAGACCAAGTGGCTTTGCTGTACTTTCATCCCAGTTCTTTTTCATATGATTCGCCCTTTCCTAAAATCTAAATCGTTATCAATCATTTCTAACTGATATAAATTTTACAACGAAAAAAATGTAAAGTAAACAGGAATTTTCTTCTAATTGTCAGATAGTTTGTCTACTTAATATAATAAAGTAAATTATCTGACTATATAGCTATTTTTTTATATTTT